>NZ_CM001485.1 GCF_000243395.2 Saccharomonospora glauca K62 | reverse complement strand
GGAGATCAGGATGGAGCGCCGCCCGATGACCGCACTGGCCCCCACCGAAACCACCATCGAGCACGTCGACGCCGACCACTGGACCGAACGCGTCGCCGCCCCGACGATGTCGTGGCTGCTGGCGCGCCGCAGCGACCACACCAAGACCGCCTACGCCACCCGGCTCGGCATCCCGCGCGAGCACCAGACCTGGCGCGGGCCGAACACCCGCAGCAGCAGCCACAAGCCGGTCCCGCCCTACGCCTGGTTTCGGTGGTGTCTCGCTCGCGACCTCGACCCGCTCACCGACGTGACCGTGGACGTGATGCGCGCGTGGGTGGCCACCATCCGCGAGCACGGCGGCACCGACGCCACCATCCAGGCCTACGCCGGGGCCGTGTCCGCCTGGTACCGGGAGATGCGCAAACGCAGTCTCACCGACATCGTGATGTCCGACGTGCTCGACACCGACGAACGCCGCGCACAGGGCATCAGCACGGTGTCGCCGTCGTCACCGACGCACGCCCTGACCTACGAACAGGCCATGGCCCTGCGCGCCTCCGCCCGCATGGACCCGCGACCGACCCGGGCACGCAACATCGCGATCGTGGAACTGCTGCTCTCGACCGGGGTGCGCGCGGCCGAGCTGTGCGCGCTCACCCGAGGCAGCATCTCCCGCGAGGGACGCGAGGGCGTGCTCACCGTGCACGGCAAGGGCGGCAAGACCCGCACGGTGCGCCTGACCTCCACCGCACTCGCGGCCGTGGACGCCTACCTCCTCGAACGCGACCAGGCCGACGCCGGAACCGACGTCGCGCTCGCAGGTCAAGTCAGTGGTCAGAGCACGAGGAACGAGCCGCTGTTCCTCTCCTCCCGCACCCGCAAACCCCTCACCCCGGCGCAGATCCGGCAACTCCTCTCCCGCCTGTGCGGTGTCGCGGCACGTCACGGCACCACCGCCGCCGCTCGACGCGCGGCCGCCGAACTCGCACCGATCTGCGGCAGCATCCACCCGCACCAGTGCAGGCGGTTCTACGCGGTCCACGCGGTGTCGATGGGCGTCAGCGTCGAACAGGTCCGCGACGACCTCGGGCACGCCAGCCTGACGACCACACAGCGCTACCTCGCCGACGCCGCCCGCCTCACCCACTCCGGCGCCTATGCGGTGTCCGCGAGCTTGGAGGCCGGTAACGCCGAATGGGGCATCGCGGAGCCCCTGATCTAAGTGGGAGCGCGGCCGTCCGACTGGTTGGGGCTTTTGCAGGTTTCACCCCGTCAGCCACGCCCACTGGTCGAGCCGTTCGCCGTCTGGATGGGTCGCATTGTTCGACCCTAGGAACACGAAAAAGGGGGCTCTGAAATCGTTCGACCTCAGAGCCCCCTTTACACGTACGGCACTATCAGCGGGCGTCTACGGGCAAATCAGACGGCGTGTCTGACACGACAGAAGGGGTCAAGACCCCGCTGGGTCTTGACCCCTTCGATCTACGTGGCGGGTGGTTCGAGTTGATCTCGCTCGGTCAGGGCATTACGCGGCCAGTACGTGGACCGGCTCGTCGTCGGGGTGCAGAGGCTGACCGACGCACCTCCGATACGGGGTCGACAGCAGGTCGTAGGCGTCCTGGTCCCAGCCGGGCACAGTGCCGATCAGGTCCCGAGCAGCCAGTGCATGGATCGGTTGTCCGTCCAGGGCGTCACACCGCAACCAGACGGGATCGGCTCCGCGGTGGCGCAGCGCCTCCAGGCACGCCCGCTCTGCGTGCACCCAATCAAAATGGCTCAGTGCCCGGAGCTCGTCCAGGTACTGGTCCCCTAGCTCCCGGTCGGTGAGCTCATGCAGACGGTTCAGTGCTGCGACGATGTAGTTCGCGCACGGACCGAGGAGCCCGTCGGCAGGCTCGAACTGCTCGAGCCTCCATCCCCCCTCCGCTTCCAGCAGAGTCCTCTCCGTGATCACGGTGCCGTCCTCCCACCCCCGATGGGGCCGGACCTCACCGATCGGGGACACGCGTACCACGCGCGCGTACGTGCCATCGAGGAGACGGCCGAGGTGGTAGCACCGGCTGTCGCGGCGGTTCCACGGTGAGGGGAGGACGCGCGGGTCGAGGCTGACGCCCAGAGTGGGGGTGAGCACGGTGGAGTTGCCTCCGGCGTTCGGGAGTGTGTCACCGAGGTAGGCGCTGGTGTCGACGGTCACGGCGAAGTAGCTGGTCATTGTGCCTCCTAAGGTGTGGGTGGGTTGTTACAGGTGTTTGGCGCGGTAGACGCCCTTACGGACGAGCACCAGCCGCGACTCCAGCCGCTTGATCCGCTTGCGGACGGTCACCTCGGACACCCCGAGGCGTTCGGCCATCTCCGAGGTGCGCCATTCCCTGCCGTCGGCGAGCAGCTCCATGAGCTGCTGCTCGCCGTCGCCGAGCTCCCGCAACGGGACCTGCGGGTCCGACGCCGCGGGGGCGGGGTTGAGTGCTGTGATCATCGCTGGCGGCTCGGGCACGGCGAGGACTCCGGCCTGCTGCGGCTGCTCCGAGTCGCCGGCCTTGCCTCCTCGCCTGCGTCGGATCTCAGCTCGGATTTGACGCGCCTCCTCCGGAGTGGCGGTGCGCATCCTCTCCAGCAGGTCCCGCATGTACGCCGAGTCCTGTTCGGCCGCCTCGTGGCGGTTCTCGTACATCTCGCCGAGGACGTTGCGCACCAAGTCGTCCAGGGTCGCTGGCGGGTACGCCCGCATCCACTGCTCGACGTTGTCGGGTTTGCGGGACCGCCACAGCACACCGTCCCGGTCGGAGCCCAGGCAGTAGCCGTAACCGCCACCCTTGGGGATGTCCCACGGCGCGGGCACGTTGCCCGGCAGCAGGCCGCAGTGCGATTTTTCCAGCATCCGCATGATCACGCAGTTCCCACCGACTAGGCCGCTGCGCAGGGCGGCGGACTGGCCGAAGGTGTCCATCGTGTAGGTCTGGGAGGCCCCGATAATGGCCAGCCCGCACTTTCGCATGATCCGGTCCAACTCACCGAAGTCGTGCCCGAAAGTGTTGCCGGTCCGGGGGTTTTTTTCGTTGAACACCATGTGGCACTCGTCGACGATGACCACGATGGCCGGCCGCTCACGGGTGTGAGTGAAACCCTCGACCTTGAGCACGTCGGTGTTTTCTGCTGACCGCACGGTGGTCACGTCCTCCAACGCGTCCAGCAGATCCAGCACGTTGCCGAACAGCGTCCCACCCTTGTGCATGCCTTTCATCGGCCAGTCCGCCGTCTCGATCAGCGCGGGTGAGGACGCGCCGTTCTGCGGGTCGAGGTACCAGATTTCCACCCCGAGCTTGCGCAGCGCGATCGCGACGAGTTCGATCAATCGCGACTTGCCGCTACCTTTGCTGCCGAGCACGAACCCGCCGACCACGCTGTTGGGCTCAAAAACGTGCCACCGCTCGACGCCCTCGCCGTCGGTGTAGGGGCCGATCTCAACCCACACGTTTCCCTTTCCGTCATCGACGATGACGGGGCCGTGGAAACCGCCGTCGATGGCGTCGGGCCGGGTCACAACCCGCAGCTCCACCAGGTGCGGCTGCGGGCCTTGGCTGACGGAGATGTCCTTGGGCCAGTAGCCCACCGCGATCGCGATCTTGTCGACCGCGTTGCGCACGGCGTCGAGGTTGTGGCGGGTTCCCTTCAGGGAGATGGTGAACACCACCCCGGCCTCGAACAGGCGCGGGTTGTCCAGTCGGGTGCCGGCCAGCACCCCGTTGGTGCAGCCGATCTCGTCAGCCCAGACCTGCATCAGCTCGTAGGCGGTAGCCATCTCCTCGTCGACGTCGCGGGTCGGCTCGGGCGCCGGTTCGGCGACGGTAGGGCCGGAGGGGTAGCCAGGACGGATGCGCTGCCACCAGCGCGCCGACAGCGACACCGTGCCCAGTCCTAGAGCCAGCCACATGGTGGCGGCGTCCGCGCCGGTCAACGGCAGCGTGGCGCACCAGGCGCACCCCGCCATCAAACCGATCTTGAATCGGCCGAGGATGCCATCGGGCAACTTCGACCCGATTTTGCGTAGAGCGGCATACCCCGCGGTGAGGGCGACCGCGCCGGTGCCCATCACCACTGTGGGCATGGCCAGGTCGCTGTACTCGGCGACCAGCGCACCAGTAGTGCCCACCGCTGCGGTCGCGGAGGTGTAGGCCAGCGGGTAGAGCTGCCGCCGGTTGCGGTAGACGATGCTCTTGGAGGACCTCTTCGTGTCCTCCCACATCGCCGCCGCTTTCTTCTTCGCGGCAGCTTTCTGCCGCTCTCTCCAGCTTTGCGGGGACTCGGTGGTGTGCTCGTCCATCGGGACGGGCACGGGATCGGTCTTGATCATGCTTCCTCCGTCTCGTCGGACGAACGTTGTGGTGTCCCCGGCGGGAATCGAACCCGCCCACCCGTTGCCGGGTGAACCGTTGGGGACTGTTTCGCGTAGCTCAGCCACGCAGGTAGAAGTCGGTCTCGCGGGCCACCCCCCCTCGGGCGGCGGCAGCACCGACCTGCTCGGAGATCCCGAGCTGAGAGCTCAACTCGCCCTCCATGCGGGAGAACGAGTCATCGGCGATCGCGAGGTGGTCGGGCACCGAGGACAGAGCAGACACAGCCTCGGCGAGCGCGCT
Organism: Saccharomonospora glauca K62; assembly: GCF_000243395.2. NCBI lineage: Bacteria > Bacillati > Actinomycetota > Actinomycetes > Pseudonocardiales > Pseudonocardiaceae > Saccharomonospora > Saccharomonospora glauca. The sequence continues at coordinate 20,746 of NZ_CM001485.1, read as the reverse complement.
GGAGACCATGCTGGCCCGCTCCCGCGCCACGGTGAGTTCCTCCAGGGCCGGCCCGTTCAGGCCGTGGGTCTGCAAGGAGGCCGAGGCCAGTTCCAGGCTGGCCGGGACCTGCCGCAGCCCGGTGGAGGTCTGCGTCAGGGTCGCCTGGAGCGCGTCCAGAGTGTTCTGCAAGTCGGTGATGTAGCGGCGCATCTGCCGAGCCAACTCGATGCCGGACGACAAATCGTTGATCTCACCCGAGATACCAGCAGCGTTAGACATGTTCCCTTCCTCCTTTGTTGCGGGGTTGTCCTGCCCGGTGTCGGGCTGGTTTGTGGTGGAGCTGCCCAGCTTTTCGCTAAGGGCGTCGAGGTCGACCACGTCGCCGGCCTCGTCGGCGGCATCGCTGATGTCGTCGTGGGCGCGGCGCCTGTGCACCACGCAGTAGGTCGAGTTCGGGGCCTTGGGCTGGCGGCACTTGCTGCCGTCGTCGTCCCTCCAGGCACACGTAAGGAGGTCCCAGGCAAACGCCGCGTCGAGCATCGGGTCCGTCGCGCTGCTGGGTTTCTCGCCGTCGTGGACGACCGAGCTGTCGGCGCCCGAGTCGTCCTCGTCGTCGCCGGCCTCCTCGACGTCATCGCTGATGTCGTCGTGGGCGCGGGGCCGGAACGGCAGCACCGTCGCCCCCTCCATCTCGTCGTCGAGATCGTCGGACCCCTTCAGGCCGGCCGGAACGTTGGGGTCACGCTCGGCGTCGACCCGAGCGTTGGCGTCCCACGCCTCGTCTTCGAGGCGCCGCTCGCGGATGGTCGCGGGAATTTCGCGGGCCTTGCCCCACAGCACGCCGACCCGCTCGGCGAAACGCCGCCGGCGGTCGGCGCGCCGTTCCTCCTTCGCGATCTGCTTGGCGACCCACTCAGCCGCCTTCTTCGGCTCCTGCGCCTCTCGTTTGGCGATCCGGCGGTTGTGACGCCGGGTCGAGGCATCCGCCCAGGAGTCGAGTGCGTTGCGCCAGATCGTGCCGAGATAACTGGGGTGCTTCCGGCGGTAATCACGAGCTTGTTGCCGCGCTTCCCGCCGCAGCACCGAGGGGAGGGGTTTCCCCCGCACTGCGGCGGCGCCGTCCATCACCAGGCCGGTGAACGCGTAGGCGGAGACGATCACAAGAAAAACCAGGCTCATCGCATCGTCACTCCTTGGCAGATGTCAGGTAGCGGTGAGGTCGTGCACGAGTGCCCCTGGCGGGAGTCGAACCCGCCCTAAGCGCAACCGTGGAGGGGCTGCGGGCTGTCAAGCCCGCTTGACGTGTTCATTCGCCGGTGACCGTGGAGATGACGTTGGTGCCCATACGCGCGACACCGTCGTTGACGTTGCGCACGGCGTCGCCGACCGGGCCGGAAGCGATGACCGCGAGCAGCGGGATGACGATCAAGGCGGTCTTGGCCACGCCGTCGGGCTTCTTGTCCATCAGGTCGAGCACCAGGGCCACGAGCAGCACCACGATCGTCAGAGCCGCGGTGCCGGCGGCGGAGAGTCCGAACGAACCGAGCAGGTCGGCGACCTTGCCCATCAACCAGCCCACCGGGGGGCTGACTGCGAGGCTGGTCGAGGTCAGGAACAGCAGGATCACCGGGACCGGCCAGGGGATGCGGCGGCGGCCCTTGGTGGTCCTGTAGAGCACGAAGAAGAAGACGGCGGCGAGCAGGCTGCCGAGCGTGGCGAGCATGATTACCTCCTGATCAGTGGTCGGTGATGAGTTCGATCGCGGCGTGCGCAGGCCACAGCAGCACCGTCAGGACGGCGCGAGCTGCGGGGACGAGCGTGGAGAGCACCACCAGGACGACGGCGATGGTGGTGCGGGACGGCCGCTCGGTCACCCACTGCCAGGCATAGGCGACCGCGGCGTTGAGCGCGGCGAACCACGACCAGGCCTTCGCCGCGGTGCGGGCCATGCCCTCGTCGGGGACCTGCTGGCCATAGCGGCCGTATTTCACGATCTTGGAGAGGGCTGGTCTGTCGACCGACCAGATATCCGGCGGCGTGAACTCGGCCTTGGCACGTTCGAGCAGGCTCGGCGGGGCGGGCCGCACCGCGGGGCCGGGCTCGGTGGCGCCGGGGACGGTGCCGTCGTCGGGGACCGGCCGCAGATGCGTGGGCTTGGCCTGACCTTCGGTGCGGGTGGCCTTGCCCGCCAGCTTGTCCGTGAGGCGCTTGGGGAGTGCGGACAAGGGTTTTCACCGTCCTTTCCGGGATGGGTCGAGTAGGGCGTCGCCGCAGCGGATGAGAGAGCGCACGGCGACCTCGATGGCGTCGAAGACCGTGCGGTGAGTGGTAGTTGTGCGGCCTCGTTGGGCGGAGCGCTTGTACGCGGCGGCGACGTAGTCCAGCGCGATCCGCAGCCGCTCCACCGGTTCCGTGGTGGTGTCCAAGCGCTGGAGTAGATGGGCTTTGGCGTTGGTGTGGTGCCGCTCCCGCAGAGTGGGGGCACCTTTACGGGTTCGGCGGTGCCCCGCCATCGGAGCCTCCTTTGCTGGTCAGCGGGTTGTTGTGGCCCGGCGGCCTGGGCAACACACCTCCCAGGAGTGGGGAGAGGAGATGTGCTGCCCCGGTGCCGGGACACCGAGAGAGGGGTCAGGAGTTGAGCCAGCGGCGCATGGTCGCCACCGACGGCGTGTCGTAGCCCTGCGCCTTGAAGTGGTTGATCACCGCTGAGGGGCCCGGCTTGCGGTTCTCTTCGGACCAAGCCTTGGCCTGCTCCGGCGTCAGACGCGGCTTGCCGGCCTTGCGCTTGCTGCTGGTCTTGGTCTTGGTCTTGGTCGACTTCGACGCTGCAGGACGCAGCAAAGCGGTGGTCCTCGGCGGCGCCGCAGCCTTAGCGGCTTCTGCCTCGCGGCGCTGGACCTCGGCCTCGTAAGCGGCCTTGGCCTCGCGGTAGGCGATGGCGCGCACGAACCCGTCGGTGACGTGCAGGATGTAGCCGAGCATCGCGATCCCGCCGAACAGCACCGCCATCGAGACGTTCTTGTCCACCCAGTGCGTCACGTTCAACGCGGCGGCGGTGCACGCGGCGACGATCGACACCGCGAGGAAGATCCACCAGCGCCTGCCAGGAACGCCGTTGGTGAAGAACTTCAGGGCCGTGTCACCAGCGGAGATCATGATCGTCTCGGCGGTCGTGGCGATGATCCCGGCGGCGACGTAGCCCGGCCACCCCAGGTCGAACAAGCCACCGAAGAAGATGACCTGGCCGATCGCGCCGGTCAGGATCGCGATCCAGTAGACCGCCTCCAGAGCTCGGGAGCCCCAGAAGATCGGCGCCGACGGCGGTTTGAGGGGCTGCGGTTCCGGCTTGGGCTGTGGTGCCGGTCGAGTCGGCGGCGGGGTGGTGGTCGACGTCGCCACCGGCTCCGGGGCCGGGGTCGGCGTCTCGGGCCTGAACACCTCGACCGGAGCCGCCGACACCAAGTCCGGCTCCGGTCGAGGCTGCTCTGTAGCGGGGTCCGGCACCGAGCTCGGTACCGGGTCGGGCTGGGGTTGGTCGACCACGTCGATCGGGGCGGTGGACTCCCCCAGATCGGCGGGCACGTACAGGCCGGAGAGCAGCCGCTGTGTCGGCATCTCCGGGATCGTCGCGCTGCTCATGTGATGGTGTCCTTCCATTGCGGGTCAGTGGTGGTGCCGTGCGTTCCAGCGGCCTGGGCACCGCTCGCAGACGGGGCGGGGCAGATCCCTCGGCGAGCGGCCCCCCGGTGCTGGACCGGGATCAGCGCGCTACCGCCATGTCGGGGGAGTCAGCGGCGCGCGCAGGTTCGGCATCGGTCACGTCGGTATCGGAGTGGTCGCGGCGTCCGCGATAGCCGCCCAAACATCCGCTTCGGCGGTCTCGACCTCGATGGCGGTATGGACCGCTCGGTAAGACTCGGACCGCACGAAGGACAGCTCGTCGAGCAGGGCGCGGATGCGCCTGCCGACCTCGGTGTCGGCGGTGGCGGTGGTCAGCGTGCTCATGCGGCCCTCCAGAACGTCGGTGTCGTGTCGACCTCGTCCTCGTCAGCGAGGTCGCGGTACCGGCGCCGCAGCTCCATCAGCTCACGGTGGGTGTGCTCGAACGCGGAGAGCCGCAGCGCCTGGTCGATGCGGCGCTGCACGAGCACGTCGTCGCCGTACTCAATGGCGAGCAGGTCGGCCAATGTCGGCTCCGACTCCGGCAGCTCACAGGCCGGCACCTCGGCCGGACGAATCACGATGCGTCTTGTGATGGCATCTCCGATGGGTACGGTGGGCATGGAGCGCACACTCCTCTCAGTGCGTGACCAGCCCCGCCCCTCTGGCTGCAACCTCGGGCGGGGCTTTTTCTCTGTTGGACTCGGTGTCCCTCGCCCGACACCAGAACCCCGACGTCGCGGGGGCTGGTGTCCAGCGGCAGACACCGCATGTCTGCGGTGATGCGTGGCGCGGACCTTGTCTGACCTGCGATGCCCGTAGTGCTGGCAGCGCGCAGGCAGGCCCGCGACTTGTGTGCCGTCCACTGTGGAGTTCAAGGCGATTCGCCGAAACACTCGGCGGCGGCGCTCCCTGCTGCCACCTCCCGGTGGGAGCAGGTCCGCACGGGCGCCAACCCGGGGCGAGCGGGATCGGACCACTCTTACACGTTTGAAACTTTAGATGTGTCTAATGCGTAAGATAGGACAGAGTGAGGTACAACGCAAGCACTTGGTTACGTTCAACGTGTCGAACGCGGCGATACTGTCTCTACGCCGCCGACGGGCCTCAGCAGAAGGGATGAGTGAGCAGCAGTGACCACACCAGCCGGAGCGCCCCCGGCGTATGTCCGGATCGCCACGGAATGGGCAGAACGCATCGACTCCGGCGAGCTACAGCACGGAGATCCTCTCCCCACCAGAGAGGAACTGGCAGAACAGTACGGCGTGTCCAAAACCGTGATCCGGGACGCGCTGTCCCTTCTGCACCAGGACGGCTACCTCCAGACCGCCACCAGGCGTGGCACCCGCGTGTTCCGCCTACCTAGATACGAGCTGCCGATGTACTCATGGGAGTCCGACGATCGTGGACGCGATGCCTACGAGGACGCGGTGCGCGCACAGGGAGGTAATCCGGGGCAGCAAATCGAGGTGCAGACCATCACACCGTCTGCCGATGTGGCCAACGCCCTGCAACTGGAGGACGGACAGCTCGCGCTCGCTCGCCTCCGGATCCGCACCATCGATGGCATCCCGTACTGCACCGCTGACAGCTATTTCCCCTATTCCCTCGTGCGGGACAGCAAGTTGGTGAACCCCGCGAATATCTCCAGAGGCGGGCGACACGTGTTGCGCGAGTTGGGCCTGGAGATGGTGCGGCACCGGGACCGCATCCACTCACGTCGCCCTCGAGCTCGCGAGATCACGGATCTCGGCATCCCTAGTGGCCTACCGATCCTCCGGCATGACCGAATCAGTTACACCGCCGACGGCACGCCCATCCGCTACATGGTGTCCGCGTTCCCGTCCGACCGGTGGGAGATCACATACGAGGTGGAGAAATGACGACGAAGCGATACACCATCTGGACGGCGCGCGAACACGAGGTGGACACAGTGATGAGGCTGCTGCACGAGCGAGTGCAGTGGCTCCGGGACCGTGGGAGTGACCAGTGGTCTACCTACCAGCGGTGGCGCCCCGAGATAGAGAACAGTGTCCGCCGTCATGCAACGTGGCTGCTGCGGGATGCAGACACGTACGAGGCAGTCGGAACGATCACGATGAGCCCCCACAGCGACCCAGAGTTCTGGACCGAGCAGGAACGCGAGGTACGGGCGCTGTATCTGGCGAAATTGGCAACGAGTCCGGCAAGACGAGGCGAAGGCCTCGGGGCGCTGCTACTTGAGTTCAGCCACTACTGCGCAGTGGCTGATCAGTATCGCGAGCTGCGTGTGGACGTATGGAAGACCGCCCACGGGCTGCATAACTACTACCGCCAGCAGGGGTGGGCTTACCTTCGCACGGTCGACCTGCCGCATCGCCACTCTGGCGCTCTGTTCACTCGTCAAGTCGTGGCCCCGACGGTGAACCTCCCACCACACGGGCTGACTATTCGACCAGCCGGAAATGGCAACGTTCCGAAACGCCCAATAGAGCCGGGCGAGCTCGCGTGGTACGGGCGTGATGCACTCATGTACGCCCGACGCTGATCTACGCAAACTGGGGCCGTCTCGGAGTTTCCGGGGCGGCCCCTTTTTCATGCCCCAGGCAGGACCCCTGAGCGGGCCTGTGAGAGGTCGAAACCAACCCGCTCATGCCCTGTTGTCCAACCCGCTCATTGTGCAGGTCAGAGCGCGTGTGAGCGGGTTTCATGAGCGGGTCCGTGAGCGGGTTCTTCGACGACTCAATGAGCGGGTTGGTGAGCGGCCTCGTGAGTGGGTTCGTGAGCGGTCTCGCGAGTGCCCTTGTGAGCGGGTCCGTGAGCGGGTTCTCGACAACGCCGTGAGCGGGTTGATGAGCGGGTTCAACCACACCCGCCGACCCACTCACACCCGACCCGATGAGCGGGTACCGACAGACCCGTCCCACCCGCCAGCGAGCGGGACGCAGACGCCCCCCGACCCATGAACCGGCGGGACCCATGAACCACCCGCTCACGACGAGACCGGCCGGCCATCAATCTCCCGCGCACCCCAGACCACGGAGCACCCACGGGATACCTCGCGTCCATGGGGTCGACGAGCGAGACGCCCACGACCAGGACGACGAGCTGAGGGAGCGGCGACGAAAAATCACCCGACGAGCAAGGGGGTCTCGGCTTCGCGTTTCCGCCGGTCAGAGGCTAGGTACGCCCAGGCGGAAGTAGGGGTGAGGGCTAGGTACGCCTGGGCGGAAGTAGCCCCTCCCGAAGGTCGCGTTTCCGCAGGTCAGAGGCTAGGTACGCCTGGGCGGTCCTTCCTCTTCGATCAGAAGGAAGGAAGGACCCTTGAAGGGTCCTTCCGATCGACTGATGGAGGGGTCGCGGGTGGGTGGTCAGTAACCGCTCGAACCTCACCAACCTGGCTGTCTTTAGCCAAGAACCCCAGCCACTCGTGAACGAGACCATCACGGCCTCCCAGGCGCTGGTCACGATTGGTGATCGTCAGCGGTCACGAAACCCCGAGAGGTTTCGCAGACGACGAGACTCGCGGTCTGGGCTCTCTACGCGTAACGCGCGTCGCGCGTACGCGCGCGAGGGGCAGGCTGGACGAAACCTTTCGCGGCGCGGTGCGAAAGGTCTGCGAAACCCCGCTTTTGTGACTGTATGTGATCGTGACTGGGGTGGTCACGGCGTCTTCAGCGCGCTCCAGGGCGGTGTTGGATCGCGCTAGTGGGTTGGGGAGATCATCCACGTGCCCGTCGCTTTGGGGCCTGGTTTGGCCGTAGAGGTGCGTTCGGGTCGTCTTTGGGCGGTCCCTGAGGGCTTGGCGTACTACGTCTGGAGCAAAGCCTGGAGCGGTTCGTTCGGCAAACCCCGACCCACCGAATAGCTCGTTATACACGCCTTGGTACGGGAAACGCGTGTTTGACGTACTTGGGAGCAGGCGGCTCCCGATCAAGCCAAGGAAGACCAACTTGCGTTTCCGCAGGTCAGGACTGTCACCGGATTCCGGGGACAGGTTCGCAGGGCTGTCACCGGAATCCGGTGACAGGTCACGTTTCCGCAGGTCAGGACTGTCACCGGATTCCGGGGACAGGTTCGCAGGGCTGTCACCGGAATCCGGTGACAGGTCACGTTTCCGCAGGTCAGGACTGTCACCGGATTCCGGGGACACTCTCGATCGGAGAGAGGAAGGACTCTCATGAGAGTCCTTCCGATCGATGGATGGAGGGCTCGCGCCGCCCGGCTGGCGCCGGGCCGGGCGACGCGACCCCGGGCAAGGACGACGAGCTGGTCGGTGAGCGCACAAACCTCACCCGTCTTCGGTCGCTACCAGCCGGGACCCCGGGCTGCTCGCTCACGAGACTGTCGCGGGTGTCCCGATGCTGGTCACGGTCGGTGATCATCAGTGGGTCACGAAACCCCGCGGGGTTTCGCAGACGGCGGGACTCGCGCTCTCCGAGCTCTCACGCGTAACGCGCGTCGCGCGTACGCGCGCGAGGGAGCACCCCGGCGAAACCCTTCCCGAAAGGGGTCGAGGCGGTCACGAAACCCCGTGCGAAACCCGCGCGAAGCCCTGTTTTGGTGACTGTGCGTGGTGGGCCTGGCTGTGGTGAGATGACGCCGGAGCGTGTCGACGCGGCGGGGAGGTCGTTGGCAAGACGCCCTCTTTGCCGTCTAGATTGGCCGTAGAGGCGCGCGCAGGTGGCCTACAGGCAAAGTGTCTAGAGTGGGGCTCGACTGGGCGCGCAGGCGATTTGAGGGCGTTTCTGGGGTGGAGGCTTGACGCAGCGTGGACAGCAGCGAACGGCTTGCGTCGACACGGCGCGACACGCCGTAAGGACCCTCGGTGATTGAAGGTTTAAACCCATGGCGTAGGGTGGCGGTCACCATCCCCAGGTTGGCAAGGAGAGACGACGACCATGCATCTCAAGACGTTCGCCCGGATCTGGCCGAGCACGTTGCGGGCCGTTGTAGCCGACCGTGCCCCTCTCATGCTGACCAAGTACAACCGGCCCTACGTGGCGGTCGTGCCGGCGGACACCTGGCTTGAGGCGGAGCAGGCACTCGCTGAGAAGCGCGCCCGTGAGCAGAGCGGGGAGGCGGTGTCGGTGTAGCAGCCCGCCCGTACCCCGGACATGAAAGAGCCCCGCGCCCTGTCACCAAACAAGTACGCGGGGTCTTCCAAAACCTCGACCGGGGTTTCACTCCCGACCCGGCCTGACGTTCATCGTATGAGGGGGTCTCACGATGACCGTCAGGGTTCCAAGATACAGCCTGCCGCTGTCGTCTTCTACACCTCGTGTCAGGAGTGTGACCCCGGTCCCTCACTCGAAAGGGATCGAATGGACCACGAGGCCTCCAACGAGCAGTTCATTACCCAGGCAGCGACCGCTCCAAGCGTCGGGCTGTCCCCGCGCTGGGTGCAGTACTCGGGCATCAGCACCGAAGCCCGAGCCATTGCGGAGCTGCTAGCCGACAACGTGCTGTACGTCCAAGGAGACCACGCCGGCGGCGAGCTGGACCGCGAATACCTCGCCTACCATGCGGACCTCGGCCGCGCCGACAAGGTGAAGAAGCACCTGGACGAGCTGATCGAGATCGGATTTCTCACGATCTTCGACGGTGGCGTAGACCCCGAGACCGGGCGTCGTCGGCAACGACGGGATGCCTCAGGTGCTCCGCTGCCAGCGCGCTACGTGATCAGCCTGGAACCCCCCGCCGGGTACGTCGGCCCCCGCAATGCGACCGAGGCTCGTGCCCAGTTCATCGTGGACCGGGACCAGGCGTACCGGGCTGCGGAGAAGACCGGCCGGAAACCACGTGCGGGCCGTGTGACGATCCGGCGTAGCGAGGTGGGCCGCCTCCACACGGAGGGCCCGGTTCGCGCGGTCGGTGCCGAGCCTGCGACCGTCACCGAGCTGCGCCCCAGCCGTACCACGGTGAGTCGCGAGGACGTCAGGGACGCGCTGCGCACGGTGGGGTGGAACTCCGCCAAGGCTGCCCCGACCCCGAAAGAATTCGGGGAACTGGTGGATCTCGCTCGCGCGGCGATGACCCGATACGGGGCGACGCTGGACCAGGTGCGCTGGTACGCCGCCCGAAAGGTCCGGGAGGCGAAGCGCAACCCTGTGGCCTACGTGCTGACGGCATTCCGCGCGCGCGCCGCCGAGATCGCGCACGAGCCTGACCCCGCTGAGAACCTGGTGTTCGAGGACGATCCCGAACTCGTTGCCGCAGTCACCCGCAAAGCTGCCGTGCCCGAGACCGTTCGTGCGGTGCCCGAGTCCGAGGCACCCTCGACCTCGACGCCCGTGCTTCCTGCTTGCAGCAGGTGCGGTGCTCGGGAAGGCGACCCATGGTCCTTCCGCTACCTCATCACTGAGGACGGCGACGAAGTCGAGTGCACGGCGTGCCGTTCCCAGGTCGCTTGATTTTTCCGCCCCTTTGACAAAAGAGCCCGGCCGGACCCTCCTACAGCCCCGGCCGGGCGTGACACCGCAAAGGAAGAAACGATGTCATCTCCCATGATGGACCGGACCGATGTCCACGACCAGATCATCTACTCCGAGGACGCTGAGCGCTCGGTTCTCGGCGGCATGATGCTCTCGGAGACCGCGATCGCTGACGTGGTCGAGGTAGTGCGCGTCGAGGACTTCTACCGGCCGCAACACCAGGCCATCTTCGCCGCGATCGTGGGCCTGTATCACCGCAACTGCCCGATCGACGCGGTGGCGGTCGGGGACGAATTGACTCGCCGCGGCGAGTTCACTCGCGTTGGTGGCGGCCCGTATCTGCATACGCTAATTGCTGCGGTGCCCACGGCCGCGAACGTGTCCTACTACGCACGGATCGTGCAGGAGAAGGCGGCACAGCGTCGCCTCATCGAGGCTGGTCACCGCATCGTCCAGTACGGCCAGAACGCCAGCGGGGAGGAAATCGCTACCGCTCTCGCTCGCGCTCAGGAAGAGCTGGACCAGGCTGCAAATGTTAAGACCGCTAACAGCGAAATCGTGCGGGCCGGGGACTTGATCGACGAGATGTACGCCGAGATCGAGAAGTTCCAGTCCGGGTCCCAGGAGACGGGGATCGGTACGGGGATCATGGACCTGGACACCGTCCTGCACGGGCTGCGCCCCGGCCAGATGATCACGATCGCCGCCCGCCCTGGCGTGGGGAAGTCGGTGCTGGGGGTGCAACTTGCTCGGCAGTGCGCGATCGAGCAGGGGAAACCGGCGGTGATCTTTTCGCTGGAGATGTCCCGGATGGAGATCATGATCCGGATGGCTGCTGCTGAGTCGGGCGTGCGGCTGGACGCGATCCACTCGGAGCATGGTCTGAGCGACCACGACTGGGCGCGGTTGGCGCGGGGTATGAGCCGGGTGAAGGAAGCGCCGCTGTTCATCGACGACGAGGCCACGGCGACCGTGACTGAGATCCGTGCGAAGGCTAAGCGGCTGCACAAGCGTCACGACCTCGGGTTGATCGTGGTGGACTACCTCCAGCTCATGGGCTCCGGCAAGCGGGTCGAGTCCCGCCAGCAGGAAGTCAGCGAGTTCTCGCGGCAGCTCAAGCTGTTGGCCAAGGAACTCGATGTGCCCGTGGTGGCGATCAGTCAGTTGAACCGGGGGCCCGAGCAGCGTCAGGACAAGCGTCCGATGCTGGCCGACCTGCGCGAGTCCGGAAGCATTGAGCAGGACAGTGACGTGGTGATCCTGATCCACCGCCCGGACGCCAACGGCGCGCAAGACGAACCACGCGCCGGTGAAGCGGACTTGATCGTGGCGAAGAACCGAGGTGGGCAGACGGCCACGGTGACGGTTGCGCACCAGATGCACTGGAGCCGGTTCAAGGACCTCGCACGGGAGTGATCCGAGAACTGACTGATGAACCCCACGCGCCCGCCACAACGACGAGGGAAGGCCGAGCATGAACAGCGAAACCAGCAACGCGTCGACGACAGCGCTGACCACTGGCTTGACCGGGCTGGACAACCTACTCGGCGGCCTACGCGGCGGAAGCCTGTACGCCATTGCTGGGCGCAGCAGCGCGGGCAAGTCCACGCTCGGGCTCGGCTTCGCGCGCGCCGTCGCTCGTGCCAGCAACGTGTCGTGTGCGGTGTTCTCCATGCAGATGGCGAACCCGGAGACGATCTTGAGGACGGTGGCCGCTGAGTCGTCGATCCGGCTGGAGAACCTGCGAGCCCAGTCGATGGCGCTCACTCCAGACGAGCAGGAGCGAGCCGAGCGCGCGTCCTACCTGCCGCTGATGATCAGCGACACCCGCAAGGCGTCCTTCGAGGCCCTGCTCGGCGAGTGCTTGACGATGAAGCAGGACACCGGGCTGGGCATGGTGTTGGTCGACAGCATCGACCATGTCGGCCTCGACCGTGACGGGGGAAGAGACGAGGAAGCCAGCAACGCCCAGCGGTTGAAGTACCTCGCCCGCGAGTTGGACGTTCCGGTTGTGGTGACGGTGCACCTGGATCGGCTGTCGCGGGAGCTTCCCGAGCGTCCAGGGTTGTGGAACTTGTGGGTGTCCTCGCCGGTCGAGGAGTCCTCTGACGTGGTGATCCTGATTGACGGACCTAGTGACGACACCGGGTTCCCTGGTGACGAGTTCGAGGTGGAGTTGCACGTCGCGAAGAACATCCACGGGGAGACTGGGACGGTTGCGGCCACGCGGCAACTTCAGTTCGCGAGGTTCGTGGACTGAGAACCCCACGCGAGGATGCCGTTTCCCGCCGTCTGATTCGCCCGTAGACGGCCGAACAGCCTCCCTCGCGTAGGACTGGACCCCTGGGAGCGCAGAAACGCTCTCAGGGGTCCTTTTCGTGTCAGGGGTGGTCCAGACCCGCCGCCCGCCACACCTCCGCCGGTACCTCACCCGGATCGATGCCCGCGCGCCGTGCCGCGTCAAGCACGAACCCGTGCAACACACCCGGCAGCTCGCCCAACTCCCGCGCACGAGCCAACGTCTCCAGCCACGCCGCTTCCCGCTGCCCGAGCTTCCGGCGCGCCGCACCCCACGCCAATGCCGCCCGCTCCACCTCGGTTCGAGCCCGTGCCCGCTGCTCCCGCTCCGGGTCCGACCTCCGCGCTCGCACGTCCGCGCGTACGCCTGTCTGGACACCCGTCTGGACGTCCGTACGCGCGTCCGCCATTACTCCCGCACTCTCAGACGCTGGGGCCGGAGCCTGCGCCACCACAGGCGCGACCGTGGCGGGCTTCGCAGGATGCGCCCCCGCCAACGAACTCTTCTTTCGCCTCTCTGGCCTGCTCACGCGCCCACCTCCACGTCCACACCCAACAACTCACCAGCGATCGGCTGATACGTCGTCTCCGCCAGTAACCGCAACCGCGCCGGACCCTCGTCCAGGCCACGCCCGGCCTGCATGTAATCCACGATCGGTTGCCACAGCGGCACCCGCCGGTCGAGCCATACCTCAGTGCCGGGGAAGTGCGCTTCGACCCCCGCGGCGATCTCGTCGGCCAACTCCGTGGCCGTGGACGTGTTTCGCCACCGGTTGATCATCACTCCAGCCACCCGCAAGGTCGGGTTGGCGTACTCGCTGACCATGCCGACGGTCTTGCGCAGCAAAGCGAGTCCGTCCGCGCTCCACTGGTCAGCTTCGGCGACGAGCACGGCGACGTCAGCAGCCGTGAGCGCGTTGACCAGCAACAAACCGAGTGCCGGGGCGTTGTCGATGAGCACCAGGTCGTAGCGGTCGAGCATGGGCGCGAGAGATTTCCGCAGTCGGTGTTCGCGGCCGGCGGTGCTCGCAGCGATCCGGGCTTCTGCGGTGGCGAGGGTTTCCCCGGCTGGGGCGAGGTCGACGCCGTCCCAGATGGTCGGCACCACCACATCGGCCATCGTGACGTCGGTGTCTGGCAGCACCGTGTCGGCCACGGTGAGCCCTTCGGGGTCGAGCTCGTCGGCCGCCAACGTCGACGTGCAGTTGCCCTGCGGGTCGAAGTCGACGACGAGGACGCGCGCCTGGTGGTAGACCGCCGCTGCTCGGGCGAGGTTGATCGTTGAGGTGGTCTTTCCGACGCCGCCTTTCTGCATGGCGACGGCGGCGACCCTCGCTGATGCCATCCGGGTGCCTCCCTGAGTTGGTGGTTGGTGCCAGGGAGTCTCGCACTCGGGGTCGAGCGGTGACGAGGCTGCGGGGTCACGAGGCTGATCGGTAGCACGCTCTTGTGGTCTCGGGGCCGCGTGGAGTCGGGGTCACCCGTCCAAGAGGGCGCGAGGAATTGTGACCGCAAGAGCTCGTGACCTCGCGATCTCGCGACTAGTGGGCCGGGTGGTCGCGGTATCTCGTGATCGTGAGTTCACGAGGTCGAGCAACCGACCGTTCACGAGGTAGCGAGAACGCGCGACCTCGCGCACGCGCGGACTCTTGTTCGCTGCCCCGCTGCCACGAGGCCGCGAGGGAGCGCAGCAGAGCGGCCGCGCACACGCGCGTACGCGAGCAAGGAGCCCGTCACCACAACGTCAGCTCCTCCGCCTGGGTCGAGGTGGGTCCTTCGAGTCCGCGGAGTCGTCGACACCGGCGGCACGACACCGGGTGTCGAGTCGGCCGCAGTTCCCCTTGGGCGCCGTGGCCGGCGAACCCCTGGCGACACGCGGGGGCGGGCAGTTTGTGGTCATCGACCCATGGCAGCCAGTCCACCGCGTGCACCACCGACGAGCTCCCGATGTGGAGGTTGTGGCCGTCGAACGCGAGGCGTTGGGATCGGGCGAACGCTGCGGGGTCGACGGGTGTGGGCACCGTGTCCTCCCAGAGTGGTGGTGGGGTTGGTTGCGTGCCCAGTGTCGCGTGCGCGGTGGGTGTAGTGGTGGTTCGCGCGCAGGTGCGCGGCCTCGCGTACGCGCGCGAGGAGGCTCTGACCAGTCCATTCACTCGAATAGTGCATTGTGTAGTCGGTACACAAGCGGATACATTGCGTGTATGAACGACAACACACCGACCCTCACCCGAGTCGGGGAACTACGCCGCCAACGGGAGGAACTCGACCGGGAGATCGCCGCACTCACCCCGCATGCGATTGAGGAGGGTTACGCCGCCGGACTCCGTGCCGAGGTCATCGCCGTCGAGCTCGGCATCTCCGTGTCCCGCGTGCATCAAATCCGCCGAGAGCATCGGGACACCTGACTACAACGCACCGGAACGCACACCGTGTCTGCGCTCCCCTCTTGGCCTGAGCCGGTTGGTGCCCGTCCCCCACCACACGACGGGTGGGGGTGCGGGGGCCGACCGGTCTACACCAACCACACGAACAGGAGGAACTCCCATGGCCATCGACTTGGACAGCGTGCTCGACCTGGTCAACTCCCACGCTCGGCAGGCCCACGCGCTAGGCCAACAGGCGATGGAGGCCCACAACGCGTCGAGCCGAGAGGCCGACGAAATGGCCAGGCAGCGCTTGTTGGCGACGCGGGAAACGTGTCTGCGGCTCGGCGAGCTGTACGCCCGTATCGCGGGCGTCTACGCGACCCTCGCCGCAGCCTCAAAGTGAAACGCCCGGCGAGGGGCTCCGCACGACCAAGCACGCGCCCCTCGCCGGGGGTTCATCCCCTGATTCCACGAGAACGCAGAACAGGAGAACCTCATCATGCACCACTCGATTCGCCGGGCCGCCGTCCTCGCTATCGCGTGGCTCGCCGGGCAGGCCGGCCACCATATCGGCGACTACCTCGTCCAGCGCGACTGTGACGCACAGCGCAAGCAGCAGCACACAGGCGAAGGGCGCCGCGCGCTCGCCAACCACGCGGTGAGCTACGGCATCACGCAGGCCGTCACTCGTGCTCTCGCCTACCGGGTCGCCGGGCTCCGGGTGCCCGCACGCGCACAGCTCGCCGCTGCTGTGGTGGAGACCATCGCCCACGCCGCCATCGACGACGGCAGGCTGCTCCGCCGTTTCGCGCACGGCACCGGCAAGGGGGGCTTCCACGGATGATGATCGCGACCTCGTGGGCAGCGATCGCCCGTAAGGCACGGTCGTACACCTGGACACGGGCACGCGGCATCTTCTCCAACGGCTCCCAGGCGTTTTTGCCCTGGAAGATGTCGTAGCCATGCAGTTCCGCAGCCGGGTCGATCCCAGGGTAGGTACTGGCGGCTTGCTGCACGACCTCGTCGAGCGCGACTCCCAAAGACAAAGCTTGGTGATCGGGACATACCAGAGCGGCGATGTAGTAGTGCTCGCGACTGTAACTCTCGTCGACATAGCACAGCAGCACACCGCACCACCTTCGCGCTCCACCCAGTTCACAGCCTTGCCCGGCCGCGCTTCCACGAACCTAAACGTACTGTGCTCGCCTGGACGCTTTCCGTCGGCGAGCGTGCTACATCCTGCGCTGACCGGTTGCAGTACCGACTGGACGCACTGATCACCAAACCCACCTGCACGCGGTGTTACCTCTACGTGGTGTCGCCGGGCGAGCCGCCGACCGTGGTCACCGAACTCCTGGCGACACCGAGAAGCAGGTGTCAGGGTTTCCTGACACGGGTGGCGGTCCAGGGGTTTTTGATCTGGCGGTGGTACAGCTCATGGGCGGCTTGGCGGGAGACGTCGAGGGCGGCGCCGATGTCGGCCCAGGAGGCGCCCTCGTCGCGGGCGTCGATCATCAGCCGTCGGCGTTGGTCCAGCAGTCCGTCGAGTAGCTGTTTGGTGGCGCGCAGGGCGTGCAGGGCGCTGACCTCGGCGAGCTCGGCCCGCTCCGCCGTCAGCTTCGCGACCTTCTCCGAGTCCTCGGCGGCGCGGTCCAGCCGGTAGCGGAGCAGCTTGCGCTCGCGGTAGGTCTCCAGGACCAGCAGCCAGTCGGAGTCGAGGTCGCTATCGAGCAGGCGGTCGACGTCGGCGCCGGCGGCCAGGTACTGCCGACCGAGCTGGGTGGTCAGGGGCGGGTGGTAGGAGTCCGTGGTCGTCATGGTGTCAGGATTTCCTGACACGCACGTATTGTCAAGGAACCTTGACGTTTCCCGCGTCAGGAAATCTTGACATCGAACGTGTGGTCGAACATGGCACGTGATCTCCCTTGCATGCCACAACTCCGCTAGCGGCGGGGTTATCGGCGCCAGACGTTGACCCGCTCACGCGCCAGTATCGGCGCGCCGTCAGGGCCTTTGATGTAGGCGGGTATCCACTGCCTACGGCGTCGAGAGTGTCCGGGCCCGTAGGGTTGGTTGCGCCAGTGCCCGGACACCACCCACCGATACCTGTAGCGGCCCCCGGATTCGGGACTAGGAGAGGGGCTGCTGTGGTCGCCGTATTGGCGTCGCAGGTGCACCAGCGTGATCTCCGGTTCGGGCCGGCCCGCGCGGGCGTACGAGCGGCGCACCCTGCCGGGCGCTCGTTCCCGACCGGTCTCAACCAGCGTCGGCTGGGCCATCAGCAGCCAGGCGGCCGCGAGCGCGGCCACCACCGTCCGCTTTTCCGGGTCGATCTCGGTCATGGGCACGGGCTCGGCGGCGTCGAGCACGGTCCCCCAGATCGGGATCAGCGGCGGGGTCTGCTCGACGATGAGTTCGACGTCGGGGCCGCTCTCGTGTTGCAGGCGTTGCCGGGAGATCAGCAGCCACAGCAGGCACCCCTGGGGGTGCGGCCCCCACGCACACGCCTCGACGGGAATCTCCACCCTGCGAGCGCCCGCGCCGGCCTCGATGGCGCCGACTCCACCGTCGAACAGGATCAACCCGGCCGGGGCGGGCCGGGCTTCCGCACCCCAGTAGGCGTCGTCCAGCTGGCGGCCCGCCGACACGGCCAGGGCGGTCATGTCCTCGGACGCCCAAAACAGGCGGGCTTCCTGGGCGTTGCGGGTAAGCCCGTCCAGGGCCTCCTGGTTTTCGGCCCCGGTGTTCGTTCGCACCGGCGCGTCGGGGTTGGTGAGGTGCCGCACCAGACCATCCCGCAGGCGCGGCAGATTCCGAGGGTTCACTCCGCCCTCCCCTTCCGGGCGCGGGCTACCAGTTGGGAAACTCTGGCCTCGTGCACACCTAGTTCGTTGGCTAGGGTGCGAGCCCCGCCACGGCCCCGCCGGGCCACCTCCTCAGCGATTAGCCGGGCGCGTTGATCCGCTAGCTCCGCCGCGCGTGTGCGCAGCCGGTCGATTTCGGCGGTGAGCTGCTCGAACTGCTCCCGCAAAGAAGACCCTGTCATGGCAACTCCGATACGACAAAAGCAGGGGGCCGGATGATCGACCCCCTGCTCGGTGGGTGGGTTCAGTCCTGCTCGACCAGCTCGTCACGCAGGTCGCGCAGGTAGTCCGTCAGCCCCGGAGCGACGACCACACCGCTCGCCGAGCTGGAGCGCACCTCGTCCAGCATCTGGGTGGCGATCCGCTCCAGCTCCGCGTCGCTGGTGTCGGCGGTGATCCCGTACTCCTCGGCCTCATTGCCGACGAACAAGTTCGCCGCGTCCCAGACGTCGATCACGTCCTCGGGGTCCACCGTGTTCTCGTCCGGCAGCGCCGCGATCAGCTCGGCCTCGGCGGCGCGCCCATCGGCGCCGAGCACGGCCTCGGCACGCCCGGACCGGCCGATCTCCTCGCTCCAGTCGACGCACATTCGCTCCGCCAGCGGAGCGATCCGCTCCATCAACCTGTTGGCCGCATCTGCGGTCAACAGGGGGATGTCGTAGCGGCGGGTGTACCCGTGCCAGACCCGGCCCGGCGTACCGCTGCCAGCGTGGTAGCCGACGGACACCTCCCGACCGGGGAGGTCGACCTCCAGATAGGTCGGGGCCGCCCCGTTGTCCATCTCGAAGAACAGCTCGCTTTCCCGGCTTGCCTTGATGATCTGGATGGACATCCTCTCGTACCCTTTCTGTGTTGGGCTCCGTGACAACCCCAACAATACTTGCCCCCACCCGAAAGTTCAAGGGTGGGGGCAAGTTTTTTGTGTCGACTTTGACGGTGAGCCCGTGCCTGGTGTGATGTTCGGGGTGGTACCCTTCCCCGGTAAGGGCAACACCGTTGCCGCATCTAATGCACTAATTCGCTCATTGACCCGGCGGCATCGCTCTACCGCCGGGTCGTTTTCTGTTTCGGTTCTCCGTCTGCGCAGGTCAGGGGGGTCCTCCGGTGAGCGTGTCCATGATCCCCGGTAGCGGTGGCTGCCCGTCGATCTCGTCGGAGATTTGCGTAGCGATCACCCCGCGAGGCTGGGTGTAGTCGTAGAACCTGATCTCTCGGTTCCACACGAGCGCCCCGAGCTGTTTGGCTCGCTCGATTTTCCTGGTGTCCGGGCAAAGAGCGTTGACTAGCGGTGAAATCCACCACCAGTCGAGGTCGTACCACGCCAGCAGACGAAAACCAAGCCCCCCCATAGAGAAGGCCCCCGACGGGTTCGCCGGGGGCCTTCCGTACTACACGCGTTTCATCGGTCTATCCCCGCAGACGCGGGGCCAACCACCCACATGCGTGGGGAAATCACCGCGCACGCAGGGCGCGGGGCCGATGATGCGAGGCACGATACCGCCGCGCATCAACCGGAGCAAGACCCGGCCTCCCTCCCCGAGAGCGACCCAGAATGGGAGGCAATAAAGCAGGGGCCGGATGATCGGCCCCTGCTTGACGGGTGGGTTTAGTGTTGCTGGTTGGTCATTCGTCGGCGGCTAGATCGGTGCGGGCGCCTGGCCGGGACGACGGCGGAGCGCCTCCACGACGACATCCCTGGGATACAGCGACTCGCCCCCGCGGCTGGGGGCCCGGCCGACAGGCCGAACCCCCAGCGGGCGAGGGTCTAACGAGCAACCCGACCGAGACGGCGGCACCCCACCACGGTCCCCTCCTGGTTACGCACCTGCTCGTACGGCACGAGCAGGTCGGTTCGCCCCGCCGCGGCCAGAGCCGTCATCACGGGGACGACATACGCGACCCCCTCCTGGGGCTCCGGAAGTCCCTCCACCTCCGCGTAGGAGACGAGGGACACCGGGATCTCCGCGCCCTCCTCGTCGAGGACTGTGTCCTCGCCGAGGACCGACTCGGAAAGTCGGGCGAACTCGCCCGACGGCTCCAGGACTCTCACCACGCCGTCGTCCGGGTCCTCGACCCGGTCGGGCGTGCCCGCCCCGTAGATCCGCACCGGGTGAGGGGTCATGTTAATGAGCTTCATTTCACTTCCCTTTCGTTTTGTTTTCATAGGGGGTCAATGGCAGCGGCGTGGCCTACTGGGACAGCGCCACAGTGATCGCCGCGCCCACAGGGACCTGCAACCCCACGTGCGAGGCCTGATCCAGCAGCATCCGCCCGTTCACGCCGTTCCCGGCGAGGTCGGGGTATCTATCCCGTTAGCCAGCTGCACACCCAGCACCCGCACGCACTGCTGATGCGCTGGGTCTTGGAGGATATCGACGAATACGCCAGCGACCGCGGCGAATACGCTCTGGTCATCGCCGACGAACCCGGCCAGAACTCCCAGCAAAGTCAGTACCGAGCCGACCTCACCGGCTACCGACAGTTCGGCACGGGAGGGTGGCGCGACCGAAGAATCACCCGCGTCGTGGATACCCTCCATTTCGCGCCGTCTCTGTCCAGTCGGCTGGTGCAAGCTAGTGATCTGGTGGCGTTTCTGCGCCACCGCATCTCGACCAAGGTCGACGGCGACCCTCGCGCGATCCGGGCGAACACACGGTTATGGGAACGGCTGGCCGGTCGTATCCACTATTTTCGTACATGGAGTCCGCCCCACTGACCCCAGACGCACGAAGACCCCGCTCTCGGGCGGGGTCTAAGGCTCACAGGAGTCTCCTCCTGGCTCCTAGGCTAACGGAGCACAAGCGCACGTTGCAAAGGGTGTAACCCAGGACTCTCACCAATGAGTGAGTCCGGATGGAGTGGACGCAAGGGTTGACCCGCCATGCAGCGCTGCCTGGACGTCTTACGCCCCCCGTAACCCTCGAAACGCCGGAAAATTGCCCTCAGATCGTTTCTGACGGCCCTGAAGGTCTCTGCGTGTATTTGATCGAGCCGGATTGAGTTCGTGTCCCTGTGGGCAAATCGGAGCCTCGATCTACACGGGAGTGTGGTCGACAACGGGCGTTGTCGTGACAAGTCGCGGTGTCAGGTGATCCTGACACCGCGACTGGACGGGCCACGCCCCCGGTCTGAACCTCTTATAAGGTTGCGTATAAGAGGTTTT
>NZ_CM001484.1:4130661-4233349 GCF_000243395.2 Saccharomonospora glauca K62 | reverse complement strand
CCCGCCGCGCCGACCGTCGCCAGGACCGCCGCGAGCAGGTGCGGCAGGTGCGAGACGCGGGCCACCGTCTCGTCGTGGACCTCGGCGTTCAGCGGCACGACGCGCGCACCGAGGTCGACGGCCAGGGTCGCCACCTCCCGCCAGGCCGCGAGGTCGGTGGCGGGTTCCACGGTGGTCACCCAGGTGGCGCTTTCGAACAACTCCGCCGTCGCCGCCCGCCATCCGGACTCGGCCGTCCCGGCCATCGGGTGGCCGCCCACGAACGTCACCGACGGTGCCACCGCTCGCACCGCCTCCCGCACCGGCGCCTTCACGCTCGTCACGTCGGTGAGCAGGCAGCCCGGAGCGTGCCGCTCGACGAGGGAGAGCACCGATTCCAGCGAGGTGAGCGGAACGGCGAGCACCACGACGGCCTCGCGGGAGGCGGCCCTGCGCAACGCGTCCTCCACGGCGGTGCTCGCGTCGTAGCCGTCGGCCACGGCGGCGTCGGCATCCGATGTGGACGCCGTGGCGCCCCACGCGGTCCTGCCCGAGGAGACGGCGGCCCGCAGCACCGACCCGCCGATCAACCCGAGTCCGATCACACACACGTCACGCACGATGCCTCCCGTCCGCCCGCGGTCTCCTTCGCCATCCGAGGTGTCACCTACGCAGGCTGTCCAGTGCGTAGGCGGCGTACATGGCCACGCCGTAGGCCAGGGCCTCCTCGTCGTAGCGCACCCGGTTGGAGTGGTTGGACGCCGCCTCGGCCGGGTCGACGTCCGGCGGGCACGCTCCGAGGAACGCGAACGCGCCGGGAACACGCTGCAGCACGTAGGAGAAGTCCTCCGCGCCCATGATCGGGTTCGGCATCCGCCGCGAGCGCTCGACCCCCAGGACCTCGGCGGCAAGGTCGAGTACCCGTTGGGTCTCGGTCTCGTCGGTGACCGTGACGGGGAAGCCGGGCCGCAGGTCCGCCACCACCCGGCAGCCGTGGGCCTCGCCGATGCGCTCGCTCACCCTGGGTACTTCCGCTCGCAGGTGCGAACGGGTGCGTTCGGACAGGGTCCGGATGGTGCCTTCGAGCTCGGCGGACTCGGGGATCACGTTGTCGGTCGTACCGCCCGCGATCCGGGTGACGGTGACGACCGCGGGGTCGAACACGTCGACGGTCCGCGTCACGCGGGTCTGCAGTGCCGTGACGATCTCGGCCGCCGCGGGGATCGGGTCCACCGAGTTGTGCGGCATCGAGCCGTGTCCGCCCTTGCCGATGAGCTGAACCGTGAAGCTGTCCGCGGAGGCCATCACCGGCCCCGACCGCGTAGCGATCACCCCCGTCGGCAGGTTGGCGAAGGTGTGGAGGGCGAAGGCGCTGCGCACCCTGGTGCCGGCCGCGTCGAGCACGCCTTCGTGGATCATGTGCCGGGCACCGTGGTGGCCTTCCTCGCCCGGCTGGAACATGAACACCACCGAGCCCGCCAGCTCGTCGGCGTGCTCGGCCAGCAGCCGGGCGGCTCCCACCAGCATCGCCACGTGGGTGTCGTGGCCGCACGCGTGCATGACGCCCTCCACCTCGGAGGCGTACTCCAGGCCGGTGTCCTCGGGCATCGGAAGCGCGTCCATGTCGGCCCGCAGCAGCACGGCGGGGCCCGGTTCGGCGCCCCGCAGCACGCCGGTGACGGACGTGGTGGTGGTGCCCAGCGTGGTCTCGATCGGCAGTTCGGCGAGCGCGTCGAGCACCGCCTGCTGGGTCTTGGGCAACTGCAGCCCCACCTCGGGATGGCGGTGGATGGCGCGTCGCAGCGCGACGGTGCTCGGCTGGAGGGCCCGTGCTTCGTCGAGGAGCCCGGCGAAGCGGGCGTCGGGCAGGGAGGGCAGGTCGGTCGGTCCGGTCATGGTTCGATCCTGACATGGCGGGCCGGGTCGTTCGCCGGTCGTCTTGTCGGTCCTAACAAGCCCGACTCGGTATACGGTGGACTCATGGCGGTGAAGGAGCCGGTCACGGGGTTCGCGGTGGCCGTCGTCAGGGAGGACGGTCGGTGGCGTTGCGGTCGACTCGACGACGCGGCGCTCACCGAGCTGGACACCGCCATCACCGAACTGCGCAAGCTGCGGTCGACCGGCGCGGTGTTCGGGTTGCTCGCGGTGGACGACGAGTTCTTCGTTATCGTCCGCCCCACCCTCGGCGGGGTGTCGCTGCTGCTCTCCGACGCGGCGGCCGCGCTGGACTACGACATCGCGGCCGACGTGCTCGACCTGCTGCGGGCCGATGCGCCCGATGACGACGACGACGCCGTGTGGCCCGCCGGTGACCTGGAGATCCTGGCCGACCTCGGGATGCCGGAGGCCGAACTGGAGGTCATCGTCAACGAGGTCGAGCTCTACCCCGACGAGCAGTTGCAGATGATCGCGCAGCGGTGCGGGTTCGCGGAGCAGTACACGGCGGTGCTCGACGAGCTGTGATCCCCGACCGCACCGATCTCGACGCCGTGCGCGTGGCACTCGACTACGCCGAGCGCGCACGGGGCACGGCCGACGTCCCCATCGGCGCCGCGGTGTTCGCGCCGGACGGGCGGCTGCTGGCCGGTGCGCACAACGCTCGGGAGGCACTGGGCGACCCCACCGCGCACGCGGAGGTGCTGGCGCTGCGAGAGGCGGCGCGGGTCCACGGCGACGGGTGGCGACTGGAGGGATGCACGCTCGCCGTCACGGTGGAGCCCTGCACGATGTGCGCGGGGGCGCTCGTCCTGGCTCGGGTGGCGCGGGTCGTGTTCGGCGCGTGGGAGCCGAGGACGGGTGCGGTCGGTTCGCTGTGGGACGTCGTGCGGGATCGGCGACTCAATCACCGGCCGGAGGTGCTCGGCGGGGTGTTGGAGGCCGAGTGCTCGGCGTTGTTGAACGACTTCTTCTCCGAACACCGGGACCGGGCTGACCAGGAACGAGATTCCTCGGCGGACCCCGTCGAAGATCGGGAGAGGGCCGTGCGGTACCGTATTCGGCGGTAGCGTGTCCGAGCGGCCGAAGGAGCACGACTCGAAATCGTGTGACGGGCAACCGTCCGTGGGTTCAAATCCCACCGCTACCGCCACGAGAAGCCGGGCGATCCCTTGTGGGTCGCCCGGCTTCTTCTTTCGGCTGGTTCCCCGTCGCTCGAAGGGGTAGCCGTGTTCACCCGGACCGGGGCGCGGATAACACGATCGGCGTGTCAGCGGAAACGGCCGTGCCGTTGCCGTCGAAGGTGACGGTATGTGGTCTGTTGGGAACCGTCTGTTCGTGCGCCCGGCCGCCGTCGTCACCGCGTTGCTGTTGGCAACCGGCCTCACCACCGCGCTCGGGGTGACCGGGGAGGGCAGGGCGTCGGCGGAGGAGCCGCGCCTGCCCGAGGGCTTCTCGTTGAAGGAACTACCGAGCGGACAGTCGCCGGGGGACCTGACCGACTTCGCCTATCTCCCCGACGGGAGCGTGCTCACCACGGGCAAGACCGGCACGGTCGCGTGGGTCTCCCCCGACGGCCGCTCGCGGACTCTGCGCAGCCTCGCGGTCGAGTCCCAGCAGGACATGGGGCTCGTGGGGCTCGCGGTCGCGTCCGACTACGAGACCACCCGTCACGTCTACCTCGCCCGCTCGGTGCCCACCGGCGGTGGCTCCTACGACCTGACGCTCGCGCGTTGGGAGGTCACGGGGGCGGACGAGCCCACGGGCCTGACCGGCGAGACCGAACTGCTCCGCCTGCCCGGTGACGCGAACGTGCACGGCATCACCGGGATCGTGCCCGACGACGACGGCACCATCTGGGTGTCGGTCGGCGACGTCGCGAGCTACACCGAGACCGATCGCCTCGCGCTACGGGCCCAGAAGCCCCACGCGTTGCAGGGCAAGATCTTGCACCTCACCGCCGATGGCCACGGCGTCGAGAGCAATCCCTTCTACGATCCGTCGGCCCCGGACTCCGCCCGTAGCAAGATTTTCGCCAGTGGGTTCCGGAGCCCGTTCCGGCTCTCCCTCGATCCGCGCACGGGCCTGCCCATCGTCGGCGACGTCGGGTGGAACCGGTGGGAGGAGGTCAACCTCGTGCAGCCGGGGCGCGACTACGGCTGGCCGTGCTGGGAAGGCACCGAACCCACTCCCGGCTATCGCGAACTGCCCGAGTGCGACCACGCGCCCAACACGCCCCCGCTGGTGAAGTTCCGCCACGGCAAGGGGGTCGACAACGCCAACAGCGTCACCGGCGGGGTCGTCTACACGGGATCGACCTATCCGAAGGAGTACCGGGGCGCGTACTTCTTCGGCGACTACACCCATCAGAAGCTGTGGTCGCTTCGCTACGACGAGCAGGGCAGGTTGACGCAGGCCCCGCAGAGTCCGCCGCTGGGCACGAACGTGGGACGGCCCGTGAAGTTCGGTACCGCCGCGGGCGGCGACATCGTGTTCGCCGACATCGCGTCGGGGAAGCTGAAGCGCCTCGTATACGCGGCGGGTAACCAGGAGCCCGTCGCGCGCGTCTCCGTGGAGACCGACCCGGAGACCCGCACGGTGTCGTTCGACGGCTCGGAGTCGTTCGACTTCGACGGCGATCCCCTGACGTACGAGTGGGACTTCGGTGACGGCAACACCGCCACCGGCGCGCGTGTGGAGCACACCTACGGGGAGGCCGAGGAACGGTACACGGCGCGGCTCACGGTCACCGACACCGCGGGAGCCGAGGGCACGACGGAGGTCACCGTGGTACCCGGCAACCACACTCCGGTGCTGCGGGCGGAGACGCGGGAGGACCACACGTACGCGGTGGGCGAGTGGGTGACGGTGAGCGCGATGGCGACCGACGCCGAGGACGGGGTCCTCGACGTGCGGTGGCAGGCCACGGTGGTGCACTGCCCGGAACAGGAGACGTGTCACGCGCATCCGACGGAGTCGGGCGAGGGCATGGTGTTCTCCGTCCCGTTCACCGACCACCCCGACTCCCACATGGAGCTGACGGCGACGGCCACCGACAGCGAGGGGGTGCAGAGCAGCTACACCTACAAGGCGCTGCCGAGGGAGCACCGCCTGACCCTGGCGAGCAACGTCCCCGCCGCCGTGGAGATCACCAGCGAGGGCGACGGCGACACGTCGAACGGCAGGGGCGGAACGGCCATGGTGACCGCGGGGGCCACCGTGGGGCTGTCGGCCGCGCGGACAGCGGCCGACGGCGTGTCGGTGTTCTCCGGCTGGGACGACGGTGTCACCGAACGCACGCGCACGATCACGATGCCCGACGAGGACTTCACGATCAGCGCCGTCTACGTGACTCCCGTGGAACAGCGGTACGACGCGGAACCGGAGCTGCGGGAGGTGCTGGGCCCGCCGACGGGGCCGGTGGTGGTCGACGGCGGAATGTACTACCGCGAGCACGTCAACGGGCGGCTGTACTGGTCGGCACGCACGGGCACGCACGAGGTGCACGGCCCGATCGCGGAGAAGTACGTCGCGTTGGGCGGGCACGAGCGGTTCGGGCCGCCCAGCACCGACCAGACCGTGACGCCCGACGGCGAGGGGAGGTTCAACCACTTCCTCGGCACGTCGTACACGCGCACCGTGTCGATCTACTGGACCCCGCGAACCGGTGCCAACGCCATCTGGGGCGAGATACGCAAGCGGTGGGCCGCGATGAACTGGGAGCGGGGGCCGTTGGGGTACCCGACCACCGATGAGAGCAGGACACCCGACGGCGTCGGCAGGTACAACCACTTCACCAAGGGCGGGTCCGTGTACTGGACGCCACGCACGGGCGCTCACGCCGTGTACGGCGCGATTCGCGCGCACTGGGCGAAACTCGGCTGGGAGCGGTCCTACCTCGGGTATCCGGTGACGAGCGAGTACTCCGTACCCGGTGGCAGGCGCAACGACTTCCAGGGCGGTTCCCTCATCTGGCACGCGGCCGACGACCGGGTGACCGCCCAGCCGAGGAGCTCGGCGTGACGAGCTCGCGAAGCTGAGCCAGCAGGTCGGCCCTGCTGGTGGCGCCGAGTCGCTGCCGCATGCGCGCCATGTGGTGTTCCACCGTCTTGGCCGAGATGAACAGCCGGTCGCCGACCTGCCGGTACGTCAGCCCGGACACCACCAGTTCCGCCACCTGGCGTTCGCGCTCGCTGAGGACACCGAGCCGGGACTCGGGGGGCGCGGCGCCCGCCGTCGAGCTGCCCTGCAGGGAGCGGGCGCATTCGAGCAGGGCCACCATCGCGGCGCGGTCGGTGGTGCGGATGGCGGCCTGCCCGGCGAGCCGGGCGGCGTCCCAGCACAGTCCCGTGGCGTGCAGGGCCCTGGCCGCCACGTCGACACGGGCGGCGTCCACGGTTCCGCCGAGGGTGTCGATCCAGCAGGCGGCGGCCTCGGCGAGGACACGGTGGTATCCGGTGTGGTCGGTGCTGTGGTCGGCGCAGCGCGCCAGCGCCCGCGCGTGCTCGGCCGCCTCGTCGCGTTCGTCGGCGGTGATGGCCGCGTGCAGGCTGCTCCAGTACAGCGCAGCCGACCACAGGGGCGGGTCGCCGAGTGCCCTCAGCAGGGTCCGCGCGCGTTCGAGTTGGTGGGCGAGGCGCTCGCGTTCGCCGAGGCGCGCGGCGACGATGGCGAGTTCGCCGAACGGCAAAATGGTGAACAACTCGACCCGCAGTCGGATCACGGCCTCACGCACGTCGCCCCAGAGCTCGCGCAGCGCGGCCAGGTCGCTGGTCCTGCGGGCCAGCCCCGCTCGCAGACCGACGGCGAAGAGCCAGTCCCTGGGGGACAGTTCGCGGCCGACCGATTTGAGCGTGTGGGTGGCGGTGTCCGTGTCACCCCGGAGCATGGCGATCCACGCCGACAGCAGTCGGTGCCGGGCGCGGGAGGTGCGTCCTCCGCTGTCGGCCTCGACGGCGCGGTCGAGCAGTGTCGTGGCCAGCGACAGCTCCCCGCACTGCATTCCGACGAGCGCTCCCACCGCGGCGGGGGTGTCGGGCAGGAACAGCGAGTGTCCCACGGGGTCGAGTGCTTCCGCCGCGTCGGCCAGTGTGGACAGTGCGGGGGCCGGTCCCGAGGTCACCGACTCCAGGGTGCCCCGCACCAGGGCCGTCATGGCCGTGGTGACGAGCGTGGGTGGGGCGTCCCGGTCCGCCGAGTCGAGCAGGGACTCCGCCTCGGTCAGCTTGCCGTTCCGCAGCGCGATGAGCGCGGAGTTGACGCGGGAGAGTCGGGTGTTCGACCACCGGTACAACTCGCTCGCTCGTTCCAACTGGCCTTTGTGGACGAACGCGGTGGCGGCCGTGTTCGCGGCGTCGGTACGGCCCTCGGCTCGAGGAGCCGCGATCACGCGGTCGGCCAGCCGGAGCGCGGCGTCGAGATCACCTGCACGGGCCGCGGTCTCGGCCCAGCGGCAGACCAGCTCCGTGGGCGGATGACCCGCCCTGGCGGCGGCCGCGTACAACCTCGCGGCCAGCGCCGGATCGCGTTCGGCCGCCTCGGTGGCGGCGGCTTCGAAGGCCTCGGCGAGTGCGGTGCCACCGAGTTCGGTGTCCAACAACGGGCGCACCAGGCCGAGCACGGGGCCCTTGCGGGCGAGTTGGAGCCGGATCAACCGCTGCGAGATCGCCAACCGACGTTCCTCCGGAACGAGGACCCGCACCGCGTTGGCCACCAGCGGCAACGGCACGCCGTCGGAGGTGAGCAGGCCACCCGCCCTGGCGGCGTCGACGGTGCGGGCCACGCCGTCGTGGTCGGTGTCCAGTACCGCGGCCAGCAGGTCGACGTCGAGTCTTGCCCCCGAGGTGGCCGCGAGCAGCAGGGACAGCGTCTCCGGCGGCAGCCGGTCGAGCTCGGGGCGGAACTCGGCGAGGACGGGGGCCGGTAGATCGGTAGCGTCGGCCGGTACGGGGTCGCCGGAGTGGACGCGCAGGGCGTTCGCGAGCCTCACGACGAAACCGGGGACGCCGAGGGTCTGGGCTCGCACGAGTTCGGCGAGTCCCGCCCGGTCACGTCCGAGCAGCGCGGCGATCCGGGGGATGTCGAGAGGCCGCAGGACGACCTGCCCTCGCAGTCGGGACAGCAGCGCGTTCAGTGCGGGCGAACGCGGCCACGGGCGCGCGGCGATCACGAGTCCGGTGACCTCGTCGCCGGCCCGTTCGTGCAGTTCGGCGAGTACGGAGTCGTCGAGTTCGTGGGCGTCGTCCACCAGGATCAGCTCGGCGGTGGCGACGTCCTGCTGTCCGTACCACGCGACGGCGACACCTCGGGCCTCGCACCGGCGTGCCAGGTGGCGCAGCATGGCCGTCTTGCCGTGACCACCGGGAGCGACGACGGCGAGTCGCGCGGGCGTGAGCTTTCCGTGCGCGACGGCGCGGCACAGCTCGCGAGTCGGTTCGTCGAGCAGTGGATCATCCGATGTGGAGTCCATGAGCGAGTCGATACGCCCCGGCGAGGCGATGTCGGATGCCGGCATCAGCGTTCCTCGTTTCGGTCGTCGGTCGAGCCGCGCCCACGTACCAGGGAGAACCGGCGACGCGGTGGCTCCAGTGGCGTGATCTCGACCGGTGGTCGCTGCGGTGGCGGTTCGAGGTCCGCGCCGCGGCTCGGTCGCTCGTACCACGCGGGCGCGGCGTCCAGGTCCGGAACGAGCGCGCTGCCGGTCTCGGCGATGCGCGGCCGCTCCGGTTCCGGCTCGGGTGCGGCTCTCGGGCGGGGGCGAGGTCGCGGCCGGGCCACCAGGGCCGCTCCCCGGCACCGGGTCGTGCCGGGGTCGTCGTCGACCACGACGGGGCAGGGGAGCATGGTGCGTGCGAGCCGGGCGACGAGCGGGATCCGCGCGCTTCCGCCCACCAGAAGCGCCGCGGCGAGCTGTCCCTCGGGGACGTTGGCCAGCAGGGATCGCAGTTTCCCGACGGCGGAGCGCAGCACCGGCGCCGCGAGTTCCTCGAACTCCTGCCTGCTCAGCGACACCGTGTCGGTGAGCAGCACGTCGGTCGTGGTCGAAAGCCGTTCCTTCGCCGCGACGACCGAGGCCCGCAACCTGCCCATGGCGTAGGGATCGCCGCTGTCGACGTTCGTGCGGTCGAGGACGTACCGCACCAGGAGGTCGTCGATCCTGCCGCCGGCCGCGTGTTCCGAGGACTCGTGGTGCGCGAGCAGCTCGACGCCCACCGGTGTGCGGCGCAGCAGCGCGGTCTCCACGTGGACTCCGCCGATGGCGCAGACCGCCAGCAGCCGGCCCGGTTCGACGTCCTCGACGTCCGGGCGCGCGAGGTGACACTCAGCTGCGGCCACCGGACTCGGCAACGCCAGCACGCCGGGGAGTTCGGCGGCGTCGAGTGCCTCGTGCAGCAGCCCGCGTCGATAGGCCGACCAGCCGGGCGGATGAGTGACGACGATGCGTTCGGCGTGGGCGGCCTCGGCCTCGGCGACGCGGTCGGCGATCCAGCCGATCATTCCGGCCGCGAGGCTCTCCGCCGGGTAGGAGAGGCCGCCCAACACGAACGGAACGGGGTCACCGGTGCGGTGCAAGGGCGCGCGGGTCACCCGTTCGGGTTCTGTCGCACTCCGTTGCAGGGCGGCATGTCCCACCAACAGGTCACCGCGCTCGGAGACGTGCAGGACGGATTCCTCCCACGGGGTGGGACCCCCGAGGGGGATCACCTCTGCGGGGCTCCAACCGTCGCTGCGGTACCGGCACACGGCCGCGCTCACGCGGGTGGCACCGAGGTGTATCCCCAGCACATAACGCATAGGCGACGGTTTCCTCCCGGCTCGTCGCGGTGGTCCGTGTCGTCCGGATCACCCGGTCGGCAGAGCGTGCCTCCTTTCGTACCAAAGCCATGCCTCCGAACGGCATCCCCGAATAGGCCGTTCGTCGATCCCCTAAGCCCCTAACGCGGGCTCGCGAGCGCGAGCCGCGGAACCCGGTGTCCTCCCCGATGCCCTCGCGGGTGTTCGTCCATAGCGTCGGCTCCGCCGTCACGTGACGACGTGGACGCACACCTCGTATTCGAAGGAGAGACTCTTGATCCACGCACAGGGGGAGACGGAGACCGAGCACGAATTCACCGTCTCCAATCCGGTCGAGGCCCCGCAGGAGCAGACGCTGTACGACTTCGTGTCCACACTGCTCAATGACGCCACGGCGCGTGCCGAGTTCGTGCAGGACCCGGCCGGAGTGCTTGAGCGGGCGGGGCTCGGGGACATCACGGCCGAGGACGTCCAGGACGTGGTCCCGCTCGTCATGGACTACAACGAGAAGCTGGTGGGGGTGAACGCCCTCGGGGAGACCGAGTCCGGTGTCGTCAACGGGCTCGACGGAGCCATCGAGCAGCTCCGCGGCGTGGCCGAGGCGGTGAGCGAGCGTGTCGACCTGGAGGGCACGGACCTCGGGTCGGGATTCGGCGGTGTCTCGGGGGGCGGGGCCGCCACTCCCGACGGGGCGTCGGGCGTCCTGCGGTACGACACGGAAGCCGCCGGCGGTGAGGTCACGGGACGGCTCACCGAGGACGGTCTGAACGCCGGTTCCTACACCGACAGCCCGGTGGGCCAGATCGCCGGCATGGGCGGGTTCGGCCCGGAGAGCGCTGGCGGTGTGGCCGGTGTGGACAGTGTGCTCGGCAACGCCGGCAGCGTGCTGGACGTCAGCGAGGACAACGTGTCCGGTGCGGGCAGCCTCGACACGGAGCACCTCGACGCCAGCGTGTTCGGCGCCGCGGACGACGACCGCGCTGACGGGGGTGTGGGCGTGCGCACCGACGTGGGGTCGGGCGACGGGTCCGTGAGCCTGACCGACGACGGCTACGTCGTCGGCGGTTCGGTGCAGACGCCGTTCGGTGAGTACGGCGTCGAGGTGACCGACGACGGAATTCTGGGCATCCCCGAGATCGACACCAGGGGTGACCTGATCGACAACCTCGACGCCGACACGCTCACGCGGAGCAGCGAGGCGGCGGCGAGCACGGTGGCGACGTACGTGGCCTCCGGTGGGGCGGCGCTCCACGGAACGGTGCGTTCGGCGGCCGAGGAGGTGTCCGGCGACCTTCCGACGGAGCTGCCCGCGGACGTCGTTCCCTCGGACGTCCCCGCCGCGCTGCCCACGGACGTGCCCGCCGAGGTCGCCGAGGCCGCCGAGGCTCCGGCCGTCGACGAGGAGGTGCTCTCGGAGCCGAGGGACTCCCTGCTGGAGATCGACAAGCCCATCCAGGTGATCGACCTCGACAGCAACCTGCCCAACGTGGCCAACGCGGTGTACGACCTGGCCGGGGAGCTCCACGAGGTCCGGGACAACCTGGCCACTCTGCCGAACCAGCTCGGCTTCGAAACACCCGCGGTTCAGTCGGAGATGCCGGATCTGCCGGTCGCCAACCCGATGCCCGACTCCGCCGAGGACGCCGCGCAGCGGGTGAGCGACGGCGTCGAGCGGGTCGCCGACACCGTGAGTGACAGCCCGCTGGGTGGCATTGCGGAGAAGGGTGAAGATCTGCTCTCCGACGCCACGGGGATCGACGATCTGGACCTCGGTCACTAACTCTCCGTTATCTCAATGAAGTAACAGGCCGGGCTCGGTGAGATTACGAGCCCGGCCTGTACTGCGTAGCGTGAACGAGGCACACTGTCCGATCGATGAAGGCAACCCCGTGGCTCGACGTGCTCGACGAGGCCGTTCGGTCGTGCGTCGCGCACGACCGCGAGGACCTCGCGCAACGTCTGCGGGTCCGTCGCGCCGAACTTGCCGGTCCGAAGGTCCGGGTGGTGATTCTCGGCGGACGGGGTCAGGGCAAGAGCCAACTCCTCAACGGACTGCTCGGTGCGACCGTGTGCGCGGTGGGGGACGACATGACCACCACCGTGCCCGCCGTGGTCGAGTACGCGTCCTCGCCCGTGGCCGCGCTCGTGCCCGGCACCCGGCCGCCGTCGGTGGAGGCCCGATGTGGTGAGGACACCCTTCTGCTGGAGGGCCCCGTGCCCAGCCTGCCGGCACTCACCAGTGCCGCTGAAAGACAGTCCGTTTCGGTCGATTCCGCCACCGCCGTCGCCAACCGCAGCAGTGGCGTGCTGAGGGTCGAGATCGGACTTCCGCGCAAACTGCTCGAAACGGGACTCACACTCGTCGACACACCGGCCTACGGGCCGGAACCTAACGAGCACACTCACGCGGCATTGTCGACGTTGCCCCACGCCGACGCCGTCTTGCTGACCACCGACGTGACCCGTGACCTCTCCCCGGCCGAGATCGACGTGTTGGAGCGCGTGCTCGGGTTGTGTCCCACGGCCGCCGTCGTGCTCACCAAGACCGACCTCGTGCCGGGGTGGCAGCGGGTGGTCGAACGCAACAGGGCCCGCCTCGAACGGCGAGGGCTGCCCGTGACGGTGTTTCCGGTGTCCTCGACACTGCGGCTGCTCGCGGCGAGGACGAACGACTCCCGGCTGAACGACGAGTCCGGTTTTCCCGCCCTGCTTTCGTACCTGCACCGGGAACTTATGGGAAACGTCGACGTGCTGCGGCGGCGTTGCGTCGGGGCGCTCACGGGGCTGGCGGTACGCCAGGTCGTGTCCCCGCTGCGAGAGCGGTTGACCGAGCTCCAGCGGGGCGGCGACGCCGAACTGATCGCCAGGTACCGGACCATCGGACGACAGCTCGAACTCCTGCAACGGGAGTCGTCGAGGTGGCAGACCATGCTCTCCGACGAGGTGGCCGACCTCACCTCGGACCTCGACTACGACCTGCGGGACCGCACCCGGCGCATCCTGCGTGAGGCCGACGAGTACTTCGAGGTGGCAGATCCCGCGAAGGACTGGCCGGAGTTCGAGGAATGGTTGCGCGACAACCTCGCGGCGGCGGCCGAGGCCAACTCCCGGTGGCTGCTCGACCGGTTCGAGTGGATCACCCGCAAGCTGGCGAGTGCCATCGCTCCCCATCGGGCCGACGCGTTCTCGCCGGACGAGGTACTGCGCGGGGCGCCGGAAGGCGAACTCGGCGAGCTACGGATGCCGAACATCGAGAAGTTCACCCTCGGCCAGAAGCTGTTCGTCGGGATGCGGGGCTCGTACAGCGGGTTGCTGATGTTCGGGCTCGCCACCACCCTCGCCGGGATGAGCCTCATCAACCCGATCTCGCTCGGGGCCGGGGTGGCGTTCGGCGCGAAGAGCGTGTTCGAGGAACGCGGGACGCGGCTCAAACGCAGGCAGGCCACGGCGCGTAACGCCGCCCACCGCTACGTCGACGACTTCTTCCTCGCCTTCGGCAAGGAGAGCAAGGACACCGTACGGCTGATCCACCGCGAGCTGCGTGACCGCTGCGCCGCCGTGGCGCAGGAGCTGCGGACGGAACTCGGCGACGCCG
This sequence comes from Saccharomonospora glauca K62, assembly GCF_000243395.2. Lineage (NCBI taxonomy): Bacteria > Bacillati > Actinomycetota > Actinomycetes > Pseudonocardiales > Pseudonocardiaceae > Saccharomonospora > Saccharomonospora glauca. Next base: position 4,220,046 of record NZ_CM001484.1, on the reverse strand, counting down.
CACAACAGGTGAAGCAGGTGATCGACGCGGAGGCCACGGAGCGCGGTACCGCCATGCGAGACGTGGCCCGCCGGATCGACGAGCTCGAACTGCTGCGCAGGCGGGCCGAGGCGCTGGCACCGAGGACGGTTGTGCGAGGACTTACGGCATGAACCTGGCCGACCGGGCGTGGTCACTGCTGAGCCGGGCGCAGGAGGTGTATGCCGACAACCCCAGGGCGTCGAACTGGCTGAGGAAACATCTGACGCGACTCGGCGAGCCGGTGCGGTTGGCGGTGGTCGGGGAGGCGGGGTCGGGGAAGACGACACTGGTGGCCGCGCTCACCGGCGACGCCGATCGCGGTGGTGTGCCGAACGCCCCGAAGTCCTGGCGGCACGTGACCGCGGGCCGCGCCTGGCCGGAGTTGCTGGTACTCGACGCCTCCCTCCCCGAGCAGCATTCGACCGCCCGCGTGGTCGAGTCGATGGGGGTGGAGGCGGACGCGGTGCTCTACCTGCTCGGGCCGCACGACGCCGACACCGCGTCGCTGCGGGCGCTGCACGAGTGGTGCGTGCCAGAGCTCGCTCCCGTGAACGCGCTCGCGGTGCTCGCCCGCGCCGACGAACTCGGCGGTGGACGAGTGGACGCGCTGACCTCGGCCCGCCAGGTGGCGAGGCGATGGGCCAGGGAGTCCCCGGTCGTGGAGTCGTGCCAGGACGTCGTCGCCGTGGCGGGACTCCTCGCGCGGGCCGCGCGCACGCTCCGCCGCGAGGAGTTCGAGATGTTGGCCGCGCTCGCGGCCGTACCGAAGGCGGAGCTGGAGCCGCTGCTGCTGTCGGTGGATCGCTTCGGCTCCGAACCCCGGCGAGCGGAGCTGCTCGCGCGGTTCGGACTGTTCGGCATTCGGTTGGCCACCACGTTGATCCGCAACGGCATCGGCACACCGCAGGCGCTCACGGCGGAGTTGTGTCGGCGTAGTGGACTCGACGCGCTCGGCGAGGCGGTGTCGGTGTACTTCACCGATCGGGCTCCCGTGTTGAAGGCGCGCTCGGCGTTGCTCGGCCTCGGTGTGATGTTGCGGAGGGAACCTCGCCCGTCAGCCGCTCCGCTGGTGACCGAACTGGAACGCACGCTCATGGGCGCGCACGAGTTCGCCGAGCTCCGGTTGTTCGCCGCTCTGCGCACCGGCAGGGTGAGCCTGCCCGGTGAGCTCGGAGAGGAGGCCGCGCGGCTCGTCGGGGGTTACGGGGACACACCGCGGGCCCGGCTCGCCCCGGAGGCCGCCGGGGAAGCGAGCGAGCCCGTTCTGCGGCAGGCCGCCGCCGAAGCGTTGCGGTCGTGGCGGTCGTACGCGGAGAACCCCGTGCTCTCCTCGACCGAACGGCAGGCGGCGGCGACCGTGGTCCGCACCTGCGAGGCACTTCTCACCGGGCCGCTGTGACCCGAAGGTGCTTCACCGACGGTTGCGCCAGCTGAGCGTGTCGGCCGCCTCGGAAAGGGCCCGATACGCGGTCCGGACCTCGTCGAGGTAGTGGTCGAGATACCGGCTTTTCGCCAGGGCGCTCGGCGAGGGTGGTTCGCCGGGGTCGAGCCACGAGAGCCGTTTCACGTTGTCGAGGGCCATCCGCCACAAGCGGTGGGCCTGCTCCCGCACGGCGGTTTCCCGGTCGGAGAGTTGCTCGACCCGCTGTTCCGCTGCGGCGATGAGCGACTTCAGTTCGTCGCCGCGGCGGCGTTCCCACTCGCGGAGGTCGTCGGCCGACTTCCGGGCGCGCCCCATGATCTCCTTGTAGCGCACGGCGGCCGTGGGCTCGTCAGGCATCGGTGACCTCCGGGCGGTGGAACGGAATGGTGACCTCCGGGCTCGCATGGGTGCTGCGGTCGAAGAACAACGCCCTTCCCGGTCTCGGCGACCAGTGCACCACCTGGCCGGGGCAGAACGCCGCGAGTTCGCTGCCCTGGACGTCGAGTGCCACCCAGGCCCCGATCTCGTCGGTGCCCCCGAACCCGAGCGTGTCCTTGAGCCGGGCGACTCCTCGCCACCAGCCGAGCACGTGCAATTCCTGCACCGGACCCTGTTTGAGCAGGGTCCGAAGGTGCTCCAGCGCGCTGGGCCGGCCGGGTTCCTTGCGTTCCAACGCGGGCAGCACCGCGTCCACCCCGTAGAGCACGAGGAAGCGAGGTTTGTCCTGTTCGGACATTCGATCGACGTGTTCGGCGACGAGCGACGGAATGCCGTCGGCCGTCACCATGTCAGCCTTGTGGCCACAGGAAGCGAGGTCGTCGGCCAGCGCCCGCACCTCGGCGAGGCAGGAGTCCAGGGCACAGCCGAGCGCGAACTCGACCGCGCCCGCCTCGTACTGTCTGGCCAACGACCGGGTGGCCGCGTCGAGCACGGCCAGGGCCTCGGCCGTGTTGCTGCCCATCACCGCGAGGTTGCGTCCCGGCGCGGAGGCCATCTCGACACCGTGAGCGTTGTCCGTGACCTCGATCGCCTGTCCCACGAGCGCTCTCGGCCGTTCGACGCCGGGCTCACACGCGACGAACGCGGGGGAGTCCTCCAGCCGCGGTGCGACGGCGCCGTCGAACAACCTCGGCCGTGCGTGCGTGGCGTAACGCTGCCACAACTGTCGCTGCAGGACGGGGAAGGTGTCCTTCGAACTGGCGTCGGGGATGTGCGCGAGTTGGTTGCCATGCGCGACCCCGGACTCGTGGTTCACCACGGCATGCCATCGTGGTGCCGACACGGCCGCCTGGTTGCCCTCGGCCAGCACCCGCCTCGCCTTGGGCATCGCGATCCGTAGCGTGCACTGCTCGAACACCGCGGGCTTGCCCCAGAACGCCTCGATGCCCGCGATGTCCTGGCTGGCCAGGATCAGGTGGATGCCCTGGGAGCGCCCACGCCGCGCGAGGTCCTCCAACAGCGCGGTGGCCATGCCCGTCACCGAGTCGCGTTCGGCGAACAGGTACTGGAACTCGTCGATCACGGCGACGATCCGGGGCCAGTGCCCGTCCGGGTCCTGCTCACGGAGTTCCGCGATGTTGGTGACCTCGAACTCCTTGGCCGCGGCCGAACGACGGCGCAACTCGTCGGAGAGGAACCGCAGCAGCGCCAGCCCGAACTCGCGGTCGGTGTTGACGTTCACGCCCACCAGACGGGCGTGCGGGAGCCAACTTTCGTCCTTCTTGCCCGGCGCGAGTCCGGCGAAGGAGACCCCTTCCTTGAAGTCCAGCAGGTACAGCGCCAACTCGTCGGGCGAGTAGCGGGCCGCGAGACTGCCCAGCAGCGCGTAGAGGAAGTTCGTCTTGCCGGAGCCGCTCGGTCCGCCGATCAGGGCGTGCGGGGTGGCGTCCCCGATCACCACCTCGACCGGTTCGCCCTCGTGGAAACCGACGGGAGCTCGCAACTCCCGTGCCGAGGACTCCCGCCCGAACTCCGTCGGCAGCAGGTCGGCGAACGAGCGGGGCCCGCCCTGCTTGGTGACGATCGCCTCGGCGAGGCGGGACGCCGCGTTCGCCACCTGTCCCGAGGGCAACGCCGGGTCGAGTCGTACTTCGACGTTCGGTCCCGTCATCGACGTCACCGCGCGGCGATCGTCGAGCAGGGAGATGGTCTCCACCGAGCCGCCCAACACCGTGGGCACGTCCACGAGGACGAGCGAGATCCCCGCGGCGAGGGCCCCGCTGGCCACGCGTTTGAGCGCCCGTAGGTGTTCGGTCGCGAGCTCCTCGCCGTTGCCGTACAGCACGGCGATCCGCCACGGCTCGACACGCTTGCCGGTGGCTTCGCGCATCGCGCGCAGGGACGGGTAGCCCGCCTGCAGGGTGTAGGCGTGGATGCGGCGGATGTGCCCGGCGAGTTCGTCGAGCAGGTCGACCAGCCGAGTGGGGTCGTGCACGGTGACGGCGCTGGTCCGGCTCAACGCGTAGAAGTTCGGCAATACCGCCGTGAGCTGGCCGACGTCCCACAGGTGCACCTTCACCGCACCCGGTGCGAAGGTGCTGAGCACCCGCATCAGGAGCCCCTCGACGAGGGCGTCGACGGTGGGTCGGGTCTTCGGTGCCGAGGTGATCGACAGGTGCGACTCGTCGAGCAACGGGACGGCGACGTCGAAGGACAACGTCGTCCCGTGCTCGCGGCCGACGTTCGAGGCGTCCACAGTGGCCTCACCGATGCGCCACAGCTCGGGCGGACGGGTGCCGTCGAAGGTGCCGAGTTTGCCGAGCCATTCCCCCGGAGGGCGGCCGGCGGGACCGGGGGCCGCCGAGGCGACGAGGGCACGCAACTGGTCGGGACCGTCGGCCCAGCCGGAGTAGAAGCGGCTGCGTACGTCCTCCAGCTCCGACCTCACGGCGTTCATGGCCGGATCACCGCGGTACTCGGCGAGTCTCGGGTCGTCCTCCGCGTGATCGAGCCCCACCGACAGCACGAGTTGTTCCAGGCGCAGCTTCGTGAGTTCGGCCTCGGCCTCGGAGTGGGCGTTACGAGCGGCGCCGAGGGCGAGTCCGAGCTGGTGGCGCAGCGTCTCCAGCGCGTTCGTCACTCGCGTGCGCTCTTCGAGGACCTTGCGTCGCATGAACACACTTCACCCGATCTTCGGAACACGAAGGCCCGGTCCCGCCGGGCGGGGAGGAGGCGTGTCGAGTTCGCTCACGCGTCGATCAGTGATTGCCCGCATGGCCCACTCCTTACCGGAACCGTCAGGTGCGTAAAACGATCTTCACGTGTCCGGTTCGCGGTGCCGCACCCACCCGGCTCGTCGAGCCCGTGACGCGTTCCGGCGAGGTCCGGGAAGTCGGGCCGAGTCCGCACGAATCCTTCCTTCGGTGGCCGGGGGAAAACGGGTCCGTCGAGGCGAGCCCGACGGACGCCCGTCTCCTCGGCTGGGCGCCAGTCACATTCTCGACTCGTACTCCGCGAGCAGATTTCGCACCGTGTCGAGCCGTAGGTGATTGGCGTCGATCTGTGCCACGGCTCTGGCCAACTCGGCGGGCAGCCACGGCCGGGCCTGCGCCTGAGCCTCGACGATCACGCGTCGGTAGTCGTCCAGCAGCTCCTTCGCCTTGGTGCTGTGGGCGTGCGCGGCGGTGATCGCGTTCAGCACCCCGGCGAGGAGGTGCCGCAACTGCTCCACGGACATCGGCGTGAGCGCTAGAGCCGGGCCGAGTAGCTCTCGGCTGACGAGATGCACGCCAGGATGGTGCTCTGCGTGCCCGTCACCGCTTGCAACGCCTCCGCGAGCAGCCCGTGTGCCTGGTTGATCTCCTCCTGGGTGCTGCCGGCGGTGGCCTGAGCCAGGGATTGCTGTGCTTCCTCAAGCGCTTGAGCGGCCTGTTGCAGGGCCGCGATGCTGGCGGAAGCCTTTTCGTTCGCGAGGGCGATCCCCGCACGAATCTCTTCCACACCGGGCATGAGGCGGGCTCCTTGGGAAGTGGGGTGTTGTCACGCAATACCAACTTAGCGTGAGTGATCGTAAGCGGACAGCAGGTAGGTGGGGTAACCGCAGCTACGCCGAACAGCGCCTCGACCGTGGTGGGACACGAAAAAACCGGGCCCCGAGGGGACCCGGCTTTCGTCGAGCGGAGGATACGGGATTCGAACCCGTGAGGGCTGTTACACCCAACACGATTTCCAATCGTGCGCCTTAGGCCGCTCGGCCAATCCTCCGCCGAGAAGGGTAGCAGGGCCCCTCCGGGCTCCTTTGTCGAGGGCGTGACCGGGTTACCGGGCACGTGGGAGCGGGTATGCGACACCCATGTCGGTCGCCTCCGTGGATCACGACATGCTCACGGCGTTGGGCAGGCAACTTCGGGTGGACGCGGTGCGCGCCGCGGACTTCGCCGGGTCGGGGCATCCGACGTCGTCGCTGTCGGCGGCCGACCTCATGGCGGTGTTGCTGGCTCGCCATCTGCGCTACGACTTCGAGGCGGCGCAGAACCCCGCCAACGACCACCTGATCTTCTCGAAGGGACACGCGTCGCCGTTGCTGTACGCGATGTACGTGGCGGCGGGAGCCATCTCCGACGAGGAGCTGCGGTGGTACCGGTCGTCGGGCAGCCGGTTGCAGGGACATCCCACGCCCGCGTTGCCGTGGGTGAGCGTGGCCACCGGTTCGCTCGGGCAGGGACTCGGCGTCGGAGCGGGAATCGCGCTGGCGGGCGAACGGCTCGACCGGCGGGACTTCCGGGTGTGGGTCCTGTGCGGGGACGGCGAGCTCGCCGAGGGCTCGATGTGGGAGGCGTTCGAGTACGCCGGGTACGAGAGGTTGCGCAACCTGACGGCGATCGTGGACGTGAACCGCCTCGGCCAACGCGGCCCCACGCGGTACGGGTGGGACACCGCCACGTACGCCCGACGGATCTCCGCGTTCGGCTGGCACGTCGTCGAGATCGACGGGCACGACGTCGACCGGATCGACGCCGCCTACGCCGAGGCCGCCGAGAGCGCGCGGCCCACCGCGATCCTGGCCCGCACCCGCAAGGGCAAGGGCGTCCGCGCAGTGGAGGACGCCGAGGGAGCGCACGGCAAACCGGTGCCGAACGCCGAGTCCGCGATCGCCGAGCTGGGTGGGCGCAGTGAGATCCGCGTCGAGGTGGCGGCCCCGGAGTACGAGCGGCCCTCCCCACCCGGCGGGGAGAGAGCGCTGGCCATCCCCGTGTACGAGCGAGGCGAGTCGGTGGCGACCCGCACGGCCTTCGGCCGGGCCCTCGCCGCCATGGGACATGCGCGTCCCGATCTGGTGGTGCTCGACGGCGAGGTCAGCGACTCCACGCGCACCGCGTACTTCGCGGACGAGCACCCCGACCGCTTCTTCGAGTGCTACATCGCCGAACAGCAGATGACGGCGACGGCCGTCGGCTTGTCGGCGCGCGGCTGGCTGCCGTTCGCCGCCACCTTCGCCGCCTTCTGGAGCCGTGCCCACGACTTCGTCCGCATGGCCGCCGTCAGCGGAGTCGACCTTTGCCTCGTGGGCTCGCACGCGGGCGTGTCCATCGGCGAGGACGGCCCCTCGCAGATGGGGCTGGAGGATCTCGCGACGTTCCGGGCGCTGTGGCGTAGCACCGTGCTCTACCCGTGCGACGCGAACTCCACGGCGCACCTCACGGCGGCGATGGCCGAGCACTCCGGAATCCGGTACCTGCGCACCACTCGCGCCGACACACCCGTGTTGTACGGGCCCGAGGAGACGTTCCCCGTCGGGGGCAGCAAGGTGCTGCGGTCGTCCGAGTTCGACGACGTGACGATCGTGGCCGCGGGCATCACGGTGCACGAGGCCCTCGGGGCGGCCGAACTACTCGCCGACGACGGTGTGCGGGCCCGCGTCGTGGACCTGTACTCGCTGAAGCCGGTGGACGTGGCGACGCTGCGGCGGGCGGCGGCCGACACCGGGCGCATCGTCACCGTGGAGGATCACTGGCCGGAGGGTGGGCTCGGCGACGCGGTGCTGGACGCGCTGACCGAGTCCACCGTGATGCCCACGGTGGTCAAGCTCGGGGTCTCGGCGCTGCCGGGGTCCGCCACCCCCGCCGAGCAACTCCGTCACGCCGGTATCGACGCCGAGTCCGTGGCCGAGGCCGCGCGGGAGCTGGCGGGGGAGTGACCGGGCCGTCCGTGCGGCGGACGACCCGCCTCAGCCCGCGAGCGCGCGCACGGGGGCGGGCTTGCCCGAACCACTCGCCTTGACCGCGCGACGCATTCGTTTGCGTAGTTTCCGCCTTCGGTGGTTGTCGTCCATCAACGCGAAGGTGGCCGCCGTGGCCAGGCCGTACGCCAGGTGCGGCAGGACGTCGCTGAGCCAGTCGGACGTACTCCAGGTCCGGGGGTCGGTCACGCCCAGCACCGTCATGGGCGCGTTCGCCCCCACCAGCGCGGCCACCGTCGCCACCACACCGCCCACGAGCACCGGGGGACGCCAGCCGAGACCGTGCAGCACGCCGTAACAGACTCCCACGGTCGTACCCGTGACCATCCCGAGCAGGGCGCCGAGACCGGACTTGCGGCTTGCCTGCTGCTCGGGGTCGCCGGGGATCTTCGTTCCCGCGGCCTCGCTGATCTTGTCGATCGTCTGCTGAGGTGTGCTGCTCGACGGACGGCCCCGCAGCGTCATGTCCAGGTAGGTGGCGGCATGCAGCGCTGTGGTTCCCGCGGCGCCCGCCGCGGCGCCGCGCGCGATAGAAGACAACATGGCATCGGAGTTACCCGTGGTTCGGGGGTCGAACCGGGATTCTCGTCGGAAGGGGCGATTCCCGGTCCACACCGGCCGCGTCGAGCACCCGCGCGACGTAGGAGGTCAGGTTCCGGGAGACGGTCTCGTTATCGACCTCCCGCGAGGTACGGCTGAGCACCGCGACGATGTAGCGGTCGTCGTCTCCCACGAGGCCGGAGGTGTGCAGCACACGTTCGTCGGTGCAGCACGCCCAACCCTGTTTCACCGCCACCGGCAGCCCTCCCGCCGCGTCGGGAATCCCGAAGCGTTGGTAGAAGCCGTCGTTGCCGTACGGGGTCGAGGCCCGCAGCGCGGCCAACACCACCTCACGGGTTCGCGGGGGCGCTTCCTCCAACAGGTACCGGTAGACCTTCACCATGTCGGCGGCCGTGGTCAGCGTGTCGCCCCACTTGCCCCACTCCTCGGGCGCCTCGGTGCCGTCCAGGCCGAGCCGGTTCGCCCATTCGGTGACCAACGCGGGTCCGTCTCCCTCAACCCAGAGCTGTCCCGCGATGGCGTCGTGGCTTTCCGCGATCATGACGTGGACGTCGGACTCGGACGCACCCCGTTCCAGGGCGTCGAACGCGATCAGCAACTTCACCAGCGACGCGGAGGTGAACTGTTCCTCGGCGTTGTACGCCACGGTGATCCGCGACCGGGTGCGGTCGAAGACCACCACGCCGACGTCGTCGAACTCGTGGTCGAGGAGCTGCGCCGGGGGCTGCGGGAAGTGGTCGGAGGTGTCGGCGGCCTCGCGAGTGTTCTCCTCGAAGACCGCGGGCGCCATCCGGGCGCCGAGAATGGCGACGATGATCCCTGTGACGAAGCCGATGAGCGCCGCCGCGACGACGCCCAGCGCCCGTCGGTTCCTTGAGCTGTTTGCCGACATGACCCGTGTTGTCCACAAGGGGAACGCGCGTTGCCGTTCACCCCTTCAGGTGTGATATAGAGCACATGTTCAGTGTTCCTCGGCAACGCAAGTGGTGGCAACGGCCAAGTGCCGGTGTGGACGTGTTGGTCGAGAACCGCGCCGAGCGGGGAAGCGCGAACGAACGGGAGGACTCCCACCCCGATCTCGCGGGTGGTGATCCCGAGGAGCTCTTCACTCGGCTTTTCGACACGCACGCGGCCGCGTTGCGCTCGTACTTCGCGGGGCGGGTCGGGGGGCATGTCGCCGACGACCTCGTCGCGGAGACGTTTCTGCTGGCGTTGCGCAAGCGTGGGACGTACGACCCGTGCCGAGGCCCGGTACGTCCGTGGCTGTACGGCATCGCCACGAACGTGTTGAGGGGACATACCAGGAAGGAGCTGAGGGGGTTGCGGGCGACCGCGCGAATGGTCGGGGACGCCGGGACGGCTGTCGAAGCGGTCGAGGTACGGGTCGCCGAGCGGGTGGACGCTCAGCAGCGCACTCGTCGGTTGGCGGCAAGCCTCGCGCGGCTGTCGCGCCTCGACCGCGATGTCCTGTTGTTGTCGGCGTGGGCCGAGTTGACTCCCACCGAGATCGGGCAGGCACTCGACATGCCCGCCGGAACGGTGCGATCCCGGCTGTACCGCGCCCGCCGGGCGCTTCGGAAGGCCCTGGCCCTCCAGGAGCGGGAGGCCGGGAGAGGAGGGCGACGGTGAAGGACGAGAACCGATTCGGGGGGCCCGAGGCCTCGGACGCGGCCCTTGACGAGGCGTTGCGGGAATTCCGTCACGAGCTGCGTGCCGCCCCACCGAAGCTGGCCGACGCTCGCGTGCGGGTGTTGGAGGCGGCGCGGGCGGAATCGGTGAAACGGTCGCGACGGGTCTTCCGAGGGATTTTCCCGCGTCTGCCCGCTCGCCGGTGGGTTCCGGTGGCCGCCGCCGCGGCGGCGGTCGCGGCCGCGGTCGTCGTTCCTCCGTCCCTGCTCCCGGACGACACCGACACCATGCTTTCCGCCGGGCGGGCGTCGGAGCAGGTGGCGCCCTCCCCGCCCACGGGCTGGGACGTGATCAACGCGGCCAGCTTCCTGCAGAGCGCGGCCTTGGCCGCCGAGCTCCGTCCCTCGACCGAGCTGGCCTTTCCGGCCCGGCTGAGACAGCACGAGTTCCTGTCCCACGTGGTCGAGGACCAGCAGGGAGTTTGGGTGATGGGGCAGGCGCGTGTGGCGGACATGAGGTCGGAAGACGGGCGTGTCTGGAGGGTCCACGGGGAAGTCATGACGAGACCGCGATGGCTCGGACGCGACCCCGGACACGGCCTCGATCCCGACGCGATGGACTTCGCCGGGGCGTTCTGCGCCAGCAGCCGTGGGCGGGACTCAAGCGACTGCGTGGACTCGCAGGGCTGGTATCGGCCCGAGCTGTACCGGGAGCTCGGGGACGAGGAGCGACCTCTGAGCAAGTTGAACGGCCTCCTCCCCGGAGCGCGGGAGACGCCTTGGCGCGTCGGCGTGCGCGACAGCGGCGACGACGTGTTCGACACCGCGATCCGCGCCTTGAGCACCGGGGTGGTGCCCGCGCGGGTGCGGGCGGCGATGTACCGGGAGCTCGCCTCGCTGCCGGGGGTGCACGTCACGGCCGAGGACGTCTCGATGATCGAAGTCCGAAACGGCCGGGTGGAGTACGACACCGACACCGATGGCGTGGCCATCGGGATCGACGACGCTGACACCGGACAGCGACGTGAGATCGTGGTGCATCCGAGCACCGGTGAGTTCCTGGGAGCGAGGGCCGTTGCGCTCGAAGGCAACCACCTGCCCGGTGTCGAGGCCGGGACGGTGTTGTGGTCGCTGACGATCGAGTCGATCCGCTAGCGGTTTCCCGCGCCGCCGGTCAGACCTCGTGTTCCACGCGTGGCTCGGCGGCCCAGGTCGTGTGGAAGCTGCCCTCGCGGTCGACCCTGCGGTAGGTGTGCGCGCCGAAGTAGTCGCGCTGGGCCTGGATCAGCGACGCGGGGAGCCGTTCGGCCCGGAGCGCGTCGTAGTACGCCAGCGCGGTGGAGAATCCGGGCGTCGGAATGCCCAGCCGCACGGCGGTGGACACCACGGACCGCCACGCGCCCTGGGCCTCCTCCACCGCGCTGCGGAACTCGCCGCTGGTCAGCAGGGTGGGCAACGTGGGCTCGGCGCGATAGGCGGCGCGGATGTCGTCGAGGAACTTGGCCCGGATGATGCAACCGCCGCGCCAGATCGCGGCCACCGCGCCGAGGTCGATGTTCCAGCCGTACTCGGCGCTGCCCGCCTGGATCTGGTTGAACCCCTGGGCGTAGGCGACCACCTTCGAGGCGTACAACGCCTGCTCGACGTCGTCGGCGAAGCTGTCGGGCACGCCCTTTCGGGTCGTGGTCCCGGACCGGCCGGGACCGGCCAGGCCCCGTGCCGCCTCGCGCAACCCGACGTGGCCCGACAGGGACCGGGCGAACGTGGCCTCGGCGATACCCGTGATGGGCACGCCGAGCTCCAACCCGTTCTGCACGGTCCAGCGGCCGGTGCCCTTCTGCTCCGCCCGGTCGGCGACGACGTCGACGAACGGCTTGCCGGTGCGCGGGTCGGTGTGCGCGAGGACCTCGGCGGTGATCTCGATGAGGTAGGAGTCGAGCCGCCCCGTGTTCCACCCGCGGAAGGTCTCGGCGATCTGCGCGGGCTCGAAGCCGAGTGCGTTTCGCAGCAGGTCGAACGACTCGGCGATGAGCTGCATGTCGGAGTACTCGATGCCGTTGTGCACCATCTTCACGAAGTGCCCCGCGCCGTCGGGACCGATGTGGGTGCAGCACGGCGCGCCGTCCACCTTGGCGGCGATGTCCTCGAACAGCGGGCCCAGTGACTCGTACGACTCGGCCGAGCCGCCGGGCATGATGCTGGGGCCGTGCAGGGCGCCTTCCTCGCCGCCGGACACACCGGTGCCCACGAAGTGCAGCCCCCGCTCGCGGAGCGCGGCCTCCCTGCGACGCGTGTCGGAGAAGTGGGCGTTGCCCGCGTCGATGATGATGTCCCCCGGTTCCAGCAGCGGGGCGAACTCGTCGATGACCGCATCGGTCGGGGCGCCCGCCTTGACCATGACGACGAGCTTGCGCGGCCGCTCCAGCGCGCGGACGAACTCCTCGGCGGAGTAGGTGGGGATGAACTCCCCCTCCGAACCGAAGTTCTCGACGAGGTCGCGGGTGCGCTGTTCCGTCCGGTTGTGCAGGGCCACGGTGTGTCCGTGACGGGCGAGGTTGCGGGCGAGATTGCGTCCCATCACCGCGAGGCCGGTGACACCGATGTCTGCTCTGGCCGTCTGGGAGGTCATAATCCGACCCTACGCGGCAACGGCGGATTCGGTGGTTGCTCAGCGTCGCCGGAGGGAGATCAAGAGCCAGCCGGAGAGGTGATTTCACCCTGGCGGTCGAACGCGGTAACGTCACTGCGCCATGGCCAGCACCGTGACTTCCCGTCGTAAACAGCTCGGTAACGAACTGCGCCACGCCCGTAGGTCCGCAGGGCTCACCCAGCAGCAGGTCGCCGAGATCCTCGGTTGTACCCAGGGGAAGGTCAACAAGATCGAGTCGGGCGCGGTCGGCGCGAAGCTCGGCGACGTGCGCAGGATGTTGGAGGCGTACGGCGTGACGGGCGAAGAGGCCGAGACCCTGCTCGACATGGCCAGGTCCACCGCCGGACAGCGCGGCCACTGGTCCGGTTACCGCTCGGTGGTACCGCATTGGTTCCGGACGTTCACCGATCTCGAACCCGCGGCGGCCGAGATCATGACGTGGCACTGCGAGCGCATCCCCGGTCCGCTGCAGTCCGAGCACTACATGCTCAAGCAGTTCACCGAGTACGGGGCCACCGACATCACCGCGTTGGTGCGTAATCGGCTCGACCGCAAAGCGGTCTTCGACCAGCCGCAACCGCCCTACTACCGTTTCATCATCAGCGAGGCGGCGTTGCGGCGGGCTCCCGGTGGACATGCTCCCGCGGTGATGCTCGACCAGATCGAGCACATGCTGGAGTTGGACCAGCGGCAGCGGGTGTACGTGCACGTCCTGCCGTTCGACGCCAAGCTGGCCTCGGTGCCCAACGACTTCACGATCATGCGGTTCCTCGACCGCACCCGCGACTTCGTCTACGTCGAGCACTCCGCGGGAGGCCTCTACCTCGACGACGCCAAGGACTTCCAGATCTTCGTCGACGCGTGGGACCGGCTTCGCGGCGCGGCTCTCGAACGTCAGGAGACCCGACAGTTCCTCAAGCAGGTCGCGCAGGAGTATCGCGAGGCGCTCGACTGACCCACGACGTGGTGGGGAGGTTCGGGTCTTTCGCGAGGCGTGCCCGGTGATCGCGGTTCGGGAGCCGAGGTCTCAGGCTCGACAGAGATAGCGCAGTGCGAACGGGTCGTCGACGAAGAGCAGGGACGTGGACTTCTTCCTGGCCGAAAGCTTGACGAGGTTCAGGTTCCACCTGTTACGACGCGGCTCGGTCGCGTCCTCGGCTTCGACGTCCCCCATCGGCCTTTCGGTCGGTAGTGGTTGCACGTCAAGTCGTACGGCCATGCCTTACTCCATCCCCCAGAGTTGTTGCCGATCTCTCAACAGATCGACCCCGCTCGCCCGTGGTTATCCGTACCCACTAGTAATAATCCTAGTTCGTGAATAATCGTGTTGTCGACCCGCGAGTTCGAATGTCGCACGGATGGACGCATCCGTTCGAGGGGTCTTGGCCCTGTGACAAAGGAATCGCGAGGTCGGCGACAGGGCTGCGGGTCTCCCCGCACCAGGCGCGGAGGTAGGCGATGGTCGATTATGTCGGCGACAAGGAATACGATCCGACAACGGCCGTGGACTGGTTCGACCCCGGAAACTGGCGTAAGTCCTTCGCCAGTGAACCCAACGGGGGGAACTGCGTCGAGGTCAACCTCGCCGACGACAAGGTCGGCGTACGCGATACCAAGCTGGCAGAGAGTCCGGTTTTCGTGTTCCGCCACTCCGAGTGGGAAGCCTTCCTGAAGGCTGTGAAGGCCGGGCAGTTCGACCTGCCACGGTGAACTCGCCCTCGTGACTCGTGATCGACGGGCCCCGGCCTCGCTGCGGTCGGCCGGGATGGCCTAGACTGGTTGACGGACCCCCGCGGCGTTCACCCTGTGAACCTCCCCAGGGCCGGAAGGCAGCAAGGATAAGCAGGCTCTGACGGGTGCGGGGGTCCCCTTCTTTTCCCGGGGTGCTCCCGGCTTCTCGCGGGACTCGGGTGACGGGCACATCGTCGGGACCTGCCGGTACGCTCGCGACGTGGCTCTAGCGCTGTACCGCAAGTATCGGCCGGCGACCTTCGCCGAGGTCGTCGGGCAGGAGCACGTCACCGAACCTCTGCGCACCGCGCTCGCCGCCGGCCGCATCAACCACGCCTACCTCTTCTCCGGGCCCCGCGGCTGTGGGAAGACGTCGAGCGCGCGCATCATGGCCCGCTCGCTCAACTGCGTCGAGGGGCCGACGCCCGATCCGTGCGGCAAGTGCGGACCGTGTCGGGCACTTGCCCCCGAGGGGCCCGGCAGCGTGGACGTCACCGAGCTCGACGCCGCCAGCCACGGCGGGGTCGACGACGCTCGCGAGCTGCGCGACCGCGCGTTCTACGCGCCCGCCGAGTCGCGCTACCGGGTGTTCATCATCGACGAGGCCCACATGGTCACCCCGCAGGGTTTCAACGCCCTGCTGAAGATCGTGGAGGAGCCGCCGGAACACCTGATCTTCATCTTCGCCACCACCGAGCCGGACAAGGTGCTCACCACCATCCGTTCGCGGACGCACCACTACCCGTTCCGGCTCATTCCGCCGAGCGCCATGCGCGAGCTGCTGGAACGCAACGTCGCCGCGGAGGGCGTGCGCGTGGAGCCCGCCGTGTACCCGCTGGTGATTCGCGCGGGCGGTGGCTCGGCACGAGACACCCAGTCGGTGCTGGACCAGCTGCTCGCCGGGGCGGGCCCCGAGGGGGTCACCTACGAGCGCGCCGTCGCGCTGCTCGGCGTCACCGACTCGGCCCTGCTCGACGCGATGGTGGACGCGCTGGCCGCCGACGACGCCAAGGGCGTGTTCGGCACGATCGACCGACTCGCCGAGGCGGGACACGATCCGCGCCGTTTCGCCTCCGACCTGCTCGACCGGCTGCGGGATCTGATCCTGCTGCGGTCGGTACCGGAGGCGGCGCACAACGGCATGGTCTCGGCGCCGGAGGAACAGATCGAGCGCATGGTGGCTCAGGCGCAGAACCTGCAGCCCGGCACCCTCACGCGTTACGCGGAGATCCTGCACAACGGTCTGCTGGAGATGCGCGGTGCCACGTCGCCGCGGCTGGTGCTCGAACTGTTGTGCTCCCGGATGCTGTTGCCCGAGGTCTCCGACGACTCCGGGGCCACGCTTCAGCGGCTCGAACGGCTGGAACGCCGGCTCGCGGCCGGAGCGCCCGCCGCGCCGCAGGCGAACCGGACGGCTCCGGCCGACCCGCCCGCAGGACGGGAACCGGCACGGTCGGGGTCCGAGCGGGTGTTCGAGCGGCCGTCCCAGCGGGCCGCGAGGGAACGGGAGACTCCGCAGCCGCGTCGTGACGGCGACCCCGCTCCCGCCGCGGCACCGGCGGCCGCGACGCCGGAACCACCCGCCGCGGCCCCGCGACCCGCGGCTGACGCCGCGTCGCCACAGAGCACGCCGGGCCGGGTGGACGTCGCGGGACTGCGTCAGTGTTGGCCGCAGGTCCTCGCCGCCGTGCGGACCATGAGCCGCAGCACCGAGGCCCTGCTCACCGGCGCCACCGTGCACAGTGTCGAGGGCACCACCGTGGTGCTCACGCATCCGGCGCAACCTCTCGTGCGGCGGCTTTCGGAGCCTCGCAACGTCGACTGCATCGCACGGGCGCTGGCCCAGGTCGTCTCGGGCGAGTGGACGGTGCGGTGCGTGCACCCCAGTGCTCTGTCGGCGGTGGAGGGGCGACCCTCCTCACCGCCGGCCGCCGGGGCGCGTCAGGCGCCTCGCGCGGAGCAGCCCGGCAGGGCCCGCACGTATCAGCGGCCCTCGGGTTCCGCCGGACCGGGTGATTCCGAGGCGCCGCGGCCGCGGGTCGCGACCTCCGAGCCGGACATCCCACTGCCACCCGAACCGGAGGAGGAGCCGTATCCGCCGGACGAGGAGGAGCCCGAGCCGATCGACCCCGAGACGCGCGCTCGGAACCTGATCACCGAGCACCTCGGCGGTCGGCCGATCGATTGATTCGGGCGTCGAGAGTTCCGGCCGACCCGGCGCAACCACACACGGGGGCACCTGCCTCGGTGCGGCTAGGCTGGGGGCGGGTGTGACAACCCACGCAATGACCACGAAAAGGATCGGATAGCCACATCATGGTGCAACCCGGCGGCGGAATGCCCGATATGCAGCAGATCCTCCAGCAGGCGCAGAAGATGCAGGAGCAGCTCGTCGCGGCGCAGGAGGAGTTGTCGAACGCCGAGGTGACCGGCACCGCGGGCGGTGGCCTGGTGACCGCGACCGTCAGCGGAAGTCTCGAACTGAAGAGCCTGTCGATCGATCCCAAGGTGGTCGACCCCTCCGACACCGAGACGCTGTCCGACCTCGTGGTCGCCGCCGTACGCGACGCGATGGGCAACGCGCAGCGACTCACCGAGGAGAAGCTCGGTCCTCTCGCCGGTGGGCTCGGCGGCGGAATGCCCGACCTCGGCGGCTTCGGATTGCCCGGATAACGGTGTACGAAGGCGTCGTTCAGGATCTGATCGATGAACTCGGGCGGTTGCCCGGCATCGGTCCGAAAAGCGCGCAGCGCATCGCCTTCCACCTGCTGGGTGCCGACCCGGCCGACATCGCGCGGCTGCAGGAGGTGCTCGGCAAGGTGCGGGAAGGCGTGCGGTTCTGCGAGGTGTGCGGCAACGTCTCGGAGAAGGAGCGGTGCCGCATCTGCTCCGACCCGCGGCGAGACACCACCGTCATCTGTGTCGTGGAGGAGCCCAAGGACGTGCTCGCGGTGGAACGCACCCGCGAGTTCCGGGGGCGTTACCACGTGCTGGGGGGAGCCCTCGATCCCTTGTCGGGGGTGGGGCCCGACCAATTGCGGATCAAGGAACTGCTCGCGCGCATCGGTACCGACGACGTGTCCGAGGTCATCATCGCCACCGACCCGAACACCGAGGGCGAGGCCACGGCGACGTATCTCGTGCGGATGCTCAAGGACTTCCCCGGCCTGACGGTGACCAGGTTGGCGTCCGGGCTGCCGATGGGCGGTGACTTGGAGTTCGCCGACGAGCTCACTCTCGGGCGGGCGTTGTCCGGCCGTCGTGAGCTCTGACCCGGTCGTCGACCGGATCGCCGACGCGGTACTGGCGTCACCCGCTCGGCTCGGCGCGGTGAGGCTCGTGTCCGTCGACGGCCCTTCCGGTTCCGGCAAGTCCACGTTCGCGCGCACGCTTGTCGCGAGTCTGCGCGAACGTGGGCGCCGTGTCGGGCTCGTGAGCACCGACGACTTCGCCACCTGGGACGACCCGGTGTCGTGGTGGCCGAGACTCGCCGCGGTGCTCGACCGGCTCGCCGAGGGGCGGCCGGGGAGTTACCGCGCCTGGGACTGGACCACCGGCGAGCCCCGTCCGGGTGCGACGGTCCACGTGCCCGTGCCCGACGTGCTCGTGGTGGAGGGCGTGTCGTCGGGTCGGGCCTCCGTCCGGCCCGCCCTGACGCGGTTGTGCTGGGTGGAGGTTCCCGACCGCGGGCAGCGGCTGAAGCGGGCGGTGGCTCGGGACGGTGAGAGGTGCAGGCCGATGCTCGCCGCGTGGCAACGTTTCGAGGACGGCTGGTTCGTTGTGGACGGAGCTCGGGACCACGCCGACGACGTGATCCGGCCGCGTGGGGGCGGCTGGGAGGCCGTTGCGACGGCCGAGTGACGCCACCGGTTGGGACCACGCGTCTTCTTCCCGTCCCGGAGTCGTGTGTCAAGTTTGTTACCGAGAGTGATGAACCGGTAGTTTCGCACACTGTAACGTGCGTGGTTATCCAACTGTGATAAATCCGTTCGCCCTGAACCCTTCGGGTGGTATGCGCTCGATCGGGTGACCCACACGTAACCGTCCGCAATGGCAGAAAGTCGAGGCCCGCGCGGTTTTCGACCTTCGTCGACGGGGGCGGACGGCCCTCCGGAAGTCAGGGGCCGCGCCGCGTGGGACGCGGCAACCAAGGGTTGAGACGAACAACAATCCTGACGTCAAGGTCTTAAGTGAGCGACCGATAACCGATATGGTCTGCCACCATCCGCGTACCTCTTCCGGGTACGTGACCTTGAACCGATGCCTTTGCTCAAGGGGGCCAACATGCTCCAATCACGGGTGGCTCGACCACGCCGCCTGGCCGTGATCGGGGTCGCGGGCGCGCTCGCGTTCTCGCTCACGGCGTGTGCCGAGTCCGAGCGTGACGGCGGAGGCGGTGGAGAGGGCGGCACGTTCGTCTTCGGTGCCACGGGAGCTCCGTCCAACTTCGACCCGTTCTTCGCCTCCGACGGCGAGACGTTCCGCGTGACGCGGCAGATGTTCGAAAACCTCGTCGGCATCAAGCCCGGTACGGTCGAGCTCGAACCCGAGCTCGCCAAGAGCTGGGAGTCGAACGAGGACGGCACGGTCTGGACCTTCGAGCTCCAGGAAGGCGTGAAGTTCCACGACGGCACGCCGTTCGACGCCGAGGCCGTGTGCGCGAACTTCGAGCGCATGTACAACCAGGAGGGCGCGGGCTCCTCCCCGGCGCTGGCGTACTACTGGACCGAGAACTTCGGCGGATTCGCCGACGGGAAGAAGCCGTCGCTGTACGAGGGCTGCGAGGTCGAGGACGAGTACACCGTCCAGCTCAAGCTCACCCGGTACACCGCCGACTTCCCCACGATGCTGACGCAGGACTCGTTCGCCATGCAGAGCCCCAAGGCGATGGAGGAGTACAAGGCGAACGACGTCAAGGCCCAGGGCGACAGCTTCGTGTTCTCGGAGTACGCGCGGCAGCACCCGACGGGCACCGGGCCGTTCGTGTTCGAAAGCTACGACGAGGCCAACGGCACCATCACGCTCAAGCGCAACGAGGACTACTGGGGTGAGCCGGCGAAGCTCAGCAAGCTGATCTTCCGCATCATCCCGGACGAGACGGCGCGCAAGCAGGCCATGGAAGCCGGCGAGATCGACGGCTACGACTTCCCGTCACCGTCCGACTGGGACGCGCTGGAGCAGGCCGGTTTCAAGGTCGAGATCCGCGAACCGTTCAACATCCTGTACCTGGGCATCACGCAGAAGAACAACCCGGCGCTCAAGGAGCTGAAGGTCCGCCAGGCCCTGGCGTACGCCATCGACCGGGAGACCCTCGTGTCCTCGATCATGCCGGAGGACTCCGAGGTCGCGAAGCAGATGTATCCGCCGTCGGTCGACGGCTACGCCGACGACGTGCAGGAGTACCCGCACGACGTCGAGAAGGCCAAGCAGTTGCTGAAGGAGGCCGGATACTCCGACCTGACCGTCGAGTTGTGGTACCCGACCCAGGTCACGCGGCCCTACATGCCGAACCCCGAGGCCATCTTCGGCGCGATCAAGGAGGACCTGGAGGAAGCCGGCATCACCGTGAAGCCGGTCAGCAAGCCCTGGGCCGGTGGCTACACCGACGACGTCGAGTCGGCGCGGGCCGAACTGTTCCTGCTGGGCTGGACCGGTGACTACAACTCGCCGAACAACTTCATCGGCACCTTCTTCGGGACGACGGACAACCAGTTCTACACCGGTGGCTCGCCCTGGGGCGACGACCTGGCGAAGGCGCTGGACGACGCGGACAGCATCGTGGACGCCAAGGAGCGCGAGGCGGCCTACCGGGACATCAACCGCGACATGATGTCCAAGTACCTGCCCGCCATCCCGCTGTCGCACTCGCCGCCCGCGCTGGTGGTGCGCCCCGAGGTCGAGGGACTGGTGGCCAGTCCGTTGACCAAGGAGGAGTTCTCGACGGTGACTGTCGCGGAGTAGAAGCTGACCAGTGCTCCGGTTCGCAATTCGACGAGTGCTGCAACTCGTACTCGTCCTGTTCGTTCTCTCGGTTCTGCTCTTCGCCTGGCTGCGGGCACTCCCGGGAGGGCCGGTCTCGGCCCTCCTGGGGGACCGCGGCACGGCGGAGAGCCGTGCGCAGTTGACGGAAGAGCTCGGTCTGAACGACCCGATCTTCGTTCAGTACTTCGCGTTCCTCGAACGTGCTCTGACGGGTAACTTCGGGACCTCCATCGGGGTCTCTC
The DNA here is from genome assembly GCF_000243395.2 of Saccharomonospora glauca K62. Lineage (NCBI taxonomy): Bacteria > Bacillati > Actinomycetota > Actinomycetes > Pseudonocardiales > Pseudonocardiaceae > Saccharomonospora > Saccharomonospora glauca. The sequence goes on along the minus strand of NZ_CM001484.1, from coordinate 4,199,630 downwards.
CCGGCAAGCCGGCCCTGGAACTGTTCCTCGAGCGGTTCCCCGCCACCGTCGAGCTCGCCCTGGCCGCCATCCTCATCGCGTTGATCACGGCGATCCCGCTCGGTTACCTGTCCGCCCGCCGTCGCGGTGGGTGGCTGGACAACATGGGCATCCTCGGGTCGCTGGTGGGGATCTCGGTTCCGATCTTCTTCCTGGCGTTCTTGCTGAAGTGGCTCTTCGCCATCCAACTCGGCTGGCTGCCCACGGGCGGCAGGCAGACCGTCGGCATCGACGCCACGAGGGTCACCGGCTTCTTCGTGCTCGACGGCATCCTGACGCGGGAGTGGGACGCGGCGCTCGACGCGTTGGTGCACCTGATCCTGCCCGCCATCGCGCTGTCGTCGATTCCCTTCGCGGTCATCTTCCGCATCACCAGGGCGTCCGTGTTGGACGTGATGGACGAGGACTACGTGCGTACGGCCCGCTCGAAGGGCCTGACTAAGCGCGTGATCCGCGACCGCCACATCCTGCGCAACGCGATGCTTCCCGTGGTAACGACCGTGGGTCTGCAGACCGGTTCCCTGCTGTCGGGTGCGGTGCTCACCGAGACCGTGTTCGCCTGGCACGGCATCGGCGAGGCGCTCGCGCTCGGCTTCGAACGCAAGGACTTCCCCGTGCTCCAAGTGGTGATCATCGCCGGGGCGGCTTCCTACGTCCTGGTCAACCTCGTCGTCGACCTGTCGTACGCGCTGATCGATCCGCGTATCCGGACGGCGCAGAAAGCGGGGGCGTGACATGGCCTCGCGTGCAACGAAGATCGACGAGCTCGCCGCCACGGCGGGCGGGGTGTCGGGCGGTCTCGAACCGGACGGCACCGGTGCGTCGGGGGCCGAGGGGCTGAGCCTGGCCAAGTCGGCGTGGCGCCGGTTGCGGCGGAACCCGCTGTTTCTGATCGGCGCCACGATCATCGGGTTGTTCGTGCTGCTGGCGTTGCTGGCGCCGTGGCTGGCTCCCCACGATCCGGGGTTGCGGTTGCTGGAGGACCAGGTGTCCAACGCCCGCAACGAGATCCCGCCTCCGCAGCCGGGACATCCGCTGGGTGGCGACCAGTACGGCCGCGACCTGTTGTCGCGCATCCTGCTGGGGTCGCAACAGACCCTCATGGTGGCGTTGTTGGCCACGGTGATCGGTCTCGGCGGAGGCCTGGTGCTGGGCACGCTCGCGGGTGCGTTCGGCGGCTGGGTCGACACCGTGGTGATGCGGGTCGTGGACGTGATGCTGTCGATCCCGTCGCTGCTGCTGGCCGTGTCGATCGGCGCGTTGTTCGTGCAGCAGACACAGTTCTCGGTGATCCTCGCCGTCGCCATCGTGCAGGTGCCGATCTTCGCGAGGCTGTTGCGCGGAACGATGCTCGCGGTGCGGGAGAGCGATCACGTGCTCGCGGCGAGGGCGCTCGGCGTGAAGCGCGGCGCGATCGTGTTCCGGCACATCCTGCCGAACTCGCTCGGGCCGGTGATCGTGCAGTCCACCCTCGTGCTCGCGATCGCGATCCTGGACGCGGCGGCGCTGTCGTTCCTCGGCCTCGGGGCCGCGGACGACACGATCCCGGAGTGGGGGCAGATGCTCGGCAAGGCACAGGACTACTTCGACACGCAGCCGCACCTGGCCTTCTGGCCCGCGGCCTGCATCGTCGTGGTGGCCCTGGGCTTCACGCTCGTCGGCGAGTCGATGCGGGAAGCCCTCGATCCTCGGCAACGGCGGTGATGGCATGGCTCTGCTGGAAGTACGCGACCTGTCGGTGACGTTCCACCGCAAGGGCGAGCAGCCGACCAAGGCCGTCGACTCGATCTCCTTCGACGTCGAACCGGGACAGACCGTGGGGCTGGTGGGGGAGTCCGGCTGCGGCAAGTCGGTCACCTCCCTGGCGATCATGGGCCTGTTGCCCACGCGCACCGCGCGGATCAGCGGCTCGGTGTCGTTTGAGGGCGAGGAGCTGCTGACGCTGACCCAACGGCAGCTCGACGAGCGGCGGGGACGCGATCTGGGCATGGTGTTCCAGGACCCGTTGTCGTCGCTCAACCCGGTGGTGACGATCGGGGTGCAGTTGACGGAGGTGCTGCTGCGGCACCGCAAGCTCACGCGTAAGCAGGCGAAAGCCGAGGCCGTCGACCTGTTGGGTCGGGTGGGCATCCCGGACCCGAAGCGGCGCGTGGACGAGTACCCGCACCAGCTCTCCGGCGGGATGCGGCAGCGCGTGCTCATCGCCATCGCGCTGGCGTGCTCGCCGAAGCTGCTGATCGCCGACGAGCCGACCACGGCGTTGGACGTCACCATTCAGGCGCAGATCCTCACGTTGCTGCGCGAGTTGGTGTCCGAGACCGGGACGGCGCTCATCATGATCACGCACGACCTCGGTGTGGTCGCGGGCCTGTGCGACGAGGTCAACGTGATGTACGGCGGTCGGATCGTGGAACGCGCGCACCGCCACGAGTTGTTCGCCGAGCCTCGCCACCCCTACACGCACGGACTGCTGGCGTCCATCCCCCGGCTCGACGCGCCGAGGGGCGAGAGGCTGGTGCCCGTCAAGGGGTCGGTGGCCGACAACATCCCGTGGGCGACCGGCTGCGCGTTCGCCCCGCGGTGTCCGAACCACGTCGAGACGTGCTGGTCGAGCGCGCCCGAGCTGGTGGCCGACGGCCGTCGTAAGGACGGAATGCTGCGGTGCCACAACCCGGTGGAGGTCACGGTGGCGGAGGGAGCACGATGACCGACGAAACGCCACGGACCACGGCCGCCTCGGGCCCCGGCGACGACCTGTTGGTGCTCGACGACGTCAAGGTGCACTTCCCGATCAAGCGTGGGCTGCTGCTCGATCGCACGGTCGGCCACGTCTACGCGGTGGACGGGGTGAGCCTGCGGGTCGCTCGCGGGGAGACCTACGGACTCGTGGGTGAGTCGGGTTGCGGCAAGAGCACGCTCGGCCGAGCGATCCTGCGGCTCACCGATCCCACCGACGGCACGATCACCTTCGACGGTGTCGACCTGTCGTCGCTCAAGGGCGAGGCGCTGCGGTCGATGCGCAAGCGGATGCAGATGGTCTTCCAGGACCCGCTGTCGAGTCTCGACCCGCGTCAGTCGGTGGAGTCGTTGCTCGTGGAGGGCATGCGCGCCCACGGGCTCGACAAGGACCCGGCCGAGACCAGGGCGAGGCTCAAGGAGCTGCTGTCGGCCGTGGGCCTACCGGAATCCGCGCTGCGCAAGTACCCGCACGAGTTCTCGGGCGGGCAGCGGCAGCGCATCGGCATCGCGAGGGCGCTCGCGTTGCAGCCGGACCTCATCGTGGCCGACGAGCCGGTGTCGGCGCTCGACGTCTCGGTGCAGGCACAGGTGATCAACCTGCTGGAGGACCTCCAGGAGGAGTTCGGGCTCACCTACGTGGTGATCGCCCACGACCTCGCGGTGGTGCGGCACATCTCCGACCGCATCGGCGTGATGTACCTCGGTGCGCTCGTCGAGGAGACCGACGCGGACACCCTCTACGAGCAGCCGCTCCACCCGTACACGAAGGCACTGCTGTCGGCCATCCCGGTGCCGGACCCGGTGGTGGAGGACAGCCGGGAGCAGATCCTGCTGTCGGGAGACCTGCCCTCGCCGGCGGACCCACCCAGCGGTTGCCGCTTCCACACGCGGTGCCCGTGGCGGCAGGAGACGCTGTGCGACACCGAGCGCCCGGAGCTGCGCGAGGTCGGCGACGGCCACCGCGTGGCCTGCCACTACGCCGAGGACATCCTCGCGGGCCGCGTGTCGCCGCGCTCGGAACCGGCGGCGGAGGAGCCCGTGACGGCGTGAGTCCGTCCGCGTCGTGGTCGGCGGGGCAGCGAACCCAGTAGCACCCCGCCGACCACGACGACGGAGGCTGCGATCTCCACCGGCGTCGGACGCTCGTCGAGTACCACGAACGCGAGGGTCAGCCCGACGACGGGGACCAGCAACGAGAAGGGCGCCACCGTGCTCGCCGGGTTGCGGCGCATGAGCGTGGTCCAGATTCCCGAGCCCACGACGGTGCCGAACACCACCACGTAGGCGAGCCCCGCGAGGGCGAGCAGGGCCTCGCTCGTGAACGCCGTCGACACCGCCTGCCACTGGGCCCGAGGACCCTCGAACACCAGTGACAGCACGAACATTGGGATCGGGGGCACCACCGACGACCACAGCGTGAAGTGCAAGGGGTTCGGTGCCTCCGCCTTGCGCGCGCACAGGTTGCCCACGGCCCAGCTCAATGCGCCGAGCAGGGTGAGGACGACGGGCAACAGGGCCGCGTGTTCGGCTCGCTGCCAGGCGATGGCGGCCATGCCCAGCACCGCGAGCGTGATGCCGACGACCTGCCGGGCGGTCAGCTGTTCCCGCAGCAGCAGCGCGCCGAGCACGACGGTCAACGGCGCCGACGCCTGCAACACCAGGGATGCGAGCCCGGTCGGCATACCGGTGTCCATGCCCACGAACAGGAACGCGAACTGGAGCGTGCCGAAGCCGAGTCCGTAGCCGAGCAACCACCGCAGCTTCACCTTCGGCCACGGCACCAACAGCATCGTGGGCACGGCGACGAGCAGGAAGCGGACCCCGGCGGCGAGCAGTGGCGGGAAGTGCGTGAGGGTCGCGTGGATCGCGAGGAAGTTGCAGCCCCACAGCACGGCGGTGAGGACGGCGAGCAACCGATCACGAGTTGGCACGCCTCCAGCATCACTCGATCGAGCGTGAAGGACCAGCGAAGTTTTCTGTAATTACCGTGAAGTAGTCTTTCATGATCTCCTGCGTGTCGGGGCCGCGTTCTGCTTCACTTCCCGAGTGGACGTGACAAGACTGCGCACGTTGCGCGAGTTCGCCGATCGCGGCAGCGTGACCGCCGCCGCGGCCGCCCTTCACTGCACGCCCTCGGCGGTGTCCCAACAACTGCGGGCCCTGCAACGTGAGGTGGGGGTGGCGCTCACCGAACCGTCCGGGCGGGGATTGCGCCTCACCGACGCGGGTCGAGCGCTCGTGGCGAGGGCCGACGACGTGCTCGCCGCCGTGGAGCGGGCGGAGGCGGAACTCGACTCCTACCGCCGCGCGCCGCGGGGCCGGGTGCGGGTGGCGTTGTTCCCGTCGGCGGCGCTGTTGCTGCTGCCGGGGCTGCTCGACCGGCTCGCCGCGCATCCCGGCCTCGACGCGGAGGTGCGCGACGTCGACATGGCGCCGCACGAGGTGCCGAAACTCGTGGCCGACTTCGACGTGGTGGTCGCTCACCGGGACGAGTACGGTGAGCCGTTCGCCTCCGACCGGTTGGACGCGGTGCTCCTGCTCCGCGAACCACTCGACGTGGCATTGCCGTTCGGACACCGGCTGGCCGAGCGGGAACGGGTGGAGCCGCACGAGCTGGCCGACGAACCGTGGATCAGCGTCGACGTGGGCTTCCCCGTGGACGACGTGTTGCGGTCGCTGGTCGTGCGCACGGGTGTGCGGCCCCGCGTGGTGCACCGCATCAACGACTTCCGCATCACCGAGGCGCTCGTGGCGGCGGGACACGGTATCGCGCTGCTGCCGCGCTACACCGTGGACACTCGCCGCGTGGTGCGTAAGGAACTCGCCGGTATCCGGGCGGCCCGGTTGGTGGAGACGGTGTCGAGACTCGGCGCGGCCACCCGACCCGCCGTCGGGGCGGTGCTCGCCGCGTTGCGGGCCGAGGCCGACGAAGTGGTCGCGTGAACCCTGCCGGTAGGTGGCAGGGTTTGTGGGCACCGTGAGGGCATGAACGATCGGAAAGGCACGTTGGACGGCAAGGTCGCCCTGGTCGCGGGCGGGACACGGGGCGCGAGCCGGGCCATCGCGGTGGAACTCGCGCGAGCGGGCGCGTTCGTCTACGTCACGGGCCGCACCTCCGGGGAGCATCGGTCGGAGGTCGGCAGGCCGGAGACCATCGAGGGCACCGTCGAGCTGATCGAACGGGCGGGAGGCAGGGGCACCGCGGTGCGGGTCGACCACCTCGAACCCGAGCAGGTACGGGCGCTGGCGGAGCGCATCGACGCCGAGCACGGTGGGCTGGACGTCCTCGTGGACGGCGTGTGGGGTGGCGACGCCCATCTCGGGTGGGGCAAGCCCGTCTGGGAGCACCCGTTGGAGTCGAGCCTGCGGATGATCCGGCTCGGCATCGACGCCCACCTGATCACGGCTCATTTCTTGCTGCCGCTGGTGCTTCGGCGACGTGGCGGGCTCGTCGTGGAACTCACCGACGGCACGGCCGAGTACAACGCGACCTACCGCGAGGGCACCACACTCGCGTTCTACGTCGCCAAGACGGCCGCGCACACCCTGGCCATCGGCGAGGCGGCCGAGACGGCGGAGTACGGGTGCACGGCCGTGGCCTTCACACCCGGCTGGATTCGCTCGGAGGCGATGCTCGCCGAGTTCGGCGTCACCGAGGAGAACTGGCGGGACGCCCTGGCCTTGCAGCCCCACTTCTGCATCTCCGAAACGCCCACGTTCGTGGGCCGCACCGTGGCGGCCCTGGCCGCCGACGAGGAGAAGTCGCGTTTCTCCGGACAGACGCTCAGCAGTGGACAGTTGGCGCGGATCTACGAGATCGACGACGTCGACGGCAGCCGCCCCGACGGGTGGCGCTACATGATGGAGGTGGAGCAGCAGGGCAAACCCGCCGATCCCACCGGTTACCGCTGAGCCGGGTCCCCGCTCACGGCGTGTGGCGTTCGAGCATACGCCTGGTGATGTCGGCGAACGCGGAACGTACGGAGGCGGGGCCGAGGACTTCCACCTCGGCCCCGAGTCCGATCAGTTGGCCCGCCGCGATCTCGGGGCTTTCCAGCCGAAGTTCGAGTTCCGTCCAGCCGTCGGGGCCGGGCGGCGGGGCGTCGCGCAGCGCGGTGACGGCGATGTCGGCTTCGAGGACGGCGGGCAGCATCCGCATCCCCGTCGGGCTGAGGCGCACGGTGACCGGTACTCGTTGCAGGGTGCGTTCGAAGCTCGTCGACGATCGCTGCCACCAGCTCGCGAGGTCGAAGTCGTCGGGACGGTCGAACGTCTCGTCCAGCAGCTCCACACCGCTGACACGGGCCACCCGGTAGGTGCGCACGTCGTCGTCCACACGCGCCACGAGGTACCACACGCCCGCCTTGAGCACGAGACCGAGCGGATCGAGGACGCGGTCCACGGTCCACTCGTCGCGGCGGTAGCGGAGGTGGGCTCGCCGTTGTTCCCACACGGCGGTCGCGAGGTCGGCGAGGTGCTCGGTGTCGTCCTCCCGGCGGAACCAGCCCGGCGCGTCGAGGTGGAACCGCTGTGCGACGCGCCGGGCCTGTTCCCGCAGCGGTGTGGGCAGCGTGGCCGTCACCTTCGCGTGCGCGCCCGTGATCGCGGTTCCCAACCCGAGTTCGGCCAAGGCCCTCGGCGCGCCCAACGCGAAGATCGCCACGGCCTCGCGTGTGGTCAGCCCGTCGAGGCGGGTGCGCCAGCCCTCCACGAGCCGCACCCCGCCGTACCGGCCCGGCTCCGTCCACAGCGGAACACCGGCCGCCGACAGCGCCGCGAGGTCGCGGTGCATGGTGCGCTGCGAAACGCCGAGGGCCTCCGCGAGCTCGGCCACCGTGGCACTACGCCGAGTCTGGAGGGTGAACAGCAGGGCCACGAGACGTTCCGCTCTCACGTCGTCATCATGCCCGCGCCGACCACGACGTGGTGCGCCGGAACACGGTCGTGATCGTGAAGGCCGCCAACAGCGCGCAAGCCACGGGGAGCACGATGCCGAACCGTGACTGCTCCAGCAGCGCGCCGCCCAGGTAGCCGAGTCCGCCGGTGTACGCACACCACAGCGACACCCCGATCAGGGAAGCGCAGAGGAACCTCCGCCTCGACCAGCGCAGCGAACCGGCGAGCACCGCGCCCACGGTGCCTCCGGCGGGAAGCCAGCGCGCGAGCACGAGGATCGCCACACCACGGGTGTCGAGGTGGCGGGTGATCCAGTGGGCACAGGCGGCGACGGAGGGACGGGCCCGCAGCCGGTCGACCAGGCGCGCTCCACCGAACCAGCCCACCGCGTAGAGGCCGACGTCGCAGAGCAGACAGCCCACCGCCGCCACGAGCACCACAAGTGGAAGGGGGTCACCACCGTTCGCGGCGGTGACCCCCATCGTGATCAAGGCCAGTTCCGTCGGGACCAACGGCACGACGGCGACGGCGAAGAGCAGCAGCAGCGATAGGTCGTCCACACCGCCATCCAACGCCGCCGACGCGGGGACGCCTTCCTCAGGACCGCCGTGCCGTGATCACCACCTCAGCGGTGAGCCCGGTTCACCGCCGACACCACGGCCCGCAGCGACGCGGTGATGATCGAGTGGTCGATGCCGACACCCCAGTACACCTTGTCACCGATGGCGCACTCGATGTACGACGCGGCCTTCGAGTCGTCGCCGGGGGTGAGGGTGTGCTCGCTGTAGTCCAGAAGCCGCAGGTCGAAGCCCACCGTGGCCAGCGCGTCGAAGAACGCCGCGATGGGACCGTTGCCCCGGCCCACCACGTCCTGCTCCTCGCCGTCGAGGCGGATCGTCGCCGTCAGCTCGTAGTCGCCGTTGGCGCTGACGTGCTGCTTGACCAGCTCCAGCGGGGTGTTCGGCTCCAGGTACTCGGCGGCGAACGCCTCCCACATCGTCTGCGGGTCCACCTCGCCACCCTTGGTGTCGGTGTGCCGCTGGATGGTCTTCGAGAACTCGATCTGCAGGCGCCGCGGCAGGTCGAGCTGGTGCTCGGTCTTCATGACGTAGGCGATGCCGCCCTTGCCGGACTGCGAGTTCACGCGGATGACGGCCTCGTAGGTGCGGCCGACGTCCTTCGGGTCGATCGGCAGGTACGGGACCTCCCATGGGTACTCGTCCACCGGCACCCCGGCCTTGGCCGCCGCCTCGTGCAGCGCGTTGAAGCCCTTGTTGATGGCGTCCTGGTGGCTGCCGGAGAACGCGGTGAACACGAGGTCGCCCGCCCACGGGCTGCGTTCGTGCACCGGGAGCTGGTTGCAGTACTCGACGGTGCGTTTGATCTCGTCCAGGTCGGAGAAGTCCAGCTGCGGGTCGATGCCCTGGCTGAACAGGTTCATGCCCAGCGCCACCAGGTCGACGTTGCCGGTGCGCTCCCCGTTGCCGAACAGGCAGCCCTCGATGCGGTCGGCGCCCGCCTGGTAGCCCAGCTCGGCGGCGGCGATGCCGGTGCCGCGGTCGTTGTGCGGGTGCAGCGACAGGATCACCGAGTCACGCCGTTCGAGGTTGCGGTTCATCCACTCGATGGAGTCGGCGTAGACGTTCGGGGTGGCCATCTCGACGGTCGCGGGCAGGTTCACGATCACCGGGTTCTCCGGCGTCGGCTGCCAGATCTCGGTGACCGCGTTGCACACCTCGGCGGCGTACGACAGCTCCGTGCCCGTGTACGACTCGGGGGAGTACTGGAAACGGAAGTCCGTGTCGGGGTACTTCGCCGCGTACTCCCGGACGAGCTCGGCGCCCTGCGTGGCGATCTTCTTGACGCCTTCGCGTTCCTCGCGGAACACGACCCGGCGCTGCAGGATCGACGTCGAGTTGTAGATGTGCACGATGGCGCGCGGTGCGCCTTCCAGGGCCTGGAACGTGCGCTCGATCAGCTCGGGGCGGCACTGCACCAGCACCTGGATACGGACATCGTCGGGGATGGCCTCGTCCTCGATGATCTCGCGGACGAAGTCGTAGTCGGTCTGACTCGCGGCGGGGAAGCCGACCTCGATCTCCTTGAAGCCCATGCGTACCAGCAGGTCGAAGAACTTGCGCTTACGCGCGGGCGACATCGGGTCGATCAGCGCCTGGTTGCCGTCACGCAGGTCGACCGCGCACCACAGCGGAGCGCGCTCGATGCGCTTGTCCGGCCAGGTGCGATCGGGCAGCGAGATGTCCTCGACCAGCCGGTACCAGGGGCGGTAGCGGTGATACGGCATCGACGAGCCGCGCTGGAGGTTCCACGAGGGCTGGTCGGCGGGGGCGGGGCGCGAGGGCTTCCGGATACGGCTGTGGGACGGGGTTTGAGGCTCGGACGTGCTCATTCCGAAGAAAACTCCTGATCGCTGTGAGTAGGGATCGTGAACGACCGGCGGCATCACGAAACCCCCGCGACGGGGAGCCGGTCTGATCAGGCCCCGTCGCGGCAGCGAAGGAGAAGGAGCGCGAACGCCACGCGGCCAGCTTAGTGAGGAATGCGTTCGACGCAACAGTCGGGGGAGTGTCCGAACTGTTATCAGGTGGTCGGCCAAGCGGCTACTCGTGCGTAGCTTTCCGCGGGCCCCCCGTGACACACTGCTGCCCATGGGTGCACATCACATCGACGACGACCTGCGCGAGGACGGTGAGAATCCCGTGTCGGGGGAGTCGCCGGCCACCCGTTCCGTCGACTGGCGTGCGGTCCGTGGCGCGGTCGTCCGGGGACTTTCGGGTCTCGTCCGTTGGGTGGGGCTGCTGGCCGCCCTCGTGCTTGTCCTCCACGTGCTGTTCGTGGTGGGTGAGGGCAATTCGGACAACGGCATCGTGTCGTTCGTCGCCGATGCCTCGGACGTCGTCTCGCTCGGATTCGAGGACCTGTTCCTGCCCGAGGACCCCAAGCTCATGGTGCTCGTCAACTACGGTCTCGGGGCGCTGTTCTGGCTGGTCGTGTCCTCGGTGGTGGCGAAGTTGATCCGTCGCATCGGCGGGGAGAGCGCCTGACGACGGTGGTCGAGCGGGTCGGCGTGTCCCGCTCGACCGGCCGAGGAGGAACACTCGGCCACGGTCGGTGATCGCCTACCGTGTCCTTTCAGTCCAGCCGAGCAACCGGGTGCTCACCACGATGTTCGGGACCGCGGTCGGTGCCACGCCGTTCCTCACCGGGGCCGGTGTGAAGGCCGGGACCGGTGCTGCGAAGGCTCTCTTCCGAGCGGGCAAGGAGGACGTCAGCCTCGAAGGGGACGAGCCGTGGTTCGACAAGAGCGAGATCGGCGGGGACGCGAGTCCGGAGGAGGCGCGCCGGAACCCGGACATCTGAGCGCGGCGCCCGACGAGGTGGCCGGGCCGGTGCCGACCGAGACCAGACGGCGAGCCGCGCGGAAGATCCTCGCCGATGAATGGGCTCGCGAGGAGAAGCGGCACGACCTGCTGGTGCGGCCGGGCTTTCCGGGAGCGGGTCGAGGAGCTGATGCGCGACCGCTGGCGTGAGCCCGTCGTCGTGCTGCGTCTCGGCGAGGCTTCGGGCCCGGGCTTCGACGTCCCCGGACGGCGGGCCGACGGCACGGTCGAGGGGGAACACTTCGTCCGCCACGCCTTCCGGAGCGTTCTCCGAGGCGTCGGTTTCGCGGCGGCCTACGTCCTGTCCCCGTCTACCGGCGGGGGACGTGACGGGTTGTCGGGGACGCGGCGGATCCACGTGAAGGGACCAGCCGATGCCCTGGCTCTCGGATTGGTCGACGCGTTCCGGAAGGCCGGGGCCCGTGGCTGACGTGCTCGCCGTCGAGCGCGGCCGTCGTGGACACCGGACCCGCGATGGGCGATCCGGCCACCGCGCCGGAGCCGCGTGTCGGCTGGGAGGCCCGCGCGCCGAGGGCGCCGAAGGTGTGCCGGCGCACGCGCACCGTGACGTGGCCCGACGGCTCCAGCTTCGTCTTCCCCCTGCACGACCGCGTCGAGGAGCAGCGGCTCCGACACCGGCTCACGCCGGAAGGCACCGTCGACTGGGACGGCGATCCCCGGACCCGACCGGGCACGGGCCCGGAAGGAATTAGAACGCGGCCGTACCCCAGTCGCGCAGGGCGAACTGCTCCAGCGGTACGCGCACGCGCGGGGCGTTCTCCCGCTCGATGTCCTTGGTCGTGCCCAGCACCTCGGGCTCGGCGCGCACGCCCACCGCGATGACGACGAGCGGGTCGACGCCGTCGGGCAGCTCGAACGCCTCGCGAGCGGCGTCGCGGTCGAAGCCCGCCATCTGGCGCGCCGCGAGTCCTTCCGCCACCGCCTGGAGCACCAGGTTCTCGGAGGCGAGCCCGAGCCCGTACTCGGCGTAGGGCACTGTGCCCTTCTCGTTGCGGGTCACGGCGCAGCCCAACAACAGCGCACCGGCGCGGTGGGCCCACGACCGGTTGCTCTCCGTCAACGAGTCCAGGATGCGCTTGTACGTCTCGTCGCCGCGCAGCCCCACCAGGTAACGGGCGGGCTGGGTGTTGCCGAACGAAGGGGCCCAGCGTGCCGCCTCCAGCAGCGCGCGAAGCTGCTCGGGGGTCACTTCGGCCTCGCCGTCGAGGGCGCGAGGGCTCCAGCGCCGAGCGATGACGTCGTGAATCTTGACGCTGGTCAGGGCTTCCTTGTCGTTCACGACGGTCGAGTATGCCAGCCACTGAAAATGCTGGTCGACCAGTGGTCGGCGCCACACAATTGGGTAAACGGGAACTACGCCACCGGTACTCTGATGTCTCGAAGCGACCCGCACGCGCTGACGTCGAGACCGGATCGGCGGTAGGCGCGGCATGCGAGGAGGTACGAGGCAGTGGCCCTCGTAGTCCAGAAGTACGGTGGTTCGTCTCTGGAGAGCGCTGACCGGATCAAGCGCGTGGCGGAGCGGATCGTCGCCACGAAGAAGGCGGGAAACCGCGTCGTGGTCGTGTGCTCGGCGATGGGAGACACCACCGACGAGTTGCTCGACCTCGCTCAGCAGGTCAATCCCGTCCCGCCGGAACGCGAGATGGACATGCTGCTCACAGCGGGCGAGCGTATCTCCAACGCCCTGGTGGCGATGGCGATCTCGGCACTGGGTGCGGAGGCGTGGTCATTCACAGGCTCCCAGGCCGGAGTGGTGACCACGTCCGTGCACGGCAACGCCCGCATCATCGATGTCACACCGTCGAGGGTGACCGAGGCTCTCGAACAGGGGTACATCGCGCTGGTGGCGGGTTTCCAGGGGGTCTCGCAGGACACGAAGGACATCACCACGCTCGGGCGGGGCGGTTCCGACACGACGGCCGTGGCCGTCGCGGCGGCGCTGAACGCCGACGTGTGCGAGATCTACTCCGATGTGGACGGCGTGTACACGGCGGACCCGCGCATCGTGTCCAACGCCCGCAAGCTGGACACGATTCCGTACGAGGAGATGTTGGAACTCGCCGCGAGCGGTTCCAAGATCCTCCACCTGAGGTCGGTGGAGTACGCCCGCCGGTACGGGGTGCCGATCCAAGTCCGTTCTTCCTACAGTGACAATCCGGGCACCACCGTGACCGGCTCGATTGAGGAGATCCCCGTGGAACAAGCTTTGATCACCGGTGTCGCCCACGATCGGTCGGAGGCGAAGATCACCGTCACCGGGGTGCCCGACCACGCCGGTGCCGCCGCTCGGATCTTCCGTGCCGTGGCGGACGCGGAGATCGACATCGACATGGTGTTGCAGAACATCTCCAACACCACCGGCCGCACCGACATCACGTTCACCCTGTCGAAGGCCAACGGCCCCAAGGCGGTGAGCGAGCTCGAAAAGATCAAGTCGGAGTTGGACTTCTCCGCCGTGCTGTACGACGACCACGTGGGCAAGGTGTCGCTCGTGGGCGCGGGCATGCGGTCGCATCCGGGCGTGACGGCGACGTTCTGCGAGGCGTTGGCGAAGGCCGGCGTGAACATCGAGATCATCAACACCTCGGAGATCCGGATCTCGGTGCTCATCAGGGACGAACAGCTCGACGATGCCGTCCGCGCCATCCACGAGGCTTTCGAACTCGGCGGCGACGAGGAGGCCGTCGTCTACGCGGGGAGTGGTCGCTGATGGCGGGCATGAGGGTCGGCGTCGTCGGCGCCACCGGACAGGTGGGCGCCGTGATGCGCAAGCTGCTGGAGGAACGCGACTTCCCCGTGGAGCGGATCCGCTACTTCGCGTCCTCGCGCTCCGCCGGGAAGACACTGCCCTGGCGGGGTGAGGAGATCGAGGTCGAGGACGCCGCCACGGCCGATCCCTCCGGATTGGACATCGCGCTGTTCTCGGCGGGGGGTGCGACCTCCAAGGCGCAGGCTCCCCGGTTCGCCGAGGCGGGCGTCACCGTGATCGACAACTCGTCCGCGTGGCGGCTCGACCCGGACGTTCCGCTGGTCGTGAGCGAGGTCAACCCGCACGCGGTGAAGGAGGCTCGCAAGGGGATCATCGCGAACCCCAACTGCACCACGATGGCGGCCATGCCGGTCCTCAAGCCGTTGCACGAGGAGGCGAACCTCGTCCGGCTGATCGTCAGCAGCTACCAGGCGGTGTCCGGCAGCGGGCTGGCCGGCGTGGAGGAGCTGGCGTCGCAGGTCCGCGCCGCCGGGGAGCGCGCCACCGAGCTGACCCACGACGGGTCGGCCGTCGAACTCGGGGAACCCGTCAAGTACGTGCGTCCCATCGCGTTCAACGTGCTGCCGATGGCGGGCTCGATCGTGGACGACGGGTCGCGGGAGACCGACGAGGAACAGAAGCTGCGCAACGAGAGCCGCAAGATTCTCGACATTCCCGAGCTGAAGGTGTCCGGCACGTGCGTCCGGGTGCCCGTGTTCACCGGGCACTCGCTGTCGATCAACGCCGAGTTCGAGCGACCCCTATCGGTCGAGCGGGCCACGGAGTTGTTGTCGACGGCGCCGGGCGTGCGGCTGTCCGACGTCCCCACCCCGTTGGAGGCCGCGGGCACCGACCCGTCCTACGTCGGCAGGCTGCGGGTCGATCCGGGCGTCGACGGCGGCAGGGGACTGGCCATGTTCGTCGCGAGCGACAACCTCCGCAAGGGGGCGGCGTTGAACGCCGTGCAGATCGCGGAGCTCGTGGCCGGGGTGGCCTGAGAGAAGCCGACGAAAGCCGCCTTCCGGTCGTCGTGGTGACGGTGGCCGGAAGGCGGCTTTCGGTTCTTCGGGCACGTTTTCCGGGCCCGGCGTGCAACGAGCGCCCGGAACATCACGATCGCCGGTAACGTCGTCCCCATGCGAATGCCGGGTGGGCGGGCGGTGTGCGTCGCCGTGGTGTTGTCGGGACTGGTGTTGGCGGGTTGTGACGAGGTCACCTCGGCGGTACGGGGGGCCGAGTCCGTGGGCGACAAGGCGGCCGTGTGCGCGGAGGCGTTGCAGATCATCGACCTCAGCGCGGACATCAGCCCGGAGCAGGTGGCGGCCGAGGCGCAGGAGAAGGGCCGGCAGTTGCTGGACCTCGGTAGCCGGGTGATGGACCAGACCGTGAAGGACACGTTGTTCGACATCGCCAACGGCTACCTGGATCTGGAGGAACGCAAGATCGACCACCTGCGCAACTTCTCGGGATGGCTGGAGCGCAATCTCGACAACCTCGACAAATTGCGTCAGGCCTGCTTCTAGACGGGTTGCGGTGGCGAGGCGGGGACCTCGGTCCTCCGGTGTCGCTGCCGTTGCCGTGCCGACAGCGTCGCTCCCACCGCTGCGAAGCAGAGACCGCCCATCGCGGAGGCGACGAAGCCCCAGCCGGGGGCGGCGCGGTCGAGGACGAAACCGACGACGGGGCTGCCGAGGCCGAGCCCGAGCCGGGTGGCCGAGTCCTGGAGTCCCATCGCCATGCCACGCACGGTGTGTGGCACCGACCGGCTCACGGCCTCGGCCGTGGCCGCCAACGTCGGGGCACACATGAAGTTCATGGGCACGGACGCCAATGCGAGTACCCACCAGGTCTCGGTGGCCAGGCCCACGGGCAGCGTGAACGCGGTCAGCAGCAGCATCAACGTGAGCTGGGACAGACCGCGCCGGGCCGCGCCGTACACCAGCCCGCCGAGCAGGGAGGACGCGCCCATGCCGGCGAGGAGGACACCGGTCCACTCCACGTCGCCGGAGGCTCGCAACGCCGCGATGGCCGACAGTTCGGTGCCCATGAGGATGAACGCGGCTCCCAGCGCGACGACGAGCGTGGCGACGAACCGCGCGGAGACCCACGTGCGCAGGGCGGGCCTCGGAGCAGCCGGTGCGGCCGACTCCTCGGGGGAGCGGATCGGCGGGTTGAGACACCAGAGCGCGAGGGCGAGCACGCCGTGGGCGACGCCCATGCCGGTGAGTGTGAGCGAGGTCGAGTACTGGGTGCTGACGAAGATCACCAGCACTGGGCCGCTCATGTACGCGAGTTCGAGCAGCACCTGGTCGAGGGAGAAGGCGGCTCGGCGGCGTTCGACGGGTACGAGCGCGGTGATGACCTGCCGGGAGATCGCCCCCGCGGGCATCACGAGCGCGCCCGCGGGCAACGCGGCCACGAGCAGCACCTCGTAGGACAGGTGCGGCGTGGCGAGCCAGTAGACGCAGGAGACCACTCCGCAGAGGGCGGCGACGGGTCTCAAGCCGTAACGGTCGATCATGCGTCCGAGGGTCGGGGCGCCCAGCGCCGTGCCGATCAGCGTCGTGGTCCCCACCAGACCCGCCGCGCCGTACCCGCGTTCCAGCTCGCTCACCACGTGCAACGTCAGCACGACACTCGACGCCACGATCGGCATTCGTGTCAGCTGCAGGATCAGCAGCGCCGTCGGAAGGGTGCGGATGCGGAAGAGCTGGAGATACTGTCGAAGACCCACGTCAGCGACCGAACCCCATAGTGGTACACCCGTGCAAGAGGTTTTTCCGGCCCGGTGAACAGGCCGAAGGGCGACCGTCAGCTCCCACGGGTTTCCTCGGCCAGCAGGTCCTCCTCGGTGATGGGACGGCCGGGTAGGGGCGTTCCGGTGCGGGCCCGGAGGCCGTCGAGCATGAGGCCGAAGGCCCGTTCGAGGGCCGGGAGGTCCGAGGTGTGCGTGGCGGGCGTCTGCTTGAGCAGCAGCGAGAACACCACCGCTATGTCACCGGCCCCCACGTCGTCGCGCAGCGTGCCTTCCCGCTGGGCCGCGTTCACGATCTCGCGCAGGGTCGTCAGGACCTCGCGGTACGACCGGCGAGCCTCGGCGTCGTCGCACAGCATCTCCCTGGTTCGGGAGGACAGCAGCGTGAGCTGTGCGAGCACGTGCAGCTGCCGGGAATGCCGGAGCAGCCGCACCAGCGCGGCCCAGGCGGAGGAGGACTCCTCGACGGCGCGGCGGGCCTCCGCGGCGACGTCGCTCAGGCTTTCGCGGGCGACGGCGCGGACGAGCGCCTCCCGATCGGGGAAGCGCCGGTAGAGCGTGCCCACCCCGACTCCGGCTCGCCGCGCGATCTCCTCCATCGGCACGTCGGGTCCGGTCTCGGCGAACACCGTGCGGGCGGCGGCGAGGATCTGGCCGAGGTTACGGCGCGCGTCGGCACGGAGTTTGACCTCCGGACCAGCCACCATCCCGTTCCTCCTGATCATCGATCTTTCCGATTGTCTCACCCGTTCGCCGCTGTCGGGAGTGCTTCGCTCTTCGCTAGCGTGCGGAAACGAGCTAACCGGAGCTTTTCCTTCCGCATATGTGTTCGGATTGGGGTGCGACACATGACCGCTCAGCTTCCCGAGACCCTGCCCATCACCCGCTCCTGTCCGTACGAGCCGCCGGAGGAACACCGCCGCTTGCAGCGGGAAGCGCCGGTTTCGCGGGTCATGCTGCCGAGCGGTGACACGGCGTGGGTGCTGACCCGGCACGCGGACATCCGGGCGATGTTGACGGACCCGCGGTTCAGCTCCGACCGCAGCAATCCGAACTCCCCGCGATTGGTGGCGGGGCAACGACTGGAGAATGTCAACTTCCGCTTGTCCCTGCTCGACATGGACCCGCCGGAGCACGGCCCGGCGCGGCGCGCTGTGGTCGGCGAGTTCACCGTGAAGCGCCTGGCCGCCCTGCGTCCCCGAATCCAGCAGATCGTCGACGACCACATCGACGCCATGCTCGCCGGCCCGCGTCCGACCGATCTGGTGACGTCGTTGTCGCTGCCCGTGCCGTCCCTGGTGATCTGCGAACTGCTCGGGGTCCCCTACTCCGATCACGAGTTCTTCCAGACCCATTCCTCCCGCTTGATCACCAGGACCACCGCACCGGAGGAACGCCTGCGGTCGCTCACCGAATTGCGCGACTACCTCGACAACTTGATAGCGGAGAAGGAGAAGGCTCCGGCCGACGATCTGCTCAGCCGTCAGCTCGGCAAGTGGAACGACCGCGAGGAACTGGTCAGGCTCGCGTTCCTGCTGCTCATCGCCGGGCACGAGACCACGGCCAACATGATCTCGCTGGGAACCCTGGCGTTTTTGGAGCATCCCGAGAGCATCCGGAAGATTCGCGAGAACCCGACGACGCTGGACTCCGCGGTCGAGGAATTGCTGCGTTACTTCACCATCGCCGAGTTCGCGGTCTCGCGGGTCGCCGTGGCCGACGTGGAGATCGGGGGCGTGCTGATCCGCAAGGGCGAGGGCGTGCTGCCGCTCACCAACGTCGGCAATCGCGACCCGGAGGTGTTCGACCGCCCCGACGAGTTCGACGTCGAACGCGGCGCGCGGCACCACCTGGCGTTCGGTTTCGGCGCTCACCAGTGCCTCGGCCAGAACCTCGCTCGGATGGAACTGCGGATCGTGTTCGACACGTTGTTCCGGCGCGTCCCCGGACTGCGTCCGGCCGTACCGCGCGAGGAGCTGCCGTTCAAGGACCACGCCGCCGTCTACGGCATTCACGAATTCCCCGTCACCTGGGAGGACTAGACCATGCGTATCGTCGCGGACACCGACCGCTGTGTGGGAGCGGGACAGTGCGTGCTGACCGAATCCGCCGTGTTCGACCAGAACGACGACGACGGCACGGTCGTCGTCCTGGTCGAGCGGCCGACTGGTGAGCAGCTGGAGAACGTGCGCCAGGCCGTGGAGCTTTGTCCGGGACGGGCACTTTCCCTCGTCGAGGACTAGCCCCGCTCCGGCGGCCGGGCCCTACTCGGAGGCCGGGTGGCTCAGTCCCACCCGCAGGGCCCCCGCCGCCTCGGCCAGTGCTTCCCGGAAGCGCCGTCCGACGCCGAGGAAGTTCGCGTACCCGTGGATGAGGTCGGACTGCCGGGACAACGCCACGGGTACGCCAGCGTCGGCGAGCTTGGCCGCGTAGGCCTCGCCCTCGTCGCGCAGCGGGTCGAATCCCGCCGTCGCCACGTAGGCGGGTGGCAGTCCCGAGAAGTCCTCGGCCAGCAGCGGGGACAGGGCGGGATCGGAACGGTCCACACCGGCGGGTGCGTAGTGGTCGATGAACCAGGTCATGTGCTCGTCGGTGAGGAAGAACCCGTCGGCGAACAGCTCGCGCGACCGGCGGTGCCGGGTGGCGTCCACGCCGGGGTAGAGCAGGAGTTGGAACGCGGGCGAGGGACCGCCGCGTCGGGTGGTCACCTGGGCGGTGACCGCGGCCAGGTTGCCGCCCGCGCTGTCGCCGCCCACCGCCACGCGTCGCGGGTCGGCTCCGAGGTCCCCGGCCTTCTCGTGCGCGAAGTCGAACGCCGTCAGCGCGTCCTCCTGTGCCGCCGGGAACGGGTGTTCGGGGGCGAGACGGTACTCCACCGACAGCACCCGGACCCCGGCATGCTTGGCGAGGAACCGCGCGACGTTGTCGTGGCTCCGCCGTGATCCGACCACCCAACCGCCGCCGTGGTAGAAGACGAGCAGGCCCGACCCGGTGGGCAGGCCCTCCGGCGTGTAGAGGGTTGCCGGGATCTCCCCGTGCGGTGCGGGAATGGCCACTTCACGCGTGAGCACGGGTTGTACGGGTGGACCGCTCACGAGGTGCCGGGAGAGGTCGAGGGACTTCCTGGACCGCTCGACCGACCCCTGGACGAGCGAGGTGCCGGACAACCGCTGGAGTCGCAGCAGGAGCTGCGCGTCGAGGGAGAGTTCCTGTCCGTCGATGCGGACGGGACGTCCCGCGACGAGACGACGCAACGGACGGGGAAGCGCGTAGAGCAGTTGAGCACCGGCGGCCTGGATGCGGATGTGGGCGGGTAGCGCCATGTGAGTTCCTCCCGTCATGACGGCGGCCCCAAGGCTACTCAGGAGTAGACCACGTGGCCAGACGCGTCCGCGGTGTGACGGAGTTCCCTCGAACGACTCTGGACTTCGACTGAAGTCGAGCGTCTAGCCTCGGGAAGGTGACAGCGACACGTACGATCCGAGTCCTCGGACTCGGCGGTTCTCTTCGTAACGGCTCGCAGTCCGAGCGGGCTTTGCGGCTTGCTCTGGCGGGTGCCGAAGAAGCCGGAGCCGTGACCACGGCCCTGACCGGTGAGGCCTTACGGCTGCCCTTCTACGACGCCGGGGTGAGCGAACGCAGCGAACTCGCGGTGCGGCTCGTGGAAGCCGTCCGCGAGGCAGACGGCGTGATCGTCGTGTCGCCCGGCTACCACGGGGCGCTGTCCGGGCTGGTCAAGAACGCGCTGGACTACATCGAGGACCTCCGGGAGGACTCCCGGCCGTACCTGCACGGTCGCGCCGTGGGACTGATCGCCGTGGCGCACGGGTGGCAGGCGGCCGTCACGACGTTGAATCAGATGCGCACGATCGCGCATGCCCTGCGGGGCTGGCCCACCCCCCTCGGCGGAGCCGTGAACT
Source organism: Saccharomonospora glauca K62 (assembly GCF_000243395.2). NCBI lineage: Bacteria > Bacillati > Actinomycetota > Actinomycetes > Pseudonocardiales > Pseudonocardiaceae > Saccharomonospora > Saccharomonospora glauca. The sequence goes on along the minus strand of NZ_CM001484.1, from coordinate 4,179,107 downwards.
CCGCGGAGGTGAAGTTCGACGAGGTGGGCGGCGCCTCCGAGCAGAAGGTCGAGAACAATCTGCGCCTCATCGGCCGTCAGGTGACCGAGTTCGCCCTCGCGCAGCTCGCCGCGGGTTTCGCCGACCCCACGGACGGGTAGTCCCGCGTCATCCGACAGCGCAGGGAGGACAGCACGATGGCGAACTCGCCCATCAAGAGCCCGCTCAAGGAGAGTGACAAGGAGCTGACGGCGAGCGTCCTGCAGTCGACCCTCGTCGACCTCATCGATCTGAGCTTGATCGCCAAGCAGGCGCACTGGAACGTTGTCGGCCGTAACTTCCGCAGCGTGCACCTTCAGCTCGACGAACTCACCTCGGCGGCCCGTGAGTTCGTCGACTCCGTGGCCGAGAGGGCCAACGCCATCGGGGTGTCGCCGAACGGCAAGGCGAAGACGGTGATGGAGAGCTCCGGACTGCCGGAGTACCCGGACAACTGGCAGACCACGGACCTGACCGTCGACAAGATCGTCGAGATCCTCGACCGGCTGATCCAACGCATGCGAGTTCGGATCGACGAGACGGACAAGAGCGATCTCGTCACCCAGGACCTGTTGATCGAGATCACCCAGGAGCTGGAGAAACAGCACTGGATGTGGCAGGCGCAGAAGGCCTGAACGCAGGGCGCGAGCCGAGGGCCACCTCCACCGGAAACGGGGAGGTGGCCCTCGTGCGTCGTCAGGAGAGGCCGACCGCGCGCCGTGCGAAGTCGACCTCGATGGCCGTCTGTTTGACGGTCTCGGCCACGACGAGCGAGCCGTGCCCGGCGTCGTAGCGGTAGAACGCGTAGTCGGCCTTCCGTTGCGCGAGCCGGTCGAGGTAGTTCTCGATCTGCCGGATGGGGCAGCGCGGGTCGTTGTCGCCCGCCAGCACGAGCACCGGTGCCCTGACGTTGTCGACGTAGGTGATCGGTGAGCACTTCTCGTACACCTCGGGCACCTCCGACGGCGAGCCGCCGAACAACGCGCGGTCGAACGCCCGCAGCGGCTCCATCTCGTCGGCGTAGGCGGTGACGTAGTCGGCCACCGGCACGCCGGCCACCCCCGCGGCCCAGCGTTGCGGTTGGGTTCCCAGGGCCAGCAGGGTCAGGTACCCGCCCCACGATGCGCCCGCGACCACACACCGGTCGGGATCGGAGAGTCCCGACTCGACGGCCCAGTCGTGCACCGCCGCGACGTCCTCCAGCTCCGTCAGACCGGGCCTGCCCTCGATGGCGTCGCGCCACGCCGACCCGTAGCCGGTCGAACCGCGGTAGTTCACCTCCACGACGGCGAAGCCCGCGTCCAGCCACACCGCGCGGTAGGCGGAGAAGCGGTCCTCGTCGGCCGAGTGCGGGCCACCGTGCAGCAGGAACACCGTGGGCAGCGGGCGCGTGCCGTCCTCGGGGGTCGAGATCAGGGCGTGCACGTCGCCGCCGGGGCCGGCCACGAACTGGTCGGTGACCGGGCGGGACCCCGGCGCCCGTTCTCCGGGCGGTGTGATCAGGACGCGGTCCTCGCCACCTGGCTCGCGGACGCGCACGAGCGGCGGTTCGGCGGCGTTCGACCACACGTACTCCACGGAGCCGTCGGGCCGCACCGCCGCGCCCCCGACGTATCCGGGCCGGGAGTCGAGCGAGGTCAACGTCGCCGTGTCGAGGTCGTACCGGTACAACCTCGTGCGTCCCTTGTCGAACTGGGCGATCAGCAGGGCGTCGGCGTCGGGGTACCAGTCGCCGGTGATCTCGCCCGGCAGGTCGATGTGGAGCTCGGTCTCCGTGTCCGCCTCGACGTCCCAGATCAGCAGCTCCTCGCGCTCGTGTCGCTCGTGCTGCACGAGGAGCCGCGAGTCGCCGGGGCGCGGGGAGAACGCGAGGGCGGTGAGTCCCTTGCCCTCGCCGTCCCACTTCTCCGCCACGACGTCGAACCCGTCGCACGACACCACTCGCAGCGCGGGGTGGCGGGAGTCACCGTGCTCGGAGTGCCCGATGGCCAGTAGCCGTTCGTCCCGCGACAGGGCGGCCACCTCGGCGTCGTGCTCGCTGGCGTAGAACCGCTCCGTCCGACCGTCCCGGTGCAGGTATAGGGAGCTGCCGTCGTCGGTCGACACGCCGACCGCGCACACCCGGTGTCCGAGCCCCAGCCCCGCCGGGTAGCCCGCGGGAACGTCGGGCAGGGCCGGTTCGGGAGCCGCCCCACCCGCGAACGGCTCCCGCACCCACGAGCCGAACTCGTCGCCGTCGGTGTCGTCGAACCACCAGATCCACTCACCGTCGGGCGACAGCGTGCCGTGCATGGTGCCGTTGGGGCGGTCGGTGACCTGCCGGTGCGTGTCGGTGGAACGGTCCCAGGCGTAGATCTCCCACACGCCGCTCGCGTTGGAGACGTAGAGACTCGCGTCGGGGGCGTCGAGCGCCCAGCCCGGCAGCGACACGCGAGGCGCGCTGAACCGGGCCCTCCAACGGGCCTCCGCTTCGGGATCTCCGAACAACGTCTCGGGAACTCGGGGGCTCGGATGTTGTGTGCTCACCCCCGCGATCCTGCCAGGTCCGTAGGGTTGGCAGCGTGAATCAGGGGCAGGCGGGTCACGCGAACTTCCTGTTGCCGTTGTTGCGGCCGGGGATGCGGGTGCTCGCCGTCGGCTGCGTTCTTCCGGGGCACCGCGGTGACATCGGGCTGACGACGAGTCTGAGCACGGCCACGCATCCACTTCACGTCGTCGGGCTGGACACCGACGTCGAAGGGCTGCGGCAAGCGCGGCGGGCGAGCGAGCTGGCCGCCGTGTCCACCATCGATTTCGCCGCCTCCGATCCCACGGCCCTGGCCGTGCGCTCGGAGTCGGTCGACGTGGTCTACGCCCACGGACTGCTGGATCGCGTCCGGGAGCCCAGACGCGTGCTCGCCGAGTTCGCCAGGGTGCTGAGACCCGGTGGCCTGCTGGCGCTGTCGACGCCGGACTGGAGCCGCACCAGGGTCAAGCCGAGGACCGCCAACGTCGACGCGGCGTTGCGCGGGTGGACCATGCTGCGGCGGCGCGAGGGCGGCGATCCGGCGGCGGGTAAGCACGTCGAGGACTGGGTGCGGTTCGCGGGGTTCCGCGACATCCGCTCGCGGGCCCGTTTCCACGCGGGCACGGACTACCGGCAGTTGGCCCGGACCATCGAGAGCGAGCTCGCCGAGGCACTGAGTGACTCGGGCGACTACATGGACCCGCAGCTCGCGAGTGCCGCCCGTTCGGCGTGGATGTGGGTGCGCGGTGGACAGGGCGAGGTCAGTCAGTGCTGGGTGGAGACGGTGGCCGTGCGGTGACGGGCGAAGGAAACGACAAGGCCCCGCCCGGTTGGCCGGGCGGGGCCTGCAACGTCGGGGTGGCGGGATTTGAACCCACGACCTCCTCGACCCGAACGAGGCACGCTACCAAGCTGCGCCACACCCCGATGTCGTCTGGGTTGTCCCCAGCGGGTCGTCACCTAGTTTAGCGGACGTTGCTGGCGGCTCGACGCCGGGCCGGACTTTCGGCCTCCGAGCGCCGCGAACCCCTCGGGACCAGCGTCAACAGGGTGGCCTCCGGCGGGCAGGCGAACCGGGCGGGTGCGTAGGGTGACGTGCCCAGTCCGGCCGAGACGTGCAGCCACATGTCCGCGCCCCAGCGGGATGCGCCCCGCGCGCGCGACCGGTCCAGCTCGCAGTTGGTGACCAACGCGCCGATGCCGGGGACCCGAAGCTGGCCACCGTGGGTGTGGCCCGCGAGCACCAGGTCGTAGCCGTCGGCAGCGAAAGAGTCGAGGACGCGCGGCTCCGGCGAGTGGGTCACGCCGAGCCGCAACACCGCCTGCCGGTCGGGCGTGCCGGTGATGTCGGTGTAGCGGTCGCGCCGCAGGTGCGGGTCGTCCACCCCCGCCGCGAACACGCGCTGTCCGGCGACCGTGAGCGTGCGCCGCACGTGCGTGAGGTCGAGCCACCCGCGCTCGACGAACGCCGCCCGAAGGTCGCGCCACGGCAGGTGAGCACCGTGGATGCGCTTCTTCTTGCCCTTCGGCATGAGGTAGCGCGCGGGGTTTTTGGGTTTCGGCGCGTAGTAGTCGTTGCTGCCGAACACGAACAGCCCCGGACGGTTCAACAGCGGGCCGAGCGCACGCAACACGGCGGGAACGGCCTGCGGGTGCGCGAGGTTGTCACCGGTGTTGACCACCAGGTCGGGGTTGAGCCGGTCGAGCTCGGCCACCCACTCCTGCTTGGACTTCTGCCCCGGCAACATGTGCAGGTCGGACACGTGCAGCACCCGGATGGGGCGGGCATCGGGGGCGAGCACGGGCAGCTCCGCGGTGCGGAGTGTCCAGTGGCGTCGTTCGATGCCGATGGCGTAACCGAGGGTCGCGACGGCCAGCGCCGCCGTCCCCGTCACGAGGCGTTTCATCATCATCCTTGAGGCGACGTGTGTAACCGAGCGTACGCGTGGTGATGCGCGGTTCGCTGTGCCCCATAAGGGTTGTGACCCGCCCTCGCACCACTGTTTTCGCGAAAAATACCTGATCGGGTGACCATTTCTCGTTCCAAGTCGGGAGAGCGCCCGGCCCGCTCGGGGCGGAACCGGGCGCGAACGGTCGTCACCGCATCTTCGTGTAGGCCGGATCGGGCTGCGGCAACGGCTCCGGAGGCAGGTCCGCCATGATCGGTTTCATGGCGCGGAACCAGGTCTGAGCGGGAGTCATCCCACCGAACATGTTGCCGTTGGCCGTGGCGTGGACGTTGCCGGGTCCGCCGTAGGACAGTCCGCCGTACGGGATGTCGGGACGGAAGACCATGGCCGCGGCGGCGAGCTGCGGGGTGGCGCCGACGAACGCGGCCGAACCCTGGAACTGGGTCGTCCCGGTCTTACCGATCATCGGGCGGTCCCAGCCCGCCGCGGCCGCGGCACTCGCCGCCGTCCCGCCGGGCTGGGTGTCCTTGCTCAGCCCGACGGCGAGGGTGTTGGCCAGCTCCTCCGGCACGACCTGCTCGCACTCCGGCTCCTTGACCGGGAACGGCTTACCGGCCCGGTCGTTGACCTCCAGGACCGGGGTCGGGGAGCACCACACTCCGCCACTCATGATCGTCGCGGCGACGTTGGCCAGCTCCAGCCCGCTGACGGGGCTGGCGCCGAGCGTGAACATGCCGCGTCCGTTCGGAGCCAGCTCGTTCGGGCCGTAGAACTCCTTCTGGCTCATGCTGTACTCGGGCTTCTCGTGGTCGGGGTCGGGCTGCCTCCCGTCAGCGGGTCTCGACGCCATCGTCTTGCGCAGCCCCAACTTGCTGGCCATCTCGACGACCGGCCCCATCCCGGTCTCCTCCTCGAGGATGACGAACGTCGTGTTGGGGGACTTCGCCAGCGCGTCCTGCAGCGACATCGAGGTGTCGGCCCCGTCGCTGGCGTTCGACACGCAGTAGGTCCGGACCCCGGAGGGGCGCGTCGGGCAGTGCTCGCCACCCCAGTTGAACACGGGCGAGACGTGGAAGTTCGGCACCGGGACGGTGTCGAAGATGCCGTACTTCTTCTGCTCCATCGCCGCCGCCGCGGTGAAGATCTTGAAGCTGGAGCCCGCGCCGGTGACGTTGAAGACCTCGTAGGGCAAGCCGTAGACGGTCTGGCCCGCGGCGCTGTCCGTGCCGTAGTCCTTGTTGGCCACGAGCGCGACCACCTCGTGGCTGTCCTTGCCCGGCTTGATCACGGACAACGTGTTGGCGACGTTGGGCTCGTCCTTGCGGACCTCCTCCTCCGCGGCCTTCTTGGCCTCCAGGGTGGCCTTCCGGTCCATCGTCGTGCGGATGACGTAGCCGCCCGTGTAGAGGTCGTCTTTGTCCATGCCGAGGTCCTCGACCAGGTGGTCCTCGACGTACTGGCAGAAGAAGCCGAACGCCGGGTCCGCGCTGACGCACGTGGAGGCGGGCTTGTCCGGACCACCGGGCAGCACGCCCAGCGGCTCCTCCTTGAATTTCTCGGCGTCCTCCTTCGCCAGCTTGCGGTTCTCGACCATTTTGTCGAGCACGAAGTTGCGCCGTTCCTTCGCTTTCTCCGGGTTGTTCCACGGGTCCAGCACGGCCGGGTTGTTCACCATGGCGGCCAGCAACGCCGACTGGGGGACGTTCAGCTCCGCGGCGGTCGTGCCGAAGTACGCCTGGGCCGCGGCGCCGACACCGTAGATCTGGCGCGAGAACTCGACGACGTTGAGGTATCCGGTGAGGATTTCCTCCTTCGTCATCTTCGTTTCGAGCTGAATGGCGATTCGAGCTTCTTTCAACTTCCGGGCCAGCGACGCTTCCTGTGCTTTCTGTTGCCCGAGTTCGTCACCCCGATAGGTGACGTTGATCAAATAGTTTTTGACGTACTGCTGCGTCAGCGTGGACGCGCCCTGCATATCTCCGCCGGAAGAGTTACTGATCGCCGCCCGGAGTGTCCCTTTCCAGTCCACTCCGTGGTGATCGTAGAAACGCCGGTCCTCCACGGAGATGATCGCCCATTTCATCGCCTCGGAGATCTGGTCCGACGTCGTGGGGATGCGGTACTGCTCGTACAGGGTGGCGAACGGTTTGCCTTCCCGGTCGGTCAGGGTCGTGACCAGGGGTGGTGGTTCGTCGGCGAGGCTGGACGACATCGACTCCACCGTCTCGCTGGCCTGATTGGAGATCACGCCGGCCGCTCCGACGACGGGGAACATAATCCCTGCGACAAGGACACCGGCGAGCAGGCACAGACCCAGTAGCTTGAACAGACCGCTCCGGATACTCACGCACTCAGGGTACGCACCCGCCGGTGTGATCGTGGTTGGCCCGTTCTCTTCCCCGAGAAGCCATCTGATAACAAATGACCTGCGGGGGTTGGCGTGGGAACCAACAACCCCTACAGTCCGTCAACAACTCACGGGAACGGCGCCAGGGGAGGCGTCGTCGGAGGGACGTGAGTTACAAAAAGACCTGCTCGTGGGGGACGCGGCCGTGCTACGTCACCTGCTCGTTGGTCGCAACAGGTAGGAGCTGGGGGTATGGAGTACGACTACTCGGATTGGCGCATCCATGCTTACTGCAGGGACACCGATCCCGACGGTCTGTTCGTGCGGGGAGCCGAGCAGAATCGGGCGAAGCTGGTTTGCATGGGTTGTCCGGTCCGCACGGAATGTCTGGCGGAGGCGCTGGATAACCGTATCGACTTCGGCGTCTGGGGAGGGATGACCGAACGCGAGCGCCGTGCGTTGTTGCGCCGGAGACCGGAAGTGTCGAGCTGGCGTGCTCTGCTCGAATCGGCCAAAAGGGAGTACGAGCCCGCGCAGCGCGTCTCCTGAGGCGCCGCCGGACCGGTGCCGGGTTCGCTCACCCTTCCGCCATGCGGTTGCCGACGTCGCGCAGTCCCGTGAGGTCGTGGACGTCGCTGGGCAGCGCGGGCACCGTGGTGACGGGAACGTGAGGATGGGCCTTCGTGAACCGCGCGAGCAGGCGCTCCTCGCGTTTCGACATCTCGACGCGGTCGGCGTGTAACCGCAGTACCGCCGCGGCGAGGGGTGCTCCGGTGGAGTCCACGGACTTGCGTTCGAGTGCCTCCGCCGCGGCGAGCGCGTCGATGGCCGAGAGGTTCGCGAGCACGGGATGGGTCCGGTTGGCGATGAGGCCCGCCAGCGGCATCGACTCGGTGGAGAGCCGTTCGACGAAGTAGCTGGCCTCGCGCAGGGCGTCGGGTTCCGGCGCCGCGACCACCAGGAACGCCGTGCCCTTCGACCGCAGCAGTTCGGCGGTCTTGCCCGCGCGTTCCCGGAACCCGCCGAACGTCGAGTCGAACGCCTGCATGAACGCCGAGGCGTCGGCGAGCAGCTGGCCGCCGAGGATCGTCGACACGGCCTTGGCGAACATGGAGAACCCGGCGCTCACGACCTTGCGCAGTCCCCACCCGCCCGCGCGGGCGGGGGTGGTCAGCAACCGGATCATGCGGCCGTCGAGCGCGGCGGACAACCGGTTGGGCGCGTCGAGGAAGTCCAGTGCCGAGCGGCTCGGCGGGGTGTCCACCACGATGAGGTCCCACTCCCCGGTGGCCGCGAGCTGGCCGAGCTTCTCCATCGCCATGTACTCCTGCGTGCCGGAGAACGACGTGGAGATCGTCTGGTAGAAGGGGTTGGCGAGCAGCTGCTCGGCGCGTTCGGGGCCCGCGTGCCGTCGCACCATGTCGTCGAAGGTGCGGCGCATGTCGAGCATCATGGCCCACAGCTCGCCCTTCGGCTCGAATCCGGCGACCGAGACCTTCTTCGGTTGGTTGCCGAGTTCGCGCAGCCCCAGGGCCTGGGCGAGCCGACGGGCGGGGTCGATGGTCAGGACCACCGTCTGCCGTCCTCGTTCGGCGGCGCGGAGGGCGAGGGCCGCGGCGGTGGTGGTCTTGCCGACGCCACCGGAACCACAGCAGACGACCACTCTCGTCTCCGGGTTGTCGAGCAACCTGTCGATGTCGAGCTGCTTGGTCACAGGCGCACTCCCTGATCCACCAGCGCGTCGGCGAGTTCGTACAGACCCGCGACGTCCACCCCGCCCGGCAGGTCGGGGAGGCGGAGTGTGGGCAGGTCGGCTTCGGTGAGTTGTTCGGACGACCGCTGTTCGGCGGCGATTCCGATGGCGTGCTCCACGGTCTCGGCCACGAGCGCCTCGACGGTGGAGTCGGGCAGGTCGAGCCCGGCCGAGGTGAGGCCGGCGCGGATTCCGTCCGCGTCCACGTGTCCGTCGGCGGCGGGGGACAGCGAGTGCGCCGGTAGGCGCGGAGGGCGGACCCGGTTGACCAGCACCGCACCGGGACGCAGGTCGGCGCCGTCGAGCTCGGCCACCGCGTCGAGGGTCTCCCGTACCGGCATCTCCTCCAGCAGAGTCACGAGGTGGACCGCCGTCTCCCCCGAGTGCAGCAGGCGAACCACGCCCTCGGCCTGCCCGCGGATGGGGCCGGTCTTGGCGACGTCGGTCAGCGCCTTGGTGACGTCCAGGAACTTCACCACACGGCCGGTGGGCGGCGCGTCGACCACCACGGCGTCGTAGACGTGTCTGCCGTCGGAGTCCGTGCGCCCGACGCACTCCTTGATCTTTCCGGTGAGCAGCACGTCACGAAGGCCGGGGGCGAGCGTGGTGGCGAACTCGATGGCGCCCATCCTGCGCAACGTGCGGCCCGCGAAGCCGAGGTTGTAGAACATCTCGAAGTATTCGAGCAACGCGGCCTCGACGTCGACGTGTAGCGCGCGGACCTCGCCGCCTCCCGGCGCGGACGCGATGCGCTGTTCGGCGTACGGCAGTGGCTCGGTGTCGAAGACCTGGGCGAAGCCCTGCCTGCCCTCGACCTCCACGAGCAGTACGCGACGCCCGCCGCGCGCGAGTGCGAGCCCGAGAGAGGCCGCGAGCGTCGTCTTGCCCGTTCCGCCCTTCCCGGTGACGAAGTGCAGCCGGGTCCGAGTGAGTTCGTCGGTCCAGCCAGGCAGGGGAGTCACATTGGGAAGCGTATCCGTAAAACGGTGTCGGCCGTTCAGCTCGCGAGTGCGAGGACGCTCACGATGAGCGCGACCACGCCGGAAAGCACCCAGGCGGCGACCGCGGGCAGCGTCGTGAGGGTCAGGACCGCGGCCACGGCGAGCGCGGTGAGGCCCACCAACCCGGTGATCGCGGCGGTGGAACCGCGTCCCGTCCGCTCCCTGGCCTTGGCCATGACGAGCAGGATGCCGATGACTCCGGGCACGGCGAGCAACGCCGTCGCGAGGATGCGCCATGCTTCCACGGGAGCCGACAGTAGTGGCTAGGGTGTTTGACCATGAGTGCCACGAAGTGGGAGTACGCAACGGTCCCTCTGCTGATCCACGCCACCAAGCAGATCCTCGACCAGTGGGGCGAGGACGGTTGGGAACTGGTCACGGTGCTGCCCAACCCGAGCGGCGAGCAGCACGTCGCCTACCTCAAGCGGCCGAAGGACTGAAGGACCGGTCATGAAGTGGAGCGCAAAGCTCGATCAGCTCGGTATCGAACTGCCCGAGGTCGCGGCTCCGGTCGCGGCTTACGTCCCCGCCGTGCGCACCGGTTCGTACGTCTACACGTCGGGGCAGCTTCCGTTCGTCGGCGGTGAGCTGGCGGCCACCGGCAAGGTCGGTGCGGAGGTCAGCCCCGAGGAGGCCAAGCAGTACGCGCGCACGGCCGCGCTGAACGGCCTCGCCGCCATTCACGACCTCGTGGGCATCGACTCGGTAGTGCGGGTCGTGAAGGTCGTCGGATACGTCGCGTCGAGTGAGGGATTCGGCGGGCAGCCCGCCGTCGTCAACGGCGCCTCGGAACTGTTGGGAGAGATCTTCGGGGACGCGGGCGCGCACGCGCGGTCGGCCGTGGGGGTCGCCGAGCTGCCGCTGGGGGCCCCGGTGGAGGTCGAGCTCGTCGTGGAGGTCGAATGATGGACCCCGACATCGAGAGCTCCTGCCACGAACTTCTGCTGCGGCTCGCGGGCCGGTTGCCCGATCGGTTGCTGTGGCGGTTCCGGGACTGGCTCGGTGAGGGCGCGATGGGCACGCTGGCCCGCACGCTGCCCAAGACTTTGCTCAAGCACAGAATTGATCTTGATCAGGCGGAGTATCGCCTGCTGGTCGCCGGTCTCATCCCGCACGGTGCCGACTGGCACGAGGTGAGTTCGACACTTGGGGTAGACGCCTCGACCGGGAACCGGTACACATTCACACCGGAAGCACCCGATTGGGTGAACACCGTTGATTCGGTGTCCGTGGTGATCCACGCAACGTTGCGAGGACGCCCGGACGTGGGCGAGGTCCGGGAGAGCTGGCGGCATGACCGTGGGGCCGCGGAGGGAGAGGCCAAGCGGGTCCTGTTGGTCACGGCAGTCTCCGGCTTGCCTCGCCTCACTGGGGAACTCCAACGCGTCCTCCGCGTACTGGGCGACGAGATGCCCAGCGTCGAGGTCCTGCCGACGCAGATCGAGTTGCCCGCCTACCACGAGGCGGCGCTCGCGAATTCCCGGTTCGTGTGCATGGGCGCCGTGGACGCCGGTCACCACAGGCTTGTACCCGCATAGCGCTCGCGTAGCAGCGGGTGGGAGGGAGATCCGGGATGGACGAAAGTCTGCCGAAGGACGGATTCGCGGTGCCGCTGCGGCTGCACAACGTTCTGCTGGCGTTGGCGGGGAGACTCGACGACACCGCGTTGTCCGAGGCGCGTGAACTCGTCGCCCGTTCCCACCTCGACGACGCCGCGGAACTCGCCGTCGGCGCGCTGATCGCGGGCCGCATCATGGTGCGGCCGAGCGAGCAGCGCGAGCTGGCCCTCGTGCTGGAGATGAGTCGGTCGGACACGGCGTTGGCCGACCAGCTCACCGTCGGGGAGCCCGTTTCCGAACCCACGCACCGGTTCAGCAGGGACAACGACCCCGACGCCGGGATCGCGGAGGCCCTCGACCGCACGCTCCAGGTGCTGCCCGACGTGCGGTCGGTGCACGCCGTGTGGCGCACCACCCCGGCGGGCAGCGTGCCCGGTCCGTTGCCGCAGCGAGTGGTGCTCATCGAGATCGGGCCCGAGGCGCATCCGCCCGCCGTGGCGTTCCGGGTGGCCGAGGCCTTGCGCCGCAGTGGTATTCGCGCGGTCGTGGAGGTCACGGGGCCGGGGGCCGAACGCACCGAGTACCACGAGACCGCTCTGCTGAGCGCCACTCCGGTGTGGTTGGCGTCCGAGCAGGCGTCGAGTGAGGGGAAGAACAACGCGTCGGGCTCTCGCTCGCGGTCGTCGCGCAAGGTCACCGCGGGCGCGGCGCGGGCGCGGGCCGAGGCCGCTCGCCGCCCGGCCCACGCCATGACGGAACCGTCGGAACCCGTGCAGCCCGAGGCCCGTCACACGCTGCCCGAACCTCCCGTGGAGGAGATCGCCCCGACCGGTGGGGAAAGCTGGTCGGCCGGCGCGTCCGAGGCTCGGGGGGCCGACGAGATCCGGCCCGAGCCGGGGGACGTGCTTCCCGAGCCGGCGGAAGTTCGCGCGGAGTCGGTGGACCTCCCTCCGGCTCCGGTGGAGGGGCCCCCGGAGCCGGGGGACGTGCGTCCGGAGTCGACGGAAGCTCGTTCGGAAGCGGTGGAGGCGCTTCCGGAACCGGTGGAGGCGCGTGCGGAAGCGGTGGACGTGCTCCCCGATCCGGTGGAGGCCCGGCCCGAGCCGGTGGAGGCGTGTGCGGAGGCGGCGGAGTCCCAGCCCGAACCGACGGAGCCCGCGAAGCTGCCCAAGCCGAGGGAGAAGGCCGAGAAGCTGTCGTTCTCGGCCGAGGAACTGGCCGAGCTGGAGAACCGGGTCGCCGAGACCACCGAGATGAGCCCCGAGGAGGTCGCGCAGCTTCGCGCCGCGATCGCGGAGGACCCGGAGAAGGGCAGGGAGCTCGTCGGGCTCCCGGCGAGCATGGTCGAACTGCCGGAACTCAACCTCGACGATCCGCAGTTGTCCGAGCGTGATCGCCAGTTGCTCCGGGAGCTCCACGCCGAACTCGCCGAGCGGGAACGCGCCGAGGCGGCCAGGACCAATGGGGCGGAACGTCCGTGGCGTGACGGATCGTCGAGTTGATCGGCGGTATCGTGCGGCCGTGACTCACTCCCCGAACGTCGGCGACGAGCTCGGCTCGTTCGCCGTGCCCGCGAGCGCCGTTCCGCCGTTGCCGAAGGAGCCTCCGGCGACCCCCGTCACCCCGAAGGACGCCGCGACCGTCGTCTTAGTCCGGGACGCCGCCGACGGGCCCGGCATCGAGGTGTTCCTGCAACGGCGGGTCAGGAGCATGGCTTTCGCGTCCGGCATGACGGTGTTTCCCGGTGGAGGTGTGGACGCCCGTGACGCCGACGCCTCGGTGGGTTGGGTGGGCCCGGAGCCGAAGCTGTGGGCCCGCTGGTTCTCGTGCTCGGAGTCGTTGGCCAGGGCATTGGTGTGTGCGGCGGTGCGGGAGGCGTTCGAGGAGTCCGGCGTCCTGCTCGCGGGCACGGCCACCGAGGTCGTGGCCGACACCAGTGGCTACGCCGACGCGCGTGCCGCGTTGACGGCCGGGAAGCTGTCGTTGGCCGAGTTCCTCACCGAGGCCGGCCTGGTGGTTCGCGCCGACCTGCTGCGGCCGTGGGCCAACTGGGTCACTCCGGAACAGGAACCACGTCGTTACGACGCGCGGTTCTTCGTCGCGGCGCTTCCGGAGGGCCAGACCGCCGACGGCGCCACGACCGAGGCCGAGTCGACGCGCTGGCAGCGACCCGAGGAGGCCATCGCCGACGCCGAGGCCGGACGTGTGGCGTTGATGCCGCCGACCTGGCACACGCTCGCCGAGGTCGGCCGGTTCTCCTCGGTGGCGGAGGTGCTGGCGTGCGAGCGGACGATTCGCCGGATCATGCCGAAGCTCGTGAACGACGGCGACCGCATCGTGGTGGAGATGTGATGGATCACCCTGCTTACGGCGTTCTCCGTCCGGTGTCCTCCATCGCGACGGTGTTGTTGCAGAACAACCCGTCGACGATGACGCTCGAAGGCACCAACACCTGGGTCCTGCGGGCACCGGGGAGTTCGGGCCGGGTGGTGGTGGACCCCGGTCACGCGCTCGACGAGCACCTGGACGCGCTGACGCGACTGTCGGACGTGGAACTCGTCCTGCTCACCCACTGGCATCCCGATCACTCCGAGGGGGCGCCGGTGCTCGCGCGGGAGCTGGACGTGCCCGTACGCGCGTTCGACCCGAAGCTGTGCCACGGGGCCGACCCGTTGGAGGACGGCGAGGTGCTTCGGGCCGCGGGGCTGACCTTGAAGGTGATGCACACGCCGGGCCACACCGACGATTCCGTCGTGCTCCTCGCCGAGGACGGGGATCGGCCCCAGGTGTTGACCGGTGACACGGTGCTCGGTCGCGGTACCACCGTGCTCACCGACCTCGGGGACTATCTCGATTCCCTGCGGGCGTTGCACGCCCTGCCGCCGGGGACGTTGGGGTTGCCGGGACACGGGCCCGAGCTGACGGACCTCACGAGCACGGTCGCGGAACACCTCCGCCATCGGGAGCGACGTCTCGACCAGGTGCGGGAGGCGCTCCGGCAGCTGGGTGAGGACGCCACGCCCCGACAGGTGGTGGAGATCGTCTACGCGGACGTCGACCGAGCGTTGTGGGCGCCAGCGGAGGAGAGCGTGCGTGCGCAGCTGGAATACCTGGCCACGCGGGGCTGAGACGTCAGACGAGCGCGCGGTCTGCTCGTTCGGGCTCGGCCGCGCGCACGGTCGCCTTCCGCCACCACACGATGCCCGCCAGTACGAACGCACAGCCCGCGGCCGTGAGGAACGCGAGTGGCGGGCCGCTGCGCTCCACCAGGTGGCCGCTCACCGACTGCCCCAGCGCGAGGCCCAGCGTGACGGCCGTGAGCACCCAGCCGAACGCCTCGGCGGCCACGTTCTTCGGCGCGACGAGTTCGATGGTCATCGAATGGCTCGTGGACTGGGGCGTGATCAGGGCGCCCGCCACGAGCATCGCCGAGGCCAGGCCCCACAGCGTCGACGGCCATGCGAGCAACGCGACCCCGGCCCCGAAGAGCGCGAGCAGGACGGGCAACCGCAGTTCCAGGGACCTGGGCCAGGGGCGGAGGCTGAACAGGATCCCGAAGATCACCGAGCTCACCGACCACACCGACAGCAGGACGCCGCCCATCGCGGTGTTGCCGGCCTCGGTGGCGGCCGCCGGGACGGCGACCTCGACGAAGCCGATGACCATGCCGAAGCCCAGGGCGGCGAGGGCGAGCGTGCGCATGCCGGGGCTGGCCAACGCTCCCAGTAGGGTCGTGTCGGTCCGGGCCGCCGGAGGCCAGGCCCGGACCGCGGGGCTGAGCGCGAACAGGACCGCGCCGAGGATCATGCACGAGGCCGCGAGCACCATGCCGGTGCCGGGCCACGGGGCGGCGATGAGCGCGCCGGCGAGGCCGGGCCCGAGGATGAAGAAGACCTCCATGCTGATGGCCTCGTACGAGTAGGCGGCGGTAAGGGCGGGGCCCGACGGCAGCAGCCTGCCCCACAACGCTCGTGAGGCGGAGCCACAGGAGGGTTCGAAGACGCCGATACCGATGGCGAGCACCACCAGCACCGGAGTGCTCACGTGCGCTTCGATGGCCAAGGTCAGAGCCGCCACGGTGATTCCGAACAGCGCGGCTACGACGAGCAACGGTCGAGTGGGCCCGAATCGGTCCATGAGTCTGCCTTGAGCCACCGAGCCCACGGCGACGCCGACGAGCGTGCTGGCGGAGACCAGGCCCGCCGTGGCGTACGTGCCGGTCTCGTGCTGCACGTAGAGCAGCTCGGCGATACCGACCATGGCCACGGGAAGTCGGGCCAGCAGTGACGCGATGATGGGGAGGCGAGCCTGCCGGGTGCTCAGAGCCAGCCGGTAGTCGGCGAGTGTCGTGCGACCGGACTCAGCAGAGTGGGACACGCGTACCAGTATGCCTCAAGGATTGGTACGGAGGTACCACTATTTTCCCTCGAAACTTGCAAGGATCGACTCGAAAGAGGTGTAAAGCGCCCACTGCTGGGTACGTAGGTATCGAAACGGTAACGGTGTTGAGGATGTCGGCATCAAATCCGAGTTCCGGGCGTCTTTGAGGGTGAACGTACTTGAACCAGTGGGGTGGGGCCATGGGACCCTATCGGGGAGGCCCCCGCAGCTGGATTATCGAAGACGTGGACTTCGTCGACGCGGCACCGCCAAGGGGTCGTGCGGCGGTCGACAACTAGAGACTCCCTCCGGGTTTCGGGTCGGGGCCTACAACCGGAGGGCGGGGAGCGCGGTCTGTCGGGGGACGGCCCGCGCATAACGGACAAGGGGCCGGATGAGTGCCACGTCGGGGGTGGCGCCCGGCCCCTTGTTCCGTATCAATTTCTTCGACGCGCTCATCGGCCTCCCCGTTGAGGCACGGACCAGCGTTTTCGTTCAGCGAGCCCGGCGAGCCAGTCGCTCCGGGTCGAGGATCAACACACTCTTGCCTTCCAGGCGCAGCCAGCCGCGGTGCGCGAAGTCGGCGAGGGCCTTGTTGACGGTCTCTCGCGACGCGCCGACGTACTGGGCGATCTCCTCCTGCGTCAGGTCGTGGGTGACCCGCAGCAGGCCGGCCTCCTGGCTGCCGAAGCGCTGGGCGAGCTGCAGCAGCGCCCGCGCCACTCGGCCCGGAACGTCGGTGAAGATCAGCTCGGCGACCATGTTGTTGGTGCGCCGGAGCCGACGCGCGACGACGCGGAGGAGCTGCTCGGCGATCTCCGGTCGCGTCGAGATCCACTGTCGCAATGCCGGGCGATCCATCGTGACCGCGCTCACTTCGGTGACCGTGGTCGCGGTCGACGTGCGCGGGCCGGGGTCGAAGATCGACAGCTCACCGAACATGTCGGACGGGCCCATGATCTGGAAGAGGTTCTCCCGACCGTCGGCCGACTTGCGGCCGATCTTCACCTTGCCCGACTTGATGATGTAGAGCTTGTCCCCCGGCTCGCCCTCGTTGAAGATCACGTGGCCACGGGGAAATTCCACTGTCTCCAGAGTCTGCGCGAGCGCCTCGGCTGCCGCCGGTTCCACACCCTGGAAGATGCCCGCGCGGGCCAGGGTCTCGTCCACCTCGTGCCTCCTTTGGTAGCGACAGTCGCCTCCACGCGAGGGGCGACATGTCGCCGATCACTACATGCAGTGTAGGGCGTGCTTCCGAGATCGCCCCCCGCTCGGCCCTCGATCGGCAACCTGCTACTGGTGAGTACGAGTGTCGCGAACCCATCGCATTCGCTCGAATACTCCCTGTTGAAGGGCCCGGCGGAGGATCTCGTCCGACCGAACAGCCTAACTCCGGAGGCTACGTTGCTTTCCCTTGGCCGCCCTTCCGGCCAGCCGACGCAACCGGAACAACTCCAGCGCACGGCCGATTCCGTGCCCGTAAAGAGCCCTGACTTCGTCCGGGCGAGCCTGCTCCAGGAACTCCTCGACGTCCTCCCCGCGCACGGACACGTGACGCAGTCGGTGTTCGACTCGTTCCATACCGAGCGCGAAGAGCATCACCACGACAGGTACCGCGATCACGAACCAGACGGTCATATCACTCCTGATCCCTAGCTCATCCGGGCTCGGTCGTCGGTCCACCACCGGTGAGCCGACGTCAGCGAAGGAGGTGGCTTCCTGCCCCGACGGCGCACGTAGGCTAGCGGGGTGTCGTCAACCGTCGGTAACGCCCCCCGAAAGGGGCGTGCAGTCGCTGATCAGAGCCGGTTGTCGTTGGTCAGACGCGCGCGGCGTATGAAACGTTGCCTCGATGTGGCCTACCCAAACGCACACTGCGAACTGAACTTCTCGACGCCACTGGAGCTGCTGGTGGCCGTCATACTGTCCGCGCAGTGCACCGACGAGAGGGTGAACCAGGTCACCCCCGCCCTGTTCGCCCGTTACCGGACCGCGGCCGACTACGCGGGAGCCGACCGTACCGAGTTGGAGGAACTGATCCGCCCCACCGGGTTCTTCCGCAACAAGGCGACCTCCCTGATGGGGCTCGGCGCCGCCCTCGTGGAACGGCACGGCGGCGAGGTGCCCGGCAAGCTCGACGACCTCGTGAAGCTCCCAGGGGTGGGACGCAAGACGGCCAACGTGGTGCTCGGCGAGGCGTTCGGGGTTCCGGGCATCACTGTGGACACGCACTTCGGCCGGCTCGTGCGACGCTGGGGCTGGACCGACAGCGAGGACCCGGTGAAGGTCGAGCACGAGATCGGCTCGCTGTTCCCGCGCAAGGACTGGACCCTGCTGTCACATCGCGTGATCTTCCACGGACGCCGGGTGTGTCACGCGCGCAAGCCCGCGTGCGGCGCGTGCCCGTTGGCCAAGGACTGCCCGTCCTTCGGTGCGGGGCCCACCGAGTTCGACGTCGCGGCGAAGCTCGTGAAGGGAGCCGAGCGCGATCACCTGTTGGAGCTGGTGACACGATCTTGACGAGGGCGACGAAGTGGGCACTGGCCGTGGGTGCGCTGGCACTCGCGTTGATCGTCGCGCTGCTGCCCAGGTCGGAGAGCGTTCCACCGGAGCCCGAGACCGATCTCGGGCCCGCCAGGGAGCGGGCGGCGCTCGCGGCGTGTGTTCCGGACGAAGGCGGCGAAGCCGAGGAGTTCGCCGGGGTGGAGGTCCACTGTCTCGGCGACGGCTCGCGGGTGCGGTTCGCCGACGCACTGGGGGACGGACCGACGCTCGTGAACGTGTGGGCCACGTGGTGTGAACCCTGCCGGGAGGAGCTGCCGTTGCTCGCGGAGTACGCCGCCCGGCCGGAGGCCGTCCGCGTCGTGACGGTGCAGGTGCAGAGTTCACAGGAGGACGGCCTTCGACTGCTCGCCGATCTCGGGGTACGGTTGCCCGCGCTCCATGACGGCGAGGGCGCCACGGGCCCGGTACGCAAGGCGCTGCGGGTGCCCGCCGGCCTGCCGGCCTCGTACGTCGTCGAGGACGGCGAGGCGCGGCTCGTGACCAAGCCTCGCCTGTTCACGTCGATCGACGAGATCGTGAACGCGGTGGAGGGAACGCGATGAGCGGACCGTTGGTGCCGGTGACCGAGGCACCGGACTTCCTCCGCCCGCTCGTCGAGGCGAGCGCGAAGGTGGACTCGACCACGTTCACGCGTATCACCGTCCCACCGCGCACCGATGCTCGGCGAGCCTCGGTGCTCATGTTGTTCGGCGAGAAGACCGACGGACCCGACGTCCTGCTGCTGCGGAGGGCCGACACGCTCGGCTCCCACGCGGGTCAGGTGGCCTTCCCCGGCGGCGGGGCCGAGGACGGCGAGGGGCCGGTGGCGACCGCGCTTCGAGAGGCGGAGGAGGAGACCGGGGTGGAGCCCGCCGGGGTGCGCCCCGTCGCCGTGTTCCCCGAGCTGTACGTGCCCGTGTCGAAGTTCGCGGTCACGCCGGTGCTCGCGCACTGGCACTCGCCGTCACCCGTGAGGCCCGTCGACCCGGCGGAGACCGCGGCCGTGGCGAGAGTGCCGATCTCGGAACTCGCCGACCCCGCCAACCGTTTCTCGGTCCGGCTGAGGAGTTCGGGCTGGCGCGGCCCCGCCTTCACCGTCCGGGGCCTGTTCGTCTGGGGTTTCACGGCCGGTCTGCTGTCGACGTTGCTGGACCTCGGTGGTTGGGCCGAGGAGTGGGACCGCGACGATGTGCGGGAACTCGACGTGGCACTGGCCGAACACGAGGCGCGCGTGGCCGGCCGGACCGATGTGACGGGAGAAAGACGGTGAACTGGGTCGACGTGCTGGTGGTCGTACTGGCACTGCTCGCGGCGGTCTCCGGCGCGCGTCAGGGCTTCGTCGTCGCTCTGCCCGCCTTTCTCGGGGTCATCGTGGGCGCGGTGCTCGGCATCCAGCTCGCTCCCCTCGTCGTCGAGATGTTCGACCACCCCGCCGCACGGGTCGGGATCGCGGTCGGCACGGTGGTCTTCCTCGTGGCGCTCGGCGAGACCGTGGGCGTGTACTTCGGCAACAAGCTCAAGCGCAGGATCTCCTCGCCCAAGCTCTCGGGCCTGGACAACGCGCTGGGGGCGGTGGTGCAGGGCGCCGTGGTGTTCGTCGTGGCGTGGTTGATCGCGTTGCCGTTGACGAGCGTCGCCGCCATGCCGGGGCTGACCAGGGCCATCAACAACTCGTCCGTGCTCGGTGGCGTCAACGAAGTGATGCCCGAGGCCGCTCAGGGGCTTCCGGGGGAGTTGCGGCGACTGCTCGACGAGTCCGGGTTCCCCGCAATCCTGGCCCCGTTCCAGGACACGCCCGTGCGGGAGATTGAACCTCCCGACCCGGCACTGCAGGACAGCGAGGTGGTCCGCGGAGTGCGGACCAGCGTGTTGAAGGTGCGGGGCACCGCTCCGAGCTGCTCACGTTCGCTCGAAGGCACTGGGTTCGTCGTCGACGACGAGCGGGTGATGACCAACGCGCACGTCGTCGCGGGCACCGACCGAGTCACCGTGGAGACGGCGTGGGGCAACCTCCCGGCCGAGGTGGTGCACTACGACCCGGCCACCGACCTCGCGGTGCTCGCCGTGCCGGGGCTGCCCGCCCAACCGCTCCCCTTGGCGTCCGAACCCGCCTCCGCGGGAGACGACACCATCGCGCTCGGCTATCCGCTGGACGGCCCGTACACCGCGACACCGACCCGTATCCGCGAACGCATCACGTTGCGCGGTCCCGACATCTACGACTCCGCGACGGTCCAGCGGGACGTCTACACCGTGCGCGGACAGGTGCGCAGCGGCAATTCGGGAGGCCCGCTGATCGATCCGGAAGGTCGGGTCGTCGGGGTGGTGTTCGGTGCCTCGGTGGAGGACCCGGACACCGGGTTCGTGCTCACCGCCGACGAGGTCCGGGACGAGATCGAGCGGGCGGACTCCTTCACCTCGAAGGTCGCGACCGGCTCCTGCACGGCTTGAGCTAAAGCCCGTGCAGGAACTCCGTGAGGAGTTTGGTGGTGCGCGTGGGCGCTTCGAGATGAGGGAAGTGACCCACTTCCGGCAGTGACTCGAACCGGGAATCGGGGCCTCGCCACGGCGCGGAGTCGCGCGCGGTGTCCGGCAGTACGCACGGGTCGTCGGCGCCGTGGATCTGCAGCACCGGCATCGTCACCCTGCCCGCGACGGCCTCGGCGAAGCGGCGGCCGTCGCTTCGGAACTGTGAGCGGAACGCCCACCGGTAGTACTCCAACGCACTGTGGGCGACGCCGGGGACGCGCATGGCGTGCCGGAACCGGCGCGCGGTCTCCTCGAAGTCGGGCTGCCCGCGCCAACCGGCGCCCGACCACGTGCGGAGCAGGCGTTCCACCTCGGCCGCCTCGCTCGCCACGAGCTTGCGTTCGGGCAGCTTGGGGGTCTGGAACCACAACAAGTGGCGCATGGCTTTCGCCTGGCCGGTCCGCTGCCACCAGCTCTTGCGGATCGCCGTTCGCAGGGCGAGCGGATGGGCCCCGCCGAGCACGCTCACCGAGGCGACCACGCGGGGGTGCAGGGCCGCGACCGACCACGCGAGCAGACCGCCCCAGGCGTGCCCCACGAGATGCGCTCGACGTTCCCCGAGCGCCCGCACGAGGCCGGCGACGTCACCGGCCAACGTCCAGCCGTCGTAGCCACGCGGTGGTTTGTCGGAGTCCCCGTAACCGCGCAGGTCCATCGCGATGACACGGAACCCCGCGGCGGAGAGGGTGCGCAACTGGTGGTGCCAGGCCCACCAGAACTCGCCGAAGCCGTGCAGCAACAGAACGGCCGGCCCGGACCCGAGTTCGGCGACGTGCAGGCGGATGCCGTTGGCGGACACGTCGCGATGTGTCCACGGGCCCGGATGACGCACGGTCGAAGGATCGGGAGTGGACAAGGTGTGGACTCGCGATGTTCGTCAGTGCGCCGCCGCGGAGTCGGTCTCCTCCGCGGCGGACGGCCGCCGGTGCCGCAGCACCTCGGCGGTGTCTTTCAGGCTGTCGATCGAACGCTGCGGTTTCCGCACACGCTTCCACTTCCGCAGGCCGAGATAGGCCGCGAACCCGGCCGTCAGCAGCATCAGCAGGAAGACGATGCCGAACCCGGCCCAGCGCGGAAGCCACACGGAGATCAGCTC
Source organism: Saccharomonospora glauca K62 (assembly GCF_000243395.2). Taxonomy (NCBI): domain Bacteria; kingdom Bacillati; phylum Actinomycetota; class Actinomycetes; order Pseudonocardiales; family Pseudonocardiaceae; genus Saccharomonospora; species Saccharomonospora glauca. The sequence continues at coordinate 4,157,464 of NZ_CM001484.1, read as the reverse complement.
GCCGAGGAAGAAAAAGAAGAAGAACGAGCTGTACAGCGCGATCACGCCGGCGACGACGAAGAACAGGCTTCCCTTGAACGCCTTCTTCACTTCACCGACGGCCTCGGACTTGATCAGTTCGACCTCGGCTCTGACCAGCGTGGACACATGCTGGGCCGCGTCCTTCACCAGCGAGCCGATGGAGGCGTCCTGTGCTGTTCCGTCGTCGGAGGACAGCGGGAGGTAGGGCACCGCGGGGCCACCACCCGTGTTGTCCCCCGAAAGGTTCCTGGGGCTGCTCACGCGCCTCATCGTGCCACGTGATCAATCTCGGGGCGCGTCGGGCGCGCCGCGACGCGCCTACCCGAGCGCCACACCCGACCCGAAGCCCACGGCGTACGTCACGATCATCGTCAGTGCGCCCACCCCGACGTTGCGGGCCGCGGCTCGACCCGGAGGTGCCTGCCCGAGCCGGGCGCTCACCCACCCGGTGAGGGCCAGGGCGACCACGACCGCGCACGCCGTGGCCGGCACCCTCGCCGTCGGGGGGAAGAACAGGATCGCCAACAGGGGCAGCAAGGCCCCCGCGGTGAACGCGATCAGCGACGCCCATGCGGCTTGCCACGGCTTGGTGAGTTGTTCGGGGTCGATGCCCAGTTCGGCCTCGGCGTGAGCGCGCAGCGCGTCCTTCTCGGTGAGTTCTCGTGCCACCTCGGCCGCGAGTCGCGGTGACAGGCCCTTCGCCTCGTAGAGCTGCGCGAGTTCGCGTTCCTCCTCCTCGGGCATCGTGCGCAGTTCGTGGCGTTCGAGACTCAGCAGCGCGCGTTCGGTGTCGCGTTGGGTCGACACCGAGACGTACTCACCGCCCGCCATCGAGAGCGCGCCGGCCACCACACCGGCGACCCCGGCGAAGAGGATGGCGCGCTGGTCCGTGGTCGCGCCGGCGACCCCCACCACCAATCCCGCAGTGGACACGATGCCGTCGTTCGCCCCCAGTACGCCCGCCCGCAACCAGTTGAGCTTGCCGCCCACGTCCGAGGTGTGCGGTTCGTTCGTGTGGGACTGCTTCGAGGTGTCGGACACCGCTCCATGACAACCCGGGTGTCGATCCCCCGGCAAGACGACGGGGAGGGGACGAACGCGACGTCCCCTCCCCGTCGGTGGGATGTCCCCGTCAGCGCTGCAGTTCGGCCAGCGCCTGCTTGGCCTGCTCCAGTTCGGCTTCGAGCTGAGCGACCTTGGCCCGCTGTTGTTCGCGAGCCTCGTTGATCACCTGGTCGATGGGTGCGGACAGCTCCTCGTGGAGTTCCCTAGCCGCTCGGGACACGGCGGAGGCGGGGATGCCCAGCCCCTTGGCGACCCACTTGCTCCCGTGCTTGAGCTCGGCCTGCCATTCACCGTCGGCGGTGCCGGTGACGGTGAGAGTGAGCACGACGGTCCGCGTCTTGCGGGCGCTGCTTTTGGTCTTGGCCCGCTGCGGCTTGGCCGCCTCCGACTGGGACTGTTCGGGCTGTTCCTGCTGGTCTCGCTGCTCCGGAGCGGCCCCCTGCTCGCCTTCGTGGCTCACCGGGGTGTCGTCCCGTTCCTGGGTCGCGGAAGCAGCGTCAACGGTCATCGTCAGTGTCGTCTCCTACAGAAGCGGGTTGTCCTGCGATGAGGATCCTGCATTCGCAGGATAGAACGTGCGTTCGACTGTTCACCCGGAGGGGTTCGTCGGCGAGCGAACGGGAAAAGCGATTGCGAATATGCGTCGAGGTTGCGTCCGTGACCACATCGAGACCTTTATGAAATGTAGGCCTCGTCCCTTCGCGGGAGCGTCGCGTTACAGCTATGTACACGAAAGGATGAAACGCGGCGGAATACTGGTAGCGCACTGAAGTTTCCCGTCTCTCGGGGTCCATTTTCCGGGTGGTCAAAGGATCGCGAGAGCCGTGTCCGTTAGCTTTGAAAACAACTCTCCGTAGTTGACTTCCATGATCATTGGGTGGGTGACTTCCCTTGTGGGGTCCCGGATCGCTCTCCGGTGTCATGCCACTGTGGACTGTCGGTCACCGTTATTGCAGGATTTCGGCCCTTTCCCGGTTCCGAAGAAGGGGTGCTGACGAATCGGTGGGCCTGGTTCGTGGAGGGAAATCGGGCTTTGCTTGAATATCGACCACTCGCCCAGTTGATCTATTCCTCCAGGGGCTGCGATAAATGGAAAGAACCGATACTTCCCGAGGCCGGCCGGCAGGTCCGGTCGGTCGTAGACGGTCCTCGCGCAGGATGTTGGCGGTCGCGGCCGCCGCGACACTGACATTGTTGGCTTCCGCCTGTGGCGGCGACGCGCAAAAGACGGCCGAGGCCGCCGACGGTGAACAGCAGCAGATCGCCTCGTTGCCGGAAGCGACCACGTACGGGAAGCTCCCGAACGCACCCATGGACCCCGACCCGAGCGCCCCGACCGAGGGGGAGGTCCTCCACCCGACCCGTGAATTGACGGTGCACGACGCGGTCGACGGCAAGCCGATCGCGAGACTGCCCGTCAAGCAGATCTCCTCGCCGACGTGGGTGCCCGTCATCAAGCGTGAGGGCGACTGGGCTCAGATCCTGTTGCCCACACGGCCGAACGGCGCGACCGGCTGGATCGACACGTCCGGTGACGCGGTCGAGTCGGCTCGGAACGACTTCGTGGTCAACGTCGATCTGGAGTCGTTCCACCTGGAGATCCTCGAAAACGGCGAGAAGATCGGCGAGTGGACGGTCGGGATCGGAGAGCCCGACTCACCGACGCCGCAGGGCCGTGCCTACATCCTCGCCTCCATCGAGGAGACCGTGAACGACTACAGCCCGATCGTTCTGCCGTTGAGCTACCACTCGAACTCGCACGAGAGCTACGGCGGTGGCCCCGGCACGGTCGGAATCCACACGTGGCCGGACGACAGCTTCGTCGGCAAGGCCAACAGCGACGGGTGCATCCGGGTCACCAAGGATGCCCTCGACGCGCTCTCCAAACTCCCGCTCGGAACGATCGTCAACATCGTCTGACGGTCGGCGGGCTTCTCCACGCAGTAACAACGCAGTACGTCCCTACCGACTCAAGAAAGGCACTTCCTTGTCGAAGAAGAGAACAGTCGCTCTCGGTGCCGGTGTGCTGTCCGCGCTCGTCGCGGGCGGTGTCGCGTTCGCCCCGGCGGCGGGCGCGACGCCGGAGGACTCGGCCTACGCGCTCTCCGCGGACGGCCTTGTCAACATCATCAAGGTGCCGCACGTGGTGGGTGAGGGCAAGAACCACCTCGTGCACACCGACCTGCCCTCCGGTGCCGAGCGCATCCTGCACGCCGGGGTGTTCAACTCGGCGGTCGACGAGGGCTACGCCAAGGCCAGCACCACGGACGTCGAGCTGGGTGTGCCCGGACTCCCGGTGATCTCCGTCGGCTTGGTCACCGCCGAGTGCGAGGACCTGTCGGGCTCCACCTCCGTGGCCGACCTGAAGATCGGTGGGCAGCAGATCTCGCTCGACGGGATCGGGCCGAACACGGAGCTCATCCCCGAACCGCTGCAGGGGCTCGCCCGGATCACGCTGAACAAGCAGACCGACAACGGTGACGGTTCCCTCACCGTGAGCGCCCTGTCGCTGGACCTGCTCGACGGTACGCAGACCGTGAACCTGTCGACGGCCACCTGCACGGCCAAGCCCGAGGCGCCCGAGCCGACCGAGCCCGCTGAGCCCCAGGAGCCGAACGAGCCCGCCGCCCCGCCGGCCGAGGACGACGGCGACGACGAGGTCGGTGACCTCCCCGGCGCTACGCCCGACGAGGACGGCAAGGCCCCGGTGCCGGTTCCCCAGCCCGGCCACCTCGACGTGACCGGCTGACCGGACCGACCCGATGCGACCGGTGTCCTCGCCGCCGGTCGACCCACAAGGGCGGCCTCCACCACGAGCAGGGTGGAGGCCGCCCTTGTCCTTTTAGGAGTGACGGATCACTCGTCGCTCGAACGCGACTTCATGCCCTTCGAGATGAGGTCCATCACCGAGCTGTCGGCGAGCGTGGTGACGTCACCGATCTCGCGGTTCTCGGCGACGTCCCGCAGCAGCCGTCGCATGATCTTGCCGGAGCGCGTCTTCGGCAGTTCCGGCACGACCATGATCTGCCTCGGTTTGGCGATCGGGCCGATCTCCTTGGCCACGTGGTCGCGCAGGGCCTTGACGATCTCCGTTCCGTCCGCCTCGTCCTTCGTCGCGCCCTCGCGGAGGATGACGAACGCGACGATGCCCTGACCGGTGGTCGGGTCGGTGGCGCCGACCACCGCGGCCTCGGCCACGGTCGGGTGCGACACCAGCGCCGACTCCACCTCGGTGGTCGAGATACGGTGGCCCGACACGTTCATCACGTCGTCCACACGGCCGAGCAGCCAGATGTCGCCGTCGGCGTCGTACTTCGCGCCGTCGCCGGCGAAGTAGTAGCCCTGCTCGGCGAACCGCGACCAGTAGGTCTCGCGGTAGCGCTCGTCGTCGCCCCAGATGCCGCGCAGCATCGACGGCCACGGCTTGTCGAGCACCAGGTAGCCACCGCCGTTCTTGGGTACCTCGGTGCCGTCGTCGGCGACGACCTTCGCGGAGATACCCGGCAGGGGTCGCTGGGCGGAGCCGGGCTTGGCGTGCGTGACGCCCGGCAACGGCGAGATCATGATCGCGCCCGTCTCGGTCTGCCACCACGTGTCGACCACGGGGCAGCGGTTACCGCCGATGTGCTCGCGGTACCACACCCATGCCTCGGGGTTGATCGGCTCGCCCACCGAGCCCAGAACCCGCAGCGACGACAGGTCGTAGGAGGCTGGGATGTCGGCTCCCCACTTCATGAACGTGCGGATGAGTGTGGGAGCGGTGTAGTAGATCGTGACCTTGTAGTTCTGGATGATCTCCCAGTGCCGACCCTCGTGCGGCGTGTTGGGAGTGCCCTCGTAGACCACCTGCGTGGCGCGGTTGGCCAGCGGTCCGTACACGATGTAGGAGTGCCCGGTGACCCAGCCGATGTCGGCGGTGCACCAGTACACGTCCTCGCCGGGCTTGTGGTCGAACACGACGTGGTGCGTGTAGGCGGCCTGGGTCAGGTAGCCGCCCGAGGTGTGCAGGATGCCCTTCGGCTTCCCCGTTGTACCCGACGTGTACAGAATGAACAGCGGGTGCTCGGAGTCGAATGCCTCGGGTGCGTGCTCGTCGGACTGCGAGTCGACGAGGTCGTGCCACCACACGTCGCGGCCCTCGGTCCACGGCACGTCCTCGCCGGTGCGGCGCACGACCACCACCTTCTGCACCGTGTCCGCGTCGGCCAACGCCTCGTCGACGTTCGCCTTCATCGGCACGGCCTTGCCCCGGCGGTACTGGCCGTCGGAGGTGATCACGACCTTGGCCTCGGCGTCGTCCACGCGGGAGCGCAGTGCGGCGGGGGAGAACCCGCCGAACACCACGCTGTGCAGCGCGCCGATCCGCGCGCACGCGAGCATCGACACGATGGCCTCGGGGATCATCGGAAGCTGGATGGCGACGCGGTCGTTCGCGCCGACACCGAGCGAGAGGAGGGCGTTGGCGGCCTTGCAGACCTCGCGCCGCAGCTCCGCGTAGGTGATGTCACGGGTGTCTCCCGGCTCGCCGACCCAGTGGATGGCCACCTGGTCGCCGTGGCCGTTCTCGACGTGCCGGTCGACGCAGTTGTAGGCGACGTTCAGCTTGCCGCCGACGAACCACTTCGCAAACGGTGCGTTCGACCAGTCCAACACCTGCGTCCACTTGGTGTCCCAGTGCAGGCGTTCGGCCTGCTTGGCCCAGAACGCTTCCCGGTCGCTGTCGGCATCGGCGTAGAACTGCTCCGTGGCGTTGGCCTTCGCCGCGAACTCCTCGCTCGGAGGGAAGGTTCGGCTCTCGGTCAGCAGGTTGTCGAGTGCCGGTGACTGCTCTGTCATGGTGCCTCCTGAAATGCGAACTTACGGCTCTACGCCCGCGGCGCCGGTAGCGACGTTAGTACCCCATGTCACATGGTTGTAGCCAGTGCGCGACGGCCGACAAGTGTCGAAGGACGAGCGGCTGACGAGCGGCCGACGAGCGCTGCCTATGCTCATGCGACATGAGCGACCCACTCGCACCGCTGATGGAACTCGGCGGTGTCGCCGACGCCGCGAAGCGCGCCCAGGACGCCGTGTTCGCCGTCCACCGGTTACCCGCCAACCTGCGTGGCGGCTCGGCCACTGCGGCGGAGGCGTCGGTGAGGGCCGCGCGGGCGTCCGCCGCACTCGACGGAGCCGATCCGGAACTGCCCGAGGACGGGACGGTGACCGACGCCGTGCTCGCGGGAGCGCTGCGGGTGGCCGAGGCGACCGAGTCGTTGCTGCCGACGTGGCGTCGTGCTCCGCTGCAGGTCCTGGCGCGGATGCACGTGTTGGCCGCGGCGGATCTGACCGACGATCCCGACGCGCTCGGCAGGCCACGGGTGGACGGGGGCAGTGAGGTCGCTCAGCGGTTGGAACTGCTCGCGCAATTCGTCACCGGAGCCACCGCCGTGCCGGGCCCGGTGACGACGGCGGTGGTACACGGCGAGCTGCTCACCCTGCGACCGTTCGGTTCGGCGGACGGCGTACTGGCACGGGCGGCGGCCCGGCTGGCGATGATCGCCACCGGACTCGACCCGAAGGCGTTGACCGTGCCCGAGGTGGCCTGTTTCCGTAGGCAGCGGCGGTACGAGGACGCGGCGCGGGCGTTCGCCTCGGGGGAACCCGACGGCGTACGGGAGTGGCTGCTGTTCTGCTGCGAGGCCTTCGAGGCTGGCGCTCGCGAGGCGAAAAGCATCGCCGACGCGGCGACCCCCTGACGCCCGCACTCGTGTCCGCAGCCTGCGTACGCGTGTCCTCACTTCTCGTACTCGTGTCCGCAGCCTGTGCACGCGTGTCCGCGGTTCCCGGCCGGAGACCGTCTACGACTTCGCCGCCTGCACGGCGTCGAGCGCGACCCTGACGTGCCCACCGGAGTCCCGGAGCGCTTCGCGGGCGCGCTCGGTGTCGACGTCGGCGAGCAACTGCACCAGTGCGACCTTCAGGTCGCCGCCCGACTGAGCGAGCGCCTCGCTGCATTCGGCCTCGCCGAGCCCGGTGGCTTCCCGGAGGATGCGGATCGTGCGGCCCCGCAGCTTCGCGTTGGTGGCCCGCACGCTCACCATGAGGTTCGAGTACGTCCGTCCGAGCCTGACCATCGTGGCGGTGGAGAACGCGGTGAGCACGAGCTTCTGCGCCGTGCCCGCCTTCATCCGGGTCGATCCGGCGATGGCCTCCGGGCCGGTGTTCACGGTGATCAGGACGTCGAGGCCCTCGACCTCGGGCGCCTCCGGGTTGCACGACACGAGCGCCGTGGTGGCGCCCAGCCGCATCGCCTCCCGCAGCGCGCCGATCACGTACGGGGTGCGCCCCGACGCCGTGAGACCGAGCACGAAGTCGCCCTCCGACACGCTCTCGCGCATCTCCGCCGCGCCCGCCTCGGCGTTGTCCTCGGCGTTCTCCACCGCGGCCTGCAACGCCTGCTGGCCACCCGCGTGGTGGGCGATGAACCAGTCGGGCGGAACGTTGTACGTGGGCACGAGTTCGGCGGCGTCGAGCACGGCGAGCCTCCCCGACGTGCCCGCGCCCACGTAGTGCACGCGGTGACCGTTGCTGAGGGAGTCCGTAGCCGCGTCCACCGCTTTCCCGAGCTCCGGCAGCACCTGCCGCACGGCGCCGGGCACGCCGTGGTCCTCGTCGTTGATGACGGCGAGGATGTCGGCGGTCGACATGCGGTCGATGTCGGTCGTGTTCGGGTTGCGTCGCTCCGTGGGCGACTCGACATGCACGACCTGCGGTGGAACGGTCATCTCCAGCCTCACTCTTCTCGACTGGCGGGCGCCGATCGTCGTACGCGCCCGCCCGGTTTACTGCCCCCGCTCGGTGCGCCGCCTTCCGTCGGGGCGGGTACCGAGCCGGTGTCCGTTGACGGCCTCGCGGGTCGCGTCCAGCGCCGTCATCGCTTCGTCGAGATGTCGCTGGGCCACGCCGATGAACAGACAGTCGATCACGGTCAGTTGCGCGATACGGCTCGCGGTGGCGCCGGAGCGGAAGGTGGTCTCGCGGGCGGCCGTGGTCAACACGTGATCGGCGACCGAGGTGATGGGCGAACGCGGGAAGTTGGTGATGGCCACGGTGGTGGCACCGTGTTCCTTGGCCACGCGCAGTGCTTCCACGGTGTCGGTGGTGGCGCCCGAGTGGGAGATGGCGAGCGCGACGTCTCCCTCACCCAGCACGGCGGCGGAGGTGAGCATGATGTGCGTGTCGGACCACGCGAAGCACACCCGGCCGATGCGGTGCATCTTCTGCTGCAGGTCGGCGGCCACGAAAGCGCTCGCTCCGACGCCGTAGACGTCGACCCGGCCCGCGTTGGCGACGAGTTCGGTGACGCGGGTCAGCTCGGCGACGTCGAGTTGTTCGGTGGTCTCCTCGACGGCTCGCGCGTCGGCGAAGCCCACCTTGCTCACCACGGTGGCCAGGTCGTCGTCGGCGGTGATGTCGCCGCCGAGGTCGCGCGAGGACCTCGCCTCGGTTCGCGCCGTGTCGGCGGCCAGCGCGATACGGAGCTGGGGATAGCCGCCGACGCCGATGGCCTTGCAGAACCGCGTGACGGTGGTTTCGCTGGTCTTGGCGGCCAGAGCGACCTCGGTGATGCTTCGCCGGGCGACCGACGAGGGATCGTCGAGGACGACCTTGGCGACGCGTTGTTCGGCCCGTGCCAGACCCGGCAGTAACGAGCGGATGCGCACCAGGGGGCTCGTCTCGTGCTCCGCCTCCGGTGAGGCCTCCTTCGTGGCCGAGGCCTCTTTCGTGGGAAACTTACTAACACCAGGCATATATGACAAGGTTACTCGTACCTTCCCGAGTGATCGCAACCCGAACGAACAGACGACGGACTGCGGGCTTGGATGCCCGAAAATTCGCTGTTCAGGACGTTCGCGTTAACCCGGAATGGCTAACGAGTTGGCAACTATCAGCGATCGGTCCAGGTGAATCCCCGTGGCTTCAGCTGTTCGGGGTGCCGTTCCCCGTCCAGTATCGTTCCCCGCACCCCGGTCACCCGGATACCGTCCACCATCACGCCGCGGGCGGTGTAGCTCGCGTCCGTAGTGAATCGCCAACGAAGCGTCACCTCGTCGGCTTCCGGAGTCTTCGCGTGCACTCGCCACCACACGCGGTGGGCGGTCCCCGAGAGCCCGTCCACCACCTTGTGCGGCGCTCCCGCGCCGTGGGCCCGCATTTGCAGCGTCGACCAGCTCTGACCTCCGTCCGTGGAGGCCTCCAGCACCAATTTGTCGCTCGCCTCGCTGCTGACGAACGCGGAGAACGACACGCTCGCCTCGTGGCCGTGCGTGTCCAGCGCCGGCGTCGTCAACGTCGTGGTGGTGTCGTCTCCGGGCGAGCTGGACCAGGCCCACGAGCCGTGCGCGGGTTTGACGGCCAGCGCGCGGGCGAGCCCCGTGGCCCACGCCTGGCGAGCCGGGTTGACCGACCCCCACTCCCGTGACGGATGCACGCGGTTGGTCAGCAACACCGCGATCGACCTCGACTGCCGGTCGACCACCAGGGACGTGCCGGTGTAACCGGTGTGGCCCGCCGTCGACGGCGAGGTCAGCCCGCCCATGTACCAGATCTGGTCGAGCTCGAACCCGAGGCCGTGGGAGTCCTCGGGGAATTCGACGTTGTAGTTCGTGAACATGCGCAGCACGGTGCTCGGGCGCAGGATGCGCTCGCCGCCGTAGGTGCCGCCGTTCAACAGCGCCTGCGCGAGCACGCTCAGGTCACCGGCGGTGGAGAACAGGCCCGCGTGTCCGGCCACGCCGCCCAGCGACCAGGCGTTCTCGTCATGGACCTGGCCCCGGATCATGCCGCGCGGAGGGGTCTCCTGGTACTCCGTGGCCGCGATGCGGTCGAGTTTCTCGGCGGGCGGGTTGAACTCCGTGTCGGTCATGCCCAGCGGTCGGGTGATCCGTTCGGCGATCACCTTGTCGAGCGGATCACCGGTCACGCGTTCGACGAGCACGCCGAGGGTGATGAGGTTCAGGTCCGAGTAGGTGTACGTGGTACCGGGCTCGGCCTGCGGCGCGACCTCCATGACGGCCTTGATGCGCGACTCCTTGTCGGGCCAGTCGTGCCACAAGGGCAGGGAGGGTTCGAGACCGGAGGTGTGCGTGAGCAGCTGCTCGACGGTGATCTCCTGCTTGCCGTTGACCCCGAACTCGGGCAGGTAGGTCGCCACCGGCTCGCCGAGGTCCACCTCGCCGCGCTCCACGAGCTGCATCACCGCGATGGAGGTGAAGAGCTTCGTCACCGACGCGATGTCGAAGATCGTGTCCTCGCGCATCGGCACCTGTTCCTCGGCAGGCAGTTCGGTGCCTTGTCCGTCCGCGTAGCGCACGGCACTGCCCACGGTGAAGGTGTCCACGATCTTGCCGTCGTGGGCGAGCAGTCCCACCGCTCCCGCGAAGAGCGGGTGTCCGTCCACGTAGTCGGACTCCGCCATGCGGGCCAGTAGCCGCCTCGACTCCCGGATGGGGGCGGGGTCGAGCCCGATGTCCTCGGGGGCAGCGGGTTTCAGGACGGTCGAGGCGGGGGCGAAGCCCCGCTGCGGTTGGTCGAACCGGCCCGAGCTTGCCGTCATTGTGGCCATCGCGGTCGCTCCCGTCAGCACCAGGACCGCGACGAGGGTCGCGATCCTCGACACTGTGGCTTTCGCGCGCATCGCGTCGCTTCACCTCACCTTGTCACGGCGTGGGGACGCCGTTGCCAGAACTCACCGGTAGAGCAGGTAGGGCTGCCGCTTCCGGCGGAAGTCAGCGAGTTCCTCCCGCCACGACGCCACGATGTCGTCGGTCGTCGCTCCCGCGTCCACCATCGTGCGGAATCGGTCGGAGCCGGTCAGATTGTCGATGAAGTTGTCCTCGCGCCAACCGAAGATGTCGGGATAGAGCCGCTTGGCGGTCACGATGAGATCGACACCGGTACGGATGGGGTCGAAGCGGTGCGGGTCCGTGACGGTCACTTGGAGTCCGCCACACGTCTCGCCCGTGAACTTGCCGAACGTCGGCACGTAGTAGCACTCCCGGAACACCACGCCGGGCAGGTCGTGGGAGGAGACCTCCTCGTGCCAACGCCAGTCGACCCCCGGCGCACCGAGAATCTCGAACGGGCGGGTCGTGCCCCGGCCTTCCGAGAACACCGTGCCCTCGAACAGGCAGGTGCCGGGGTAGACATGGGCGGTGTCCGGCGTCGGCATGTTCGGTGACGGCGGTGTCCACAGCAGTCCGGTCTCGGAGAACACCTGCTTGCGCCGCCAGTCCTGCACGGTGACGACGTCGAGGCCCGTGAGCTGGCCGACGTCGTCGGGCAGGAACTCGGCGGCGAAGAACCGCGCCAGCTCGCCCACCGTCATGCCGTGCTGCTGCACGATCGGCTTGAGGCCGACGCCGGAGCTGTACTCCGGGTCGAGCATCGGTCCGTGGGCTTCCCCGCCGATGGGGTTCGGGCGGTCGAGGACGAGGAACTCGGCGCCGACCCGCGCCGAGGCCACCATCGCCCGGTACATCGACCAGATGTAGGTGTAGAAGCGGGCGCCCACGTCGGCGATGTCGAACACCACCATGTCGACGTCGGCCTTGCGCAGCAGCTCCGTGAGCTTGTCGGTGTCGACCCCGTAGATGTCGTACACGGGCACGCCCGTGCGTGGATCGGTGTAGTCGCCTTCGGAACCACCTGCCTGCGCGCTGCCACGGAAGCCGTGTTCGGGCCCGAAGACGGCCTTCGGGGTGACCCCGGCTCGCACGAGGGAGTCGACGATGTGCACCTGGTCGGCCAGGACCCCGGTGGGGTTGGAGAGCACCCCCACCCGACGGCCGGCGAGCCGTCGCCAGCCGTCCGCGGCGAGCCGGTCGGCGCCTGTCCTCACCCGAGCCCCACCGCGCGCCGGGCCGTCCGCGGGAGCGGCAGCGGCCGAGGTCGCGGCGGTGACGAGCAGAGAGCCCGTGAGCGCGGTGGTGGACAGAAATCTGCGCCTGTTGACGGTCATGCTGTCTCTTTCCGACATCGGGTCGAGGTCACCATGTCAGCCCGTGGCCGAACGGGTACAGAGTCTGCTCGGGGTCGGACCCGTTGGGAACGGTGACGGGGAGTTTGCCCTCGGGAGAGCGTTCCCCCGTGAGTACCTTCGCCAACGAGGTCATAGTCACGTCACGCCAGTCGTAGGTCGCGAGCCAGGTGGGCATGTCGACGTAGCCGGGGTCGTACGGTTCTTGAACGGCGACCGCGATCACCGGCGTGTCGGTGCTGGTCAGCCGCTCAACAAGCTGACGTTGGGCCTCACCGGTCCGCAAGCCGTTGGTGATCACGATCACGACGTCGGCGGTCTCCGCGGCGGCTGTGACCTCGTCGATCGTCGCCGAGTCCGGCGCGGTGCCGGTGGAGACGGCCTCGACCTCGGCATCGGTGCGCTCGGCCAGCGCTCGGGCCAACGCCTCGACGGGCTCCGCCGCGTAGCCGGGGTAGTCCGGCCGGTTCCAGCCGGTGACCAGCACCTTCCCGGTCCCGGAGGACAGCGGAAGCAGACCGGCGTCGTCGCGCAGGAGGGTGGTCGAGCGGTCGGTGACGCGCTGCACCGCCTCGCGGTTCTTCTCGGTACCCACCACGTTGTCGATCCGGTGCTCGTTGACCAGCGGGTGCGCGACGATGCCGCGTTCGTACTTGAGCTTCAGGATGCGCAGGACACTTTCGTCGATGCGCTGCTCGGTGAGCCTGCCGCTGCGCACGGCCTCCAGCACACCGTCGATGGCGGCGTCCAGATCCGGCGGCATGAGCATCTGGTCGACACCCGCTTCGAGCGCGCGAACGGGGATCTCGGAGTCGGGGTACATCTCGCGGACACCCGCCATGCCGAGGGAGTCGGTGACGACCACGCCGTTGTAACCCAGTTCCTCACGCAGCAGGCCGGTCATGATCGGCTTGGAGAGCGTGGCGGGGTCTCCCGATGGGTCGAGGCTGGGGACCGAGATGTGCGCGGTCATGATCGCGTCGATGCCCGCCTCGACGGCCGCGCGGAATGGCGGGAGGTCGTGGGTGCGCCAGTCCTCCTCGCTGCGGTCGATCACGGGAAGGCCGACGTGGCTGTCGTCCTTCGCGTCGCCGTGGCCGGGGAAGTGCTTCGCCGCGGCCGACACCCGTTTCGCGGCCGGTCCCGAGTTCTCGTAGCCGTCCACCTGCGCGGCGACGAACTGTCCCGCCAGCTCGGCGTCGGACGAGAACGAACGGGAGCCGATCACCGGGTTCAGCGGGTTGGAGTTGACGTCCGCCACGGGCGCGAAATCCTGGGTGATGCCCATCGCGCGCAGCTCGGCCGCGCTGATCGCCGCCGCCGTGCGCGCGCCCTCGACGTCACGCGAGGCCCCCAGGGCCATGGCGCTCGGGTATTCGGTGACGTGCTCGGCGATGCGAGTGACCCGGCCACCCTCCTGGTCCACGCCGATGATCAGCGGAACCCGTGGTTCGTCGCCGAGGGCGGCGCGCTGCAGCCCGTTCGACAGCCGCGCCACCTGCCGGGGCGTGTCGATGTTGTCGGTACCGCTGTGGTTGAAGTAGATGACGCCGCCGACGTGGTACTTCCGCACCACCTCGGCGGGCGTGTCCACGCCGTACTTCTCCCGGTTCCCCGGATGGGCCTCGTCGGCCGAGAGCCCCCAGACGTCGGCCACGAACAACTGGCCGACCTTCTGCTCCAGCGTCATCGCCCGCAGGGTTCGCTCCGGCCAGTTCCGGCCTCCCTGGTGACCGGATGAGGCCTGAGCGTCGGTCGGAGCGGAGGACTGCTGGGTTTGTGCTGCCGCCACACCGGTGGTCACGGTGAGTAAGCCTACGAGTGTGGCTGTGGCACGGACCTTCCAAGGTCGGGCGCGGCGAGTGGTCACGAGGCCTCCAGAAGATGCGGACGTGCGGGTGTGGAAAGTCCACCCGTACGAGCGAGCAACCGGAAAGCTACTCACCGAAACGTGACGGGTCAACGACCGAACGTTGCAACGGCCTCGCGGCGCGGAACACGCAGAGTGACGCCCGTCGGTTGCTGCGCCGACGGGCGTCACGTGATCGCATGGAGCGGTCGGGTGACCAAGCGTGCGTATCGCGTCGTCACTTCTCGGGGACTCGGCGTGCGGCGTCCCGCTACGCAGTCCCTCGACGACAGGCCTCTCGCGGCGTGCTGCGCGTGGGTGCCCGACGTCCATGCACGGACGTTTCACCGGGGTGGACCAGGCTTCTCCTCCGCCTGATCCCTGGCCGGAGAACCTCCGCACTTCCTTTGTAGCCAGTGATGGAGGTCACTTCAAGGTGTGCGCGTGGCACGACGTGGCCGGTCCGGAAGGAGGGGCTCCACGGACGAGGACTCAGTCCCGTGACGGTGATTCCTTGTGCCTGGATTCCTTGTTCCTGCGCCGCGAAAGGCCGAACAGGGTCGCCCCCGCCGCCACGGCGCTCACCCCGAGGCCCACCGCGACGGCCGTGGTCGTCGCGGACGACGGGATACGCGTGCGCGGGGACACGGGATTGGTGAACGTGTGGACGGGCCAGCCGCGTTCCTGCGCGATTCGCCGCAGGGCCTTGTCCGGGTTCACCACGTGTGGGTGGCCGACCACTTCGAGCAGTGGGAGGTCGGTGCTCGAATCCGTGTAGGCGTGACATTCGGCGAGGTCGTAGCCGTGCTCGGCGGCCAGCCGGCGCGCGGCGACCGCTTTGTACTCCCCGTAGCAGTAGAAGTCGAGTTGGCCCGAGTAGCGGCCGTCCACGATCTTCATTCGACTGCCCATGCTGTGGGTGACGCCCAACATGTCGGCGATCGGTCGCACGACTTCCTCGCCGGTGGCCGACAGGACGATGACGTCCCGGCCCTCGGCCTTGTGCCGTTCGATGAGTTCGGTGGCCTCGGCGTAGACCAACGGCGCCACGACGTCGTGCAGCGTCTCGTTCACGATGGCCTTGACCTGAGCGGCGTCCCAGCCCGCGCACATGCGGGAGATCTCGGCACGCAACCGCTCGGTCCGGTCCGCGTCCGCGCCGGAGAGGGCGAACACCAACTGGGCGTAGGCGCTTTTCAGCGCCGCCCGGCGATTGATCAGGCCCTGCCGCAGGAACGGCTTGCTGAAGGCCAGCGCGCTGGACGAGGCGATGATCGTCTTGTCGAGGTCGAAGAACGCCGCCGAGGTGGTCGGTGCGGGGCGAGGCTCGGTGTTGTCGTCGGGTGCGGGCACAGCACCACGATATTGGGAATCGCGGAAGGGCGTCGGCGCGGACGAGGCGGAGCGGGCGGACTGTGGCGCGTCACTCGTCGTCCGGGCTCGTCCCGATGGCCGTTCGCCGGGTTACAGTGGAAGTACCCGGCATGAGTCCGGGGTCAGTTCAGTCCGACCCCCCGGGACTGAACGTCGGCGGCCCTCGCTCCTCCCCCTGGCGGGGGCCGCCTCCCGCCGGTTGTCCACAAGGTTGTCCACAGCGCGGTAGTTGTCCACAGCGTCCGTGAGCGAGGTTGTCTTCGGACGCGGCCCGGCGTGACGGTGGTGTTCGCAACCGTCGACGCTGGGGGCCGAGATGACCGACAACCGTCCACTCGTGGTCGTTTCCGACGAGACCGTGCGCGAGCACGTCGTCCGACTCGCGGCAGCGGTGGGGTGCGAACCCGACCAGGCGCGGGAGATCTCCGCCGTGCGAGCGCGGTGGACGGAGGCGCCGCTCGTGCTGCTCGACCGGGTGCCCGACGTCGGCGGGTTACCCCGCCGCTCGAACGTGCTCCTGGTGCGCACCGAGGCCCCCACGCAGGCGGAATGGAAAGCCGCGGTGTCGTTGGGCGTCGACGGGGTCGCCATCCTGCCCGCAGACGAAGAACTCGTGGTCACCTCGCTCGCCGACGTCGTCGAACGCCCCAGCGCCCGCGAGGGCAGGGTCCTCGCCGTGGTGGGCGGACGCGGAGGAGCCGGGGCGTCGGTGTTGGCGGCGAGCGTGGCGGTGACGGCGGCGCGTTCCGGGGAGGCGGTACTGCTCGTCGACTGCGATCCCCTCGGTGGCGGGATCGACCTGGTGCTCGGCACCGAGGCGGACGAGGGCCTGCGCTGGCCCGATCTCCGAATGCCCGCGGGCCGCGTGGCGATGAGTGAACTCGATGCCGCCTTGCCAACACGACGTCGAGGCCGAGGCCGGTTGTCCGTCCTGTCGTGCGGTCGTACGGGGCCGGGCCCCACCGACGTCGCCCTCGCCGCGGTGGTGGACGCCGGCAGGAGGGCGGGGCGCACGGTGGTGTGCGACGTGCCCCGGTATCCGGACGGCGCGGCCGACGAGGTGCTCCATCGCGCCGACCTCACGGTGCTCGTGGTCTCGGCCGACGTCCACGGCTGTGTCGCGGCGGCCCGTGTGCGTCGTCGACTGAGCGAACGAACCTCCCGCATCGGGATCGCCGTTCGGAGTCGCGTGGGGAACGGCCTTTCGGAGGCCGACGTCGCGGAAGCCCTGGGGGCGCCGGTACTTGCTTGGGTGGGCCACGACAACGCGGTCGGCCGAATACTGGACAGCGGATCGTTCCGGCCGACCCGGCGGCTCCGAAAAGCAGCACGGACGATTCTGGCCACTCTCGCGTGTTAGGGGCGGGAACCACCGACGGGAAGGACCGCGCGTCCGCTCCCGACATCCCCTCGCCGTCTTCACCGCCGGGGGCGGACATTCGCTCCGAACCATGCGAACGACGAACCCCTCGTATCTTTCCGCGCGCCGAACCGCGTGGCGATGGCGAAAAGTACGCGACGGCGCTGTCTTCGACGGAAGTTGTCCACAGGGAGCGAGTTGTCCACAGAGGTGGGAGGCGGCCGTTGTCGGGGAGGTGGGAACGGCGGGATCGTTGCGGAGTCGGGTGTGCGGCCCGAGCACGAATCGAAGAGGGGGAGAGATGAGTACCGATCTTGTCGAACGGGTCAAGGCCAGGCTCGCGGGCACTCGGAGCGCCATGGACCCACGCGCTGTCGCCGACGCCGTGCGGGCGGAGGCGGGCGGGGTGGCGGGACATCTCGACATCCTGGCCGCGCTGAAACTACTGGACGACGAGCTTGTCGGCGTGGGGCCGTTGGAACAGCTCCTCACGACCCCCGACGTCACCGACATACTCGTGACCGCTCCCGACCAGGTGTGGGTGGACGGCCCGGACGGACTTCGTCGCACCGACGTCCGGTTCCCCGGAGAGGACGCCGTGCGCAGACTCGCGCAGCGGCTGGCGCTCGCGGCGGGACGCAGGCTCGACGACGCACAGCCCTTTGTGGACGGTTGGCTTCCCGGTAGCGGTCCCGAGGGGCGTATCCGGCTGCACGCCGTGTTGCCCCCGATCGCCGCCGAGGGCACCTGTTTGTCGCTACGGGTGCTACGCCCCGCGAAGCACGACCTGCGGTCCCTGCGAAGGCTGGGCACCGTGGACGACGCCGGGCTCGCGCTCCTGGAAGCCATCGTGTCGGCCCGATTGGCCTTCCTGATCTCCGGGGCCACGGGCTCGGGCAAGAGCACACTGCTGGGCGCGATGCTCGGAGCTGTCGATCCCGCCGAGCGGGTGGTGTGCGTGGAGGACGTGGGTGAACTCCAACCCGACCATCCGCAGTTCGTGCGCCTCGTGGCCAGACCGCCCAATGTGGAGGGTGCCGGGGAGGTGTCGTTACGCGAGCTGGTCCGCCAAGCACTTCGTATGCGACCCGACCGCCTGGTCGTCGGCGAAGTGCGAGGGCGCGAGGTCGTCGAGCTGCTCACGGCGCTCAACACCGGCCACGACGGTGGTGCGGGCACGTTGCATGCCAACGCCCCCGCCGAGGTGCCGGCCCGGTTGGAGGCCCTCGCCGCGCTCGGGGGTCTTTCCCGTGAGGCACTGCACAGTCAGTTGGCGGCCGCCGTGCAGGTCGTGTTGCACATGCGGCGTACCTCGACGGGCGGAAGGGAACTCGCCGAGATCGGTCTGGTGCGCCGGGAGGCCGGTGTGGTGCGGGTGGAAACCGCGTGGCGACCGGGTGAGCGGTTGAGACGCGACTCCCCGCTCACCACCGTGCTCCTGTCACGCCGGAATCCACCGCGTCCGAGGAGTGAGCGGGTGGCGTCGTGCTGACCCCGACGTTGGTGGTCGTGGTCGTCGGGCTGTTGCTGTGGCCGTCGAGGGTGGTGGGGCAGCGACTCACCGCTCTGTTGCCCAGTGCCTCCCGATGCCGTGGGAACGTGCGGTTACGTGATCGCCGCGTCGCCGCGGCCCTGGTGGTCTCGGTGGTCGTGGGGTTCGTCCTCACCGCCGGAGTACTCGTCACGGGGGCGTGTGGCCTGCTGGCCTCCGCGTTCCTGCTGCATCGGCGTAGCCGGGTGCGTGCGCGAGCCGTGGTCGAGGACCTCGACCACGTGGCCTCGGCCCTGCACGGCATGGTGGCGGAACTGCGGGCGGGTTCGCACCCCGTGACGGCGGTGGACACGGTGGCGGGGGAGGCGCCGTCCGGTCTCGCGGAACGGCTCCGGACCCTCGCGGCTTCGGCGAAGTTGCACGGAATCCCGGACATCGATGCCCACGCGGGCAGTGCGGCGCGAACGTCCGCGCATCTGGAACGGGTGGTGGCTCGGGTCGCCACCGCGTGGTCGCTGGCGGTCCGACACGGCGTGCCCCTGGCCGACGTGCTCGGAGCCGTGCACCGGGACGTGGAATCCACCGCCCGAGCGGCACGGCAGCTCGACGCGAGGTTGGCCGGAGCCAGGGCCGGGGCGGCCGTGTTGGCGGTGCTTCCCGCGGCCGGCCTCGTTCTCGGTGAGGCCATGGGGGCCGCACCGGTGGGAGTACTGGTCGGGACACCGGGTGGCGCGGCGGTGTTCGTCGTGGGCGCCGGGCTGTTGCTTGCCGGTGTCGCGTGGACGTCGTGGCTGACGGGGCGGGTGCTCCCGTGAGTACCGCCGGTGTCGCTGCGCTGGCGGCGGTCGCGGTGCTGCTCATGCCTTCGGTACCGACCGTCAGGCTCCGCGCTCTCGCCGGGGTGGCGCGGCCGAGCACGTCGGGGACGAAACGCCGGTTCGGGCGGGGTTTCCCGCGGGCCCTCGGTGGAAAAGGCCCCGCCCGTGCGGCGGCGGATTCCGCGGCCGACTCGGCACTGGCGCTCGATCTGCTGGGTGCGTGCCTGTCGGCCGGCGTTCCGGTGCCGACGGCGGTGGACGCGGTCGCGAGTGTCGCCACCGGGGCCGTGGGGGAGGCACTGCGGGACGCTGCCCACGCCCTGGCTCTCGGCGCGAGCCCGGAGTCGGCGTGGCGGCGAGCGCGGGAACACCCGGACATCGCCGATCTGGCTCGGGCGGCGTGTCGTACGGCCTCGTCGGGGACTGCCCTCGCGGACCAGGCGACCACGCTCGCCGCTCGAATCAGGCATCTCGAGGCCGACGGGACCGAAGCCCGAGCACAGCGGGTGAGCGTCCTGATCGTCGGCCCGCTCGGACTGTGCTTCCTTCCCGCGTTCCTCTGTCTGGGGGTGATCCCGGTCGTTCTCGGCCTCGCCAGCCGCCTGCACGTTCTGCCGTGACCAATGAAAACTCAGCGGAAAGGACTCACCTGATGTTGAAACGACTTCTCGCGCCCGGCGGGGCCGACGACGGAATGTCCACGGCCGAGTACGCCATCGGGACGCTTGCCGCGGCCGCCCTCGCGGCGGTGCTGTACACGGTACTCACGGGCGACTCGATCGTGCACCACCTGACTTCGCTCGTGGAGCGAGCGCTCTCCGTGGACCTCTGAATGGGCGAGGGGCCAGTGGACGACCGTGGTGCCGTGACCGTGGAGGCAGCGATCGCGGTCTGTGCCCTCGTCGCCGTGTTCGGCCTCGTCCTCGCGGGGATGGCGGCGGTCGTCGATCAAATGCGTTGCACGGACGCCGCCACCCTGGCCGCTCGGGCGCTCGCCCGAGGCACCCCGGACTCGACGGTGGAGCAATTGGTCCACATGACGGCTCCGGAGGGCGCGACGACGAGCGTCGAACGAGTCGAGGAGGCCGTGGTGGTGCGGGTGAGTGTTCGCCCGGTGGGCGGGTTGCTGCCGGGAGTCGTCGTGCGGGCCGAAGCCCGTGCCGAACTCGAACCCGGTGTGGGGGAGGAGGTCGACGATGGCTCGCCATGACGCTCCCGCAGCCGTTGGAGGCGCTCGGGCCGCCCGTGGAGAGAACGACGCGGGGGTCGCCACCGTGTGGGCCGCGTGTGCGGTCTCGGCGCTGCTCGTGCTCGTCGGCCTGGTGTGGGCCTTGGGGGAGGTGCTGGTGAGCAGGCAGCGTGCGGCGGGTGCCGCCGACCTGGCAGCTCTCGCGGCGGCCGGTCACGCCGTCCTGGGGGAGGCGCGGGCCTGCGCACGTGCCGAGGACGTCGCTCGGGCGATGGCGACGCGGGTGTCCGAGTGTCGGTTTCGGGGATGGGACGCGTTGGTGGTCGTCCACGCCGACGTACGCGTTCCGCTCGGCTCCGGCGTCACGGTGACGGCTCGTGCTCGTGCCGGCCCGGTCGACGAAGTGCCGGAAGTTCGGCGGACGAGCGGGGGCCGCTGACAGGACACCGATCGTTCACCGGTGCACTCCGACAGGCCGCCCCGAGCGCCGCCCCGGCGAGCAGCGGTCGATTACGTGCGACGAACGGCACGACAACATGCATTCTGCGAGTGTCGAACGAAAGTCGCGGTGGTCCGAGTGGCTTCCGGGGAAGATCGGGAGTCGCGCCGGACGAATAGGGGACGACGACCGGTTGTCCGGTGGGTTCCCTCGCTTCACCCCTCATGTTGGCGTCCTGCTCACTCGTCGTTCACCCGGTGCCGGTCGCCGAGTCGGTGCTTTCCGCATCCTGCAAGTTGCCGTTGAGTGAAATGCGACACCACGACCAACGGCGGTCACCCCGAGGAGGCCTGAGTACGACATGTTGGACATCGAATGGCCAGATAGCTGGCGTGCTGCCTTCCGCATCGAGTTGCGGGCGGAGGCCATCGGCCTCGCCTGGCGAGGTTGGCCGGTGGTGCCGGGCACGTACCCGGACGCCGACTCCACCGAGCTGCAGAACACGGCGTCGAAGTGGACGAGGCCGACCCCGGTGCACAGTGACTGGAAACGCCGGATCGGCGCCCACCCGCAGCAGGTCGCCACCTGGTGGACGGGGCGGCCGTACAGCCTTCTGGTCGCCACCGGGACCCTTGTGGACGCCATCGAGGTCGACGACCGAATCGGACGGCGTGCCGCGGCGCTGCTGAGGGCGACGGGACAGCCCGCGCCGATCGTGGCGATGCCGAACGGTCGTTGGCTCTTCCTCACCGCGAGCACCGATCGGCTCCCCCGCCCGCTGGCCGAGGCGGAGGGCGTCGAATGGCACGGCGAAGGTAGTTGGGTACCGCTTCCGCCGACGCCGTTCCGCCACGGTGTCGTGCATTGGCGGGTCAAGCCCGACGTCTGGGGCTGGAAGCTGCCTCGGGCCGAAGCCGTGCACGATGTCCTCGTGAGGGCTCTGCGCGAGGAGTCAGTTCCGAGGACACAGGCTCATCGGGCGCTGCCCGTCGAATCCTCGGCGGCCTGATCGTCAGCGTGGTCGTGCCCGGTCGTTGCCCCGATCGCGGCCAGGACGATGTCCAGCACGGCCACCGCCCCCGCCTTGTCCAGCGGTTCGTTGCCGTTCCCGCACTTGGGCGACTGAACGCAGGACGGGCACCCCGCCGGGCACTCGCAGGAGATCACGGCCTCCCGTGTCGCGGTGAGCCATGGGACGAACGCGGCGTAACCCCGGTCGGCGAAGCCCGCGCCGCCGGGATGACCGTCGTGCACGAACACCGTCGCCTCCCCGGTGTCCGCGTGCACCGCGGTGGAAACGCCGCCGATGTCCCATCGGTCGCACGTCGCGAACAGCGGTAGCAGGCCGATCGCCGCGTGCTCGGCGGCATGCAGGGCGCCGGGGACGCGCGCCGGTTCCAGGCCGGCGCGCCCCGGCTCCCTGCGTGTACCGCACAGCAGCTGTGCGTCGATCGTGTACCACACCGCGCGGGTGTGCAGTACTTGTTCGGGAAGGTCCAGCGGGACGTGGTCCAGCACCTCTCCGGATGGCATTCGGCGCAGGTATCCAACGACGCGTGAGGTCACCGCCACGTGCCCGAGGTTCACCGTCACTCCGTCGTAGACGCGCCGCTCCACGGTGTCCAACACCTCGATGTCCACGACGTCCCTCGCCGAGGTGGTCCACTCCGGGTCCTCTCGGTGGACGAACGCGATTCCCTGGTCCAGGTCCAGCTCGTCCACCACATAGGACTCTCCACGGTGGAGGTACACCGCTCCGGGATGGACGGTTCCGCACGCCGAGGCCCCGTCGACGGTGCCGAGCAGTCGTGCCGTCTCGGCCTCCACGACGGCGACCTGTTCGAAGCCCGAGCCACGAATGTCCACATCGGAATGAGGAGGTGTCCCGGCCGTCCAATACCAGCCACTCGGTCGCCTGCGCAGCACCGAGTCGGCCACGAGGCCGTCCAGTACGGTTCTCGCCGCGTCACCGCCGAAGTCGTCGAGCTCGCCCGAGACGAGCGCCTTCTCCGCTGCCGCGCAGGCGAGGTGGGGGGCCAGCACGTAGGGGTTGGTGGGGTCGAGCACGGCCGCCTCGACGGGCCGTTCGAGTAGGGCTGCCGGATGATGCGCGAGGTAGGTGTCGAGCGGGTCGTCGCGGGCCACGAACACCACGAGGGCGTCGTCGCCGGCGCGCCCCGCGCGGCCCGACTGCTGCCAGAACGAGGCCAGCGTGCCCGGATAGCCGGCCAGTATCACGGCATCCAATCCCGAGATGTCGACGCCGAGTTCCAGGGCGTTCGTGGTGGCGACCCCGAGCAGACGGCCGTCGAGCAACGCGGATTCCAACTCGCGGCGCTCCTCCGGCAGGTAGCCCGCCCGGTAGGCCGCCACCTTGTCGGCGAGTTCGGGAGCCACCTCCGCGAGAATGCGCTTGGCTCCGAGCGCGGTCAGCTCGGCGCCTCGACGGGACCGCACGAAGGCCAGTGTCCGTGCTCCTTCGACGACGAGTTCCGCGAGGATACGGGCCGCCTCGGCGCCGGCGGAGCGGCGTACGGGGGCGTCGTTCTCGCCCGTCAGTTCCTCCAGCAGTGGTGGCTCCCACAGCGCCACCGTCCGCGCTCCGTGCGGCGAGGCGTCGTCGGTGACGGCGACGCAGTCGGCCCCGATCAGGCGGGTCGCGAACTCGGCGGGCTCCGCCGTGGTCGCCGACGCGAGCACGAAGACGGGATCGGCTCCGTAGTGCCTGCTGATGCGGCGAAGTCGTCGCAGCAGCAGGGCGACGTGGGAGCCGAACACGCCTCGGTAGCTGTGGCACTCGTCCACGACGACGTAGGAGAGCCCTCGGAAGAAACGCGCCCAACGCGGGTGCGCGGGCAGCACGCCCCGATGCAGCATGTCGGGGTTCGTGAACACCCAACGGGAGTGATCCCTCACCCAGGCGCGTTCACTCTGCGGAGTGTCTCCGTCGTAGCGCGCGGGTCTGATGTCGGGCACGTCCATATCGGACACGACTCGTAGTTGGTCACCCGCTAGTGCCTTGGTGGGTGACAGGTAGAGGGCGGTCGCCTTACCGTCCGTCGCCAGAGTCGACAGCACGGGCACTTGATAGGCCAGCGACTTTCCGGACGCCGTCCCCGTGGCCACGACGACGTTGTGACCCGCGCGGGCGAGTGACGCGGCCTCGACTTGGTGGTTCCACGGCTTGTCGACCCCGCAGGCCTTGACGGCGTCCCGTACCAGCTCGGGTACCCAGTCGGGCCAGTCGGCGAAGCGGGCGCCCCTGGCGGGCAGGTCTGCGACGTGTGTGACGGGATACCTCTCCTCGGGCACCCCGGCCGTCGCGCGGGTCAGCAGGCGACGGGCCCGTGAGCCGGTCGTGTCGGCGTTCATGGTCGACCACCGGGCCACGAACGGGTGAGCGAGTCGCCGAGGGAGCTCATCACCTCGCTCCGAATTTGTCGACTTGTCACCCGAGCCATCACCTTCCCAGCTTCGCATACCCGGTGGTGTGATTGTGGACACGAAAGGTGAGTGATCAGATTCACAGTAGGTCCACCCGTATGCGACCTGGGTCACTGTTGCCCGTGTGGGCTCCATTACCAATAGACTCCGCCGAACAACACAAATAGTGGTGTATATCCCACTGTCGGCGTCGGCACACTGGGCCGGCATTCGGCCGCGGCGGACCGGCGCGGGCAACAGGCGACGTCTCAGGAGGACAACGAATGTCCCGGCAATTCCTCGCGGAGAGCTCACTGCAGTTCTCCGGAGGTGACTACGGCATTGTCGCCGTGGTCGCCGTGGTCGCCCTTGCAGCACTGGTCATCGGTTATCTCCTGCTCAAGGAAGTGCTGGCCGCCGGCCAGGGCACCGAGAAGATGCAGGAGATCGCCAAGGCTGTGCAGGAAGGGGCGGCTGCCTATCTGAACCGACAGCGGAACACGCTCGCCGTCTTCGGCGTGATCGTGTTCGTCCTGCTGCTCGTCCTGCCGGCCGAGAACCTCGGCGAGCGGATCGGGCGATCGGTGTTCTTCCTCATCGGTGCGGCGTTCTCGTTCTTCATCGGCTACCTCGGGATGTGGCTGGCCACGAGGGCGAACCTGCGAGTCGCGGCGGCGGCGAGGGAGTCCGGAGGCCGTGAGAAGGCCATGCGCATCGCCTTCCGCACCGGTGGCGTGGTCGGCATGTTCACGGTCGGGCTCGGGTTGTTCGGTGCGGCGGTGGTCGTGTTGGTCTACACCGGACAGGCGCCGAAGGTTCTGGAGGGTTTCGGTTTCGGTGCCGCCCTCATCGCGATGTTCATGAGGGTCGGTGGCGGGATCTTCACCAAGGCCGCCGACGTCGGCGCCGACCTGGTCGGCAAGGTGGAGCAGAACATCCCGGAGGACGACCCCCGCAATGCCGCGACGATCGCCGACAACGTCGGTGACAACGTGGGCGACTGCGCGGGGATGGCCGCGGACTTGTTCGAGTCCTACGCCGTGACGCTCGTCGCGGCGTTGATCCTGGGCAGCGCCGCGTTCGCGACCACGGGTCACGGGCTCGTGTTCCCGCTGATCATCCCGGCCATCGGCGTCATCACCGCGGTCATCGGCATCTACATCACCCGAGCGCGGGCGGGGGAGAACGGGCTGACCACCATCAACCGTTCCTTCTACATCTCCGCCGTCATCTCGGCGGTGTTGTCGGCCATCGCGGCGTTCGTGTTCCTGCCGAGCTCGTTCGACGGCGCCGAGGGCAACCCCGCCGTGATCGCGACCGTATCGGTGATCATCGGCATCGTGCTCGCGGGCGTCATCCTGTGGCTCACCGGGTACTACACGGGCACCGAGCACAAGCCGGTCAAGGACGTGGGCAAGACGTCGGAGACGGGACCGGCCACGGTGATCCTGTCGGGTATCTCGGTCGGGTTCGAGTCGGCGGTGTTCACGGCCCTGGTCGTGGGGGCGGCGGTGTTCGGCGCCTACCTGCTCGGTGGGTCGGTGGCGTTGTTCGCCGTGGCGCTCGCGGGTACGGGGTTGCTCACCACGGTGGGCGTCATCGTCGCGATGGACACCTTCGGCCCGGTCTCGGACAACGCGCAGGGCATCGCGGAGATGTCCGGTGATCTCAGCGAGGGCGAGGGGGCGCAGATCCTCACCGAGCTCGACGCGGTGGGCAACACCACCAAGGCGATCACCAAGGGCATCGCGATCTCGACGGCCGTCCTGGCCGCCACGGCGTTGTTCGGGTCGTACTCGGCCGCTATCCGGGAGGCGCTCGTCGACGCGGGGGCCGCGCTCAGCGACATCGGCGACGCGTTCGTGGACAGCATCATCTCGCCGAACACACTGGTCGGTGTGGTGATCGGGGCCGCGGTGGTCTTCCTGTTCTCCGGGCTGGCGATCAACGCCGTGTCGCGGGCCGCCGGCGCGGTGGTCTACGAGGTGCGCCGGCAGTTCCGCACGATTCCGGGAATCATGGAGGGCACCACGCGGCCGCAGTACGGCAAGGTGGTGGACATCGTCACCCGCGACTCCCTGCGGGAGCTGGCGACGCCGGGTCTGCTGGCGGTGTTCGCGCCGATCGCCGTGGGCTTCGGCCTCGGCACCGGCGCCCTCGCGGGCTACCTCGGCGGGGCGATCGCCACGGGCATGCTGATGGCGGTCTTCCTGGCCAACTCGGGTGGTGCGTGGGACAACGCCAAGAAGCTGGTGGAGGACGGGCACCACGGTGGCAAGAACTCCGAGGCACACGCGGCCACCGTCATCGGTGACACGGTCGGTGACCCGTTCAAGGACACCGCGGGGCCCGCGATCAACCCGCTGCTCAAGGTGATGAACCTGGTGTCGTTGCTCATCGCGCCCGCCGTCGTGAGTCTGTCGGTGGGTGAGTCCGCGTCGACGCCGTTCCGGCTGGCCATCGCGATCGTCTCGGTGCTGATCATCGCGGCGGCGATCGTGCTCTCCAAGCGGAGGGCGTCGGCGATGAACGACACGCCCGCGACGGAGAACGATCCGGCGAACGCCTAGGAGCTCGGGCGGCTGACGGGGTCGGGCAGGGAACACGCGATGTCGAGGCCCTGCCCGGCCCTGGCGCGTCGGAGATGCCGTGACGCCCTAGAGTGCAGCCGTCGGCCCCCGTTCGCCTCGGAGGTGTGTGGTGCACCGGTTCACAAGTAGGGTCGGTCTGTGCGCGCTGATCGTGTGGGGCGC
>NZ_CM001484.1:3570523-3830561 GCF_000243395.2 Saccharomonospora glauca K62 | reverse complement strand
GGGAGACCGTCTCGCAGAAGGTGGTGGCCACGATCGTCGGCCATGGTGAGAAGGATTTGGTGGAGGTCACCGTCGATGTCGACGGTGAGGCCGGGGATGCGGTGTCCACGCTCGTCGCGACCGCGGAGCATCCGTTCTGGGTGGATGAGCACGGTCGTCTCCTCAACCCAGCCGTGCACGGCCTGTGGGGCGAAGTCCCGGGCTGGTACCACGCCGAAGACCTCGATGCCGGAGATTGGCTGCGTACCCCCACCGGTGAGAAGGTCCGGGTCGTCGACGTCCGCACCTACACTGCCACGACCCAGGTCCACAACCTCACCATCAACGGTGTTCACACGTATTATGTGGCGGCAGACTCCGTCCCATTTCTTGTACATAACGCAAGCTGTCAGGCAAGCAAAGAGGTGGTTCTTGGTTCCTTTGACACTTTCGAGAAAGCTCGCAATAAGGCCTTGGATTTGATGGGTGAAATTGATCATTCCACTCGGCGTTCGATCAAAGGCAGGCTCGGATCCTCGTCGTCCACTTATGGGAAGGTTGTAGGCTTCGAGACTCGGGTAGGTGGGGTTTACAAGAGGTTTCGTATGGATTTTGATCCAGAGAAAGGTCCGCATATCAATGTGGAGGTCGGAAAGGGGAGTTCTGGGCGCAAGTGGGCGGTCCCTTGGCGGGGGACTGAATCAGAATTCTCGCGACTTCTTGGTGGTAACACATGACGCAGGATAACGCTTATGGGAGTAGGCCTGATCTTTTGCCTCGATCGTTGGTGAGAGTTGTGCGCGCGAGTCCGGGTAGTGATCGACTTCTGATGTGGGTAGGTCAGACCGGTGTCCAACTTCTAGGGCAGGAAGAGGACCTGAAGTACCAGCGAGAAAGTTTAAACTGCTATTCCCATAATTCTAGCGGGACTATCGATTGGGAAGCGGTCGATAGGGATCTCATTATTTATGAAGGAGATCGCGACGACCTTGACCCAGTGGAGCTGATTAAACGCTATGCGTCAAACGCAAGCATATTAGTTTTCCTGTGGTCTAATGCGCTACTTCCGAGCGTGAGGATGACTTCGGGGGTGGCTATGGAAAAGTTGCCAGGGGTGGTGCAATCAATACGCGAATTCTGGATATATTCGCCTGAGGATAAATTGGTAATCGAGTATCCGTTCCTTGGTTCGGTAACTGTGGCTCGCGTGTGCACTCATGCTTAGAGTGCGACCTTTCCTGTGGCGAATCGAGACAGTGCGCTGTTAGAGATGCGAGGTACTTGATGGGATCAAAGTCTGCCGTGGTGGTCTTCGCTGAGGCGGAACCTAGAAGGGCTTTCCGTGATGCTGGGTTAACTGATCATGACAAGTCGAAGCGTCTTGCGGAGATCACGCTCGGAGCTACTGCACAAGAGACAGGACTCCTCACGCTCGATCTCGCTGTTTGGCCGGATAGTGGAATTGTGTGCGCGGCGAGTCTTCCTGAGTGTGAAGTTGTCTGCTCTCGTGAACTCGCGCGGTACCGGCCCAGCGAGTTGACTGAATGGATCTTACGGCTGGCGAACGGTAGGGGTGCCTACGCTGTTTTCATGCACAGTGCCGAAGATTGGGCTGCTTTTGCGGTCTGGTCAGATGGTGCTCTAGTTAGGTCTCTGAGCATGAACCCGAGTTCGGGGGTCATGGAAGACATGGGGGAGCATCTTCCATTCGAATTTCCCTTCTGGGAAGGTGAGCGTTCAGTTCGGAATGAACCTAACTATGCCTTACCTTTTCATCCGATCGACTTCGGAAACGAAGCGCTGAGGGAGTTCTTCGGGTTTGTTCTTGAAGGTCGAGAGGATGAATTGTGCTTCGATCTCGAGGAATTTGAGGTTCCCGCATTCCGTGCTGTATCACAGGCCTGACTTTGGGTTGCGGTCCTGGCGAAGTGGCTGCGTTTGAAGGAAGTATCGTGGCCGGTCGATCACTGTCCGATAACCGCAGTTGCCGGAGTTGGCTGCTGATCTGACGGGTTTGTCGGATATTCAGGATTGTTTTTCGGGGAGTTTGGGCTCGTGTGTGTCGGCGATCATCGGGGCGATCCCGATTTCGAAGTTGCGGTATGCGGGCAAGATTGTCGGGGCGGTGCGGGGTGCGTTCCGGTGGCAGGATCGGGTTGAGGCCGCTCGCCGGAGTTTTCCCAAGCTGACCGCGGCGATCGAGAAGGGGATCAACAAGCTCCGGAGGAGTCCGGGGTGTAACAGTTTCGCGCTGGGCACGCGGGTGTTGTTGGCTGACGGTTCGACCAAGCCGATCGAGGAGGTCGAGCTGGGGGATCGGGTGGTGGCCACCGATCCCGAGACTGGTGAGTCGGGGCCGCAGAAGGTGGTGGCCACGATCGTCGGCCAGGGTGAGAAGAACCTGGTGGAGGTCACCGTCGATGTCGACGGTGATGCCGGGGATGCGGTGGAGACGATCACCGCGACCGCGGAGCACCCGTTCTGGGTCGACGACCACGGCCGCCTCCTCCAGCCCGCCGTGCATGGCCTGTGGAGGGGAAGAGCCGGGCTGGTATGACGCCGCCGACCTCGACCCCGGCGACCAACTCCGCACCCCCACCGGCGACAAAGTCCGGGTCGCCGCCGTCCGCGCCTACACCGCCACCACCCGGGTCCACAACCTCACCATCAACGGCACCCACACCTACCACGTCGGCGAAGGTGAGGGCGTTCTCACTCACAACGCGGGCGGGTGTCATTTTCACCCGGCTCCGAAGGAAATTCCGGGTATCCCGGATCTTAAGCGAGCAAAGCGGAAGACGAGTGTGCAAGGTGGAGGTTCGTTGCGTGATAGGTGGAAGGATAAAAAGGGAAAGATTTACGAATGGGATAGCATGCATGCGGAACTTGAGGTATACAACAAGCGTGGAAAACACCTGGGCGTGGTGGACCATATGACGGGTGAAATGAAGAAAGGGCCAGTTCCGGGCAGGAGGGTGGAACCTTGAGTGATGGTGTGTGGGACGAGAACGTCATATGGGAACTCGAGGCTTTCCGTGAAGACGACGAGCTAATCGATTGGTCGATCCCTCTTCCTGGGGCGGACCGTGTTTCCCTGGAAGGAATCCTAGGTATCGAGATCTCTACGCCGGGAGGTTATGAATTGAATACCGGCCAGGTCGAGGATCTGCTTAATCGATACTGCGGCGAACGGGTCAAATGGCCGCGTCTCGATGCAAGCAAATTTTCTTACTTTATCGCAGCGTATGCAAAATAGTGGGCAGGGTTTGGGCGCCTGTGGGATTTACTCTGGTCCAGAAATCCTTGCCTTATCATTTTAGGGCACCTTCGGGGATGTAGTGATTTCCGAATCATTTTGGTGCTTGCTTGTTGGTATTTCACCCTGATGGGGCATTGCTTGGGCAAGGGCTGCTGCTGTCAAGAGTTGCCCCGTAACTGCTAGTGGTAGGTGTGATGATCTTGCTGTGTCCGGTGTGAGCACGGCGTTCGAGCCTTCCTGGGTAGCTCCGTTCATAGGGCTGAACCCGCGCCAATTCGGCAAGCTGGTCATCCCGACACCGGTGGGGCGGGGCCGCGTGAGGTGGTGGCCACGATCATCGGCCACAGCCACAAGGATCTGGTGGAGGTCACCGTCGATGTCGACGGTGAGGCCGGGGATGCGGTGTCCACGCTCATCGCGACCGTGGAGCATCCGTTCTGGGTCGACGACCACGGCCGCCTCCTCCAGCCGGCCGCCCACGGCCTGTGGGGCGAGCGGCCGGGCTGGTACGAGGCCGCCGACCTCGACCCCGGCGACCAACTCCGCACCCCCACCGGCGACCACGCCCGCATCGTCGACGTCCGCGCCTACACCACCACAACCACGGTCCACAACCTCACCATCAACGGCATCCACACGTATTATGTGGGAGCTGACGGAAAGAGTGTTCTAACGCATAATGCGGACGAAGGGTTAACCGCAGACCAGCAAAAAAAGATCAGATCGTACGAACAGCTGATTCAGGAGCATGAGAAAAAACTCGCCGATTATCTTGCGGATCCGGATGCCTACGACAACAAGGGGATTCTTGAAAACGCGCCGAGCGAGGAAGTAAGACAAAGAATAATCAACGGAAGGGAAAATCAACTGGAGAAAGAGATGGCAACCTTTAGGGGTGATATTGAAAAAGTCAAGGGGGCTGCTCGTGAAGGCACTGAAATGGAAATAGATCTTGAAAGACTCCGTGTTGCTATCGATGTTCTGATAGGTAATACAGTCCGCAATGTGGGGCCGGTGGTGACTGTAGATGTGGATGAGTTCTGGACTGTTCCGAATGATGATGCTTTTGAGTTGGGCGGGGAGCCTCAATTGACTATAGGTAGTGTCTCTGAATCCTGGGCCCAGGCGCAAAAAGTTACTTCTGATGGGGATGCGACTGTTGGATACGGCTATGTGTGGATCGCTGACATTCTTCGCGCTCTAGGATACAAGTATGTAGGTTGATTCCTGTACTGGTGCGCCTTGGTAGGGGAAATTGAGGTCGACGTAGCGAGCTTTTCGCGTAGTGGTTAATGTGTGGAATGATTATAATTCTGAGTGATCGTTCAATTGCTGCGGATGGTTTGAGACGAGTTGTGGGAGTTGGTAAGTAGTTGCTCCCGTCCGCACCTGAGCATGGTCCCGTAAAAGATCGATGGCGGGCTGGTGGTCAGCGTTGTTTCTCGGTCATCCGGTGAGGCCGAGGTTGTGGAGGCGGGCGATGCCGAGCATGGCGTGGTGGACGCCGTGGCCTTTCAGGCGGCAATCGCGCAGGATCTTCCAGCCCTTCATCCGGACGAAGACGTGTTCGACGCGGGCATGGACTGTGCGGTGAGAGGTGTTGCGTGCTGCTTTTCCCATGCCTGAATTTCGGGCCGCCCCCACTCGCGGCGGTGTGGGATGACCAGGGGCCGGTTCGGCGGTAGCCGCCATCTGCGATGACGGTAATCTTGCCGACGGCGTCTTTGGCGCAAGAGTTTTGCGCCTGGTGCGCGGGTGTTGTTGGCCGACGGTTCGACCACGCCGATCGAGGAGGTCGAGCTGGGGGGATCGGGTGGTGGCCACCGATCCCGACACCGGTGAGAGCGAGCCCCAAAGGGTTGTGGCCACGATCGTTGGCCGGGGTGAGAAGGATTTGGTGGAGGTCACCGTCGATGTCGACGGTGAGGCCGGGGATGCGGTGTCCACGCTCGTCGCGACCGCGGAGCATCCGTTCTGGGTGGATGAGCGCGGTGGTCTCGTTCGGCCCACGGTGCACGGACCGGAGGGAGAGCGGCCGGGGTGGTATCACGCCGCCGACCTCGATGCCGGAGATTGGCTGCGTACCCCCGAGGGTGAGAAGGTCCGGGTTGTCGGCGTCCGCGCCTACACCGCCACGACCACGGTCCACAACCTCACCATCAACGGCATCCATGCCTACCGTGTGGTGGTAGGCGGCCGGGCCGTCCTCACACAACGACAACTGCGAGCTACCGAAGGGATATACATCATCACCCGCGCTCAAAGGGGACCCCTACCATCCGGATACAGTTGAAGCTCGTAGCAAGAAAAATAATTCACACTATCTTGGTTCGCCTAAGGCGCGTGCCGCGGCACTCGGCTACACAACGCGAATTGCTCCACAAAAGGCTCCGTTCAACTCACACGGACAAGATGTGTTCTACAACGGGAAGAAATACATTACGCCGGATGTGGATGGTCGCAATGTTGAAAACGGGTGGAAGATATTCAATCGTAAGGGTGTAAGGTAGGGGCGTACGACGCAAATATAAACTATGTCAAGAAGTAACATGTTTTCCGTTGACATTGAGCACGGGGTCGGAGGACCCGAGCCCTCGGGGCAGTCTTCTCGCCTGCTGGGAAGGATCACTGTAGGGGATTTCACCGAGTTCTTCCATGTGGCTCTGGATTTCTGGAGCCCTCGCGATTATCGAGCTAGTTGGAAGCGGGCGCTGGGAAGGCTGCTCTCGGCAGGCGTCATCGATTCATGCTTGATTGCCTCTGTCGGAGATCCGGAAACCGCTAATTTCGTAACTTGCTGGCCGCTCTATCGGTGCAAGGAGAAGGTGTACGTACAGAATTCCATCATTTTCTTGGATCAACTCGAAGGGGGGTTCGATCCGGGTAGGCCTTGGGAATTCATTGAAGCCCGACAAAGTGTCGACGAGGACGGTAACCGTGTTTCCGAGTGGGAGACTGAGATTTCGGAGGTTGAGAAATTCTTGCGAACGGTTGATTGGTGGGGTTGAGTTTGGGTGGATGAACACGGTGGTCTCGTTCGACCGGCGGCGCACGGACCGGGGAGGTGCGACGGCCCACCGGGACTCGCGCCGGGGCGTTCCCGACGGGCCGTGCGCAGGATCTGCCGCTTATCCGATCGAGACGTCGCCGCACAGGTGCACGGTCACGCCGAGATGGGCGAACATCGCCGCCTTCGCCGCCAGCGCGCGGTCGGCTCCCGCCGCGTCGGGGGCGTAGGCGATCTGCACATGGTTGGCCTTGTGACGGGCCATGAACTGGTCGCGGGTCACCCCGTGCAGCACGACGTGCGCGATCGGCCATTCCGGATTCGTGGCCTCCTTGCGGCGCCGGGTCTCCTCCTCGGGTAGTTCCACGACGCTGGCCCTGCCGATGTCGACGTGGAGCCCGCCGTCGGCGATGTAGACGCGCGACCACACGATCTCGCCCGGCTTCGACACCCCGTTGATCGTGGCGCCACCGGCGGGGAAGAACACGTTGTCCTGCCGCCAGCCCTCGGCGTCGGCGTATCCGCCTGCGAAGTGCGACGGTGGCACCGAGCCCGAGATCTCGTACACCCACACGAACCGGCCGTCGTACTCCTCGCCCCAGCGCACGTCGTGCAGGGTGGTGGCCGGGTCGAAACCCAGCGCCGTCCACACGCGGTTGGTCACCAGCGCGTCGACGGCCGCGCCCTCGTCGACCTCGTTGAAGTGCGGCAGCGGCTTGCCATCCCACAGCACACGCGAGCCGTCACGGCTGGTCACCGGGGGCCGCTCCGCGTTGTTCAGCAGCCCCTCCACCAGGTCGGACGCGGGCGCGAGGTCCTTGAGCCCCTGCTGGTACTGGATGCCCACGGCGTCGAGGCCGAAGTCGTCGCTGATCCGCAGCGCCGCGATGTACATCTTGTATTGCCAGCGCAATTGGTTCTCGGTCAGCTCGGTGGCCTCGTCACTGCCGAGCCGGAACGTCATGCCCGCCGCCTTCAGCCATTCGCCGACGGCGTCGGCCTCCGCGTCGTCCACGCGCTGCATCTCCGCCCACAACGCGCTCTGCGACAGCCGCTCCTTGTAGATGCCGATGGGGTTGAGCAGCTCGTCGTCGATGATCGCGTTGTACATGCCCATACAGCCCTCGTCGAACACGCCGATGATGGCCTTGTCCTCCAGCAGGCGGGCGGCGAGCTTCCGGCCGAGTTCGATCTCGGGGGTGTCGGGCAGATCGGCGGGCAGGTCACGCACGTGGGAGTCGTCGTGGATGATCGTGCCGGTCTCCAGCCACGAGCGGATGCCGTCGCGGAAGAAGTCGTCGGTGCCGTCGACCGTCCAGATCGTCGAGTACGGCTTGCCCATCTTCGTTAGCCCGGCGTTCAGGCCCAGCAGCCCCACGAGGCCGGGCCAGTCGCCGGCGAAGTTCGCCACGGTGAGGATCGGGCCCTCGTGGGTGCGCAGCCCCGGCAGCACGTGGTGGCTGTACTGCCACACGGCCTCCGCCACGATCAGCGGCACGTCCTTCGGGACGGTCTTGAACACCTCGATGCCCATGCGCTGGCTGGAGATGAAGCCGTGCCCCGTCTTCGGATCGACCTCGTTGGCGCGCACGACCCGCCAGCCGTGCTCGGCCAGGGCGTCGGTGACGATGCGCTCCAGCTTCACCTGGGTGGGCCAGCCCGCGACGTTGGCCGACTCGCGGAGATCGCCGCTCGCGACGAGGTACGCGGTCCGCTCCGTTGTGGACGATGTCATGACTTACCTCCGCGCGACAGGATTCGCTGTTGTGCGGCCAGGGCGTGTTGCACGTCCCGGCTCGCCGGGTACAGGGCCCGGTACTGCTCGTAGAGCGCGTCGTAGGTGGCGCGTACCTCGGGATTCGGCTCGCACACGCGGGCGGGCGGGTTCCAGTCGGCCATGCGTACGTCGTCGACGAGTCCGGCGGCGAGGAACGCCGCGCCGTAGCTCGCTCCGATGGTCACGCTCGGCACGACCTGTGCCATTCCGGTGACGTCGGTGACGATCTGCGTCCACAGCTCACCCCGGGTTCCGCCACCGACGGCGACGACGCGCGAGATCTCCGAACCGACCTCGCGTAACGCCTCGATGTTGTGACGCACCCCGAACGCCGTGGCCTCCAGCACCGCGCGATAGAGGTCGCCGCGGGTGTGGCTCAGGGTCAGCCCGGCGACGACGCCGCGGGCGTCCGGATCGAAGATCGGCGTGCGTTCCCCGGCGAAGTAGGGAAGCACCAGCAGGCCGTTCGCGCCGGGGCCGGAGTCTCGGGCCTCGGCCAGCATCGTCGGGTAGTCGGGGCCGCCGGTGAGATCGCGCAGCCACGCCGTGATCGCGCCGGACGTCGCCATGCCACCGGCGAGATTGCGGGTGCCCGGCACCGCGCCCATCGTTGCCCACATGGCCGGGGTCGTCAGCCGCTCCCGCACGGTGTTGATGAGAAACATCGTGGTGCCGTACATGACCATGAGGTCACCGGGATTCTGGGCGTCGACGCTCACGGCCTCCGACCACGCGTCGATGGTGCCCGTGATGACGGGGACTCCGGCCGGAATGCCCGCCACCTCGCGCGTCGTCACGCCCGCGGCCTCGCCGGGCCAGCGCAACGGCGGCAGCTCCAATTCCGGACTGACGTGTCGCGCCCACGGTTCGTACCAGACGCCGTCGATCGTGTCGAACAGCGGCGTGCACTGGCTGGCGGAGTGATAGTCGAGCACGTACTCGCCGGTGAGCCGGTAGACGAGCCAGGAACTCGGCATGAACAACCGGCGGGCCCGCGCGTGGACGTCGGGCTCGGTCTCGGCGATCCAGCGTAGTTTCGGGCCGACCGCCTGGCTGGACAACGTCGAGCCGCAGCGGGCGAAGATCTCCTCGGCGCCGAGCTCGGCGTTCAGCGCCGCGATCTGGGCTCCCGCGCGCGTGTCGATGCCGTACAGGATCGCCGGACGCAGCGGCGTGCCCTCGCCATCGGTTACCAGCACGCACGGGCCCATGCCGCTGACGCCCACGGCCACCACGTCGACGTCGCCGGGCGCGGTGAGTTCTCCGGCGAGTTCGGTGAACTCACGCCACCAGATCTCGGCGTCCATCTCCACGTGGCCCGGAGCGGGGCGGTCGACGGTGTGCTCCCGCACGGCCGTGCGAAGGATGCGTCCTCCGGGCTCCACCAGCACGCCCTTGCTGCTGGAGGTGCCGATGTCGACTCCGAGGTATCCGCGCCGTCGCATGGCCGCAGCCTGGCAGAAATCGATTTCTGACACAAGCTCCTCGGGGTGGTCCTCCCGTGGCTTTCGGGGCTTTTCAAGGTGGCGAGACGCTAGAGCAACCCGCGCTTGGCCGCCTGCACACCGGCCTGGAAGCGGGTCGTGGCGCCCAGCTTGTCGAGCAGCGAGGCGATCCGGCGCACCACCGTGCGTCGGGACATGTCCAGCCGGCGGGCGATGGCCTCGTCCGTGGCGCCCGCGGCCATGAGCGTGAGGATAGCGCGATCCCGTTCGGGCAGGCCCTGCTCGCCGCCGATGTCGGTCACCGGGATCCCCAACGTCCACAGTGTCTCGAACACCCCGATGAGGGCCTGCAGTAATCCCGAAGGCCGGACCACAAGCGCGCCCTCCAATCCCGTGCGGTCGGGTTCGGGCACCAGCAGCGCCAAATCGGCATCGCCGATCGTGAGTTTCACCGGAAGGTCCGCCAGGACGCGCACACGCTCTCCGAGCGCGGCCATTCGCGTCATCGTGGAGAACAATTCCTGATCGGCGTAGACGGCCTGGCTGTAGAGGGTGCGATAGCGAATTCCGGTCGCCATTCTGCGCTTCTGGGTCTCCTCCTGCGCCCGGAAATGGTGCGGTTTGCTGTAGTACGGCGGGCGGTCCAGCCAGCGCACCTGCTCGCGCGCCCGCTCCTGCAACCGGGTGGTGAGCCTGATGAGGGTCGCCGGGTGCTCGATTGGCTCCACGTAGCGAAAGGGCAGGCTCGCAGCGCGGGCGTGGTGGTAGAGCCGGTCGAGTTCCGCCCCCACCTGCCACAGTCGTGCCCTGCGGTTTTCCTCTTCCTTCAGGGCCAGAGACATGACGCGGTCCGGTGGGGCCGCCTCCCACTCCATCGGATCACCACCGACCGGGCGCACCAGGTCCAGTCCGGCCAGGGCGTGTAGTACGTCGTCGACGGTCCGTTCGGGCAGGCCGGTGTGGTGGGCGATCGCCTTGTGGTCCGACCGACCCCGCATGGTCAGGGCTCGGTAGACCCGGCCCTGCTCGCTGTCTGGTTCGAGGACGTCGAGCACGGTCCCCTTTCGGTTTCCGGCACACTGCGGGCGCGGAAAGGTTATGGTGCGCGAATCGTCGGGTCAACAGACGAAGGTCGGAAGTTTTTCCGGACACTTCCCCGCGTTGGCGCACCTGTGCGATGTCCCAGGTGCGCCAGTCCGAAAGCTGGCAGTTTCCTTCAGCCCCTTGGCAATATCTAGTCCCGCTTTCGAGTCAGGGGAGTAGGAATGCGTCAGCGAAAACTGGTGGCCTCCGCCGCCGCGCTCACGGTCATGCTCGCCGCGCCGTTGTTGGGACCGGCCACCGCCGCGGCCGCCACGGGGAACTCCGTCACCCCGGTCGTTCACGAGCAGGAACGGGCAGCGGGTGAGGTCGTCCTCAACGTCGACTACCAGGTCCAGGAGACCGGCTACTGGTGTGGACCGGCGGCCGTGCGCATCGCGTTGTCGGCCCGCGGCATCTACCGCAGCCAGGCCGACCTCGCGGCCGAACTCGGCACGCACACCGGCGGTACCGACTGGATCGGCCAGGTCACGCGAGTGCTGAACAGCTACGTGGGCTGGTACGAGACCAAGGAGATGCCGAACGATCCGCCCACCCAGGCCCAGAAGGACCTGTTGTGGCGCGACATCGTGCTCAACATCAACAACAACTACCCGATCGTGGCGAACATCGTCGCGCCTCCCGGTAACCAGCCGCCCGGTTATCCGCCGGACCAGACGATCTACCACTACTTCACGGTGATCGGTTACAACGACATCGACCGCACCGTGCTGATCGCGGACCCCGCGTCGTTCGGCGGCTACCAGTTCTACTGGCTGACCTTCGATCACCTGGCCTCGCTCATTCCCCCGAAGGGATACAGCGCCTGACGGCGCGGAGGGACACGAATGGCAAAACTCAGCAAAGGACGGTCGGCGCTGCTCGTGACGGTCGCCGCCACGACTCTCGCCGGGATGCCCGTCGCCCAGGCGGCGGCCGAACCCGTCACCACCGACGCCTGCCCCGAGACGGCGGTGTTCGAGGTCGACGGCTACGGACACGGCGAGGAACTCACGAACTGGAAGAACACGGCGTTCAACGCCAATCCGCCCGCGGGGTGGGAGATCGTCGAGGTGCCCTACCACGACGGCGTGTTCCCCGGTGTCGACCCGTACCCGTTGGACGCGGCCGTGGCCGACGGCATGGGCAAGCTCAGCGCGGCAGTGCACGACTTCCACGCCCGCTGTTCCGGAACGCGGTTGGTGCTCGCCGGGTATTCCGAAGGTGCTCTCGTGGCGGGCAACGTGCTGGAGCAGCTGGCGCGTAGCAACGACATCCCGCACGGGCTGATCAACGGGGTGCTGTACGGCAATCCGCGTAGGCCGTTCGGGGACGGCGGTGCGGGCGGAGTCGCGGGTGGCATCGAGACGAACCTGCCGACGATCCTGCCCGACGTCACCATGCAGGGGCCGCACGATTTCGGTGACCTCTCCGTGGCCGACATCTGCAACGAGAACGACGGCATCTGCAACTCCACCAACATGATCACCAACCTGGCGGCGTTCGCCAACGGTCTCGTCGGTTACGCCTCGGGCGATCACGGTTACGTGTTGAACCCCGCCGCCGACCTCGGCAAGGGCCGGGTGCTGTATCGGCAGCCGCAGCGGGTGCCGCACGGTCCGCCGCTGCCGATCCCGGTCGGCACGCCGTGGCAGATCCAGCAGCTGCTCGGTGATCTCGTCGGGGCGCGGGACGCGGTGCGCACGGCTCGTGAGGGTCTCACCGCGTTGGTGGGACGGGACGTCCTCGACACGCTGTCCGCCACCTCGCCGTGGTACAAGTTGATCGAGTCCGCTTAGGACTTTCGGGATTCCGGGCCGCCCACGGGTGCTTCCGTGGGCGGCCGTTTCATTCGTGGGGCAGGCAACGGCGCACGAAGTCGGCCACCAACTCGTCGAGGTCCACGCCGGCGAGAACGTCGGGCAGCGTGAGACGTTCCAGCAGCAGCCCCGTCATCGCGTAGTACAGCAACACCGTCGTGAGATCGTCGCCCGGCAGTCCGCCTTGCCTGCGCCCCTCGACGTTGGCGTCGAGATTCTCGCGCAGGGTCTTCGTCAGCTTCGCGCGCAGTTCCGGTCGCCGGGTGGCTTCCAGCCTCAGCTCCAGGAGCGCGAGCCACCCCGTGCGGTCGTCGGAGATGCGGTGCAGCAACAGGCGCATGAAGTGGGTGAGCCGCGTCCGCGGGTCGGTCTCGGTGTCGTCGGCATCTCCCACGGAGACCCGCAGGTGGATGCGTTCGGCCGCCTGGTTGAGCAAATCGTCGCGGTTGGCGAAGTAGTTGGACGCGGTGCCCTTCGGCACGCCCGCCTCGGCGTCGACGGCGCGAAACGTCAGGCCGCGCGCGCCGTCCCTGGCGAGTACCTCGATCGCCGCGTCGACGAGCGTGAGGCGGCGTTGTGGGTTGGTGACCATCGGGAAGACCTCCGGTGTCGAGAACCGCTTGACAACCACTACATACAAAGTACTACATTCGAAGTACTTCAAGTGTCGTGGTTGACGGCGGGGAGCGTGCTCATGAGAAGGCTGACCTATCTTGTGGCCCAGACGATCGATGGTTTCATCGCCGATCCGGGCAACAACGACCCGTCGCCCTGGTTCGTACTGGAAGGCGACCACGCGGAACCCTTGCGGGAGGAATTCCCCGACATGTATCCCTCGCACGCGAGGCCGATGCTCGGGATGGAGAACGTGCTCAACAAGCACTTCGACACCGTGCTGGAGGGCCGCGGGTCCTACGAGATCGGACTGCGGCACGGCATCACCAACGCCTACCGGCACCTACGCCACCTCGTGTTCTCCACGACGATGACCGAGAGCCCGGACCCGACGGTGGAACTCGTGCGCACCGATCCGGTCGCCACGGTGCGAGAGCTCAAGCGGCAGGAGGGTATGGACATCTGGCTGTGTGGAGGCGGGCGGTTGGCGGCCACGCTGAGGGAGGAGATCGATCGCCTGATCGTCAAATTGCAGCCGATCGTCGCGGGGGACGGCATTCCCCTCTTCCACGGCGCGAGTTTCCGCCCCGAGCGCTACGACCTCACCGACGTGAAGCACTACCGCAGCGGCGTCGCCGTACTCACCTACGACAAGCGCTGATCCGGGCTCGGTGACCCGGACCGTCCCGGTCGGGTTTTTCGATTCGGCTGTGAGCCACAGCACTTTTCGGCGTTCCTTCCCGCTGGAGTCGGCCGTCGGTCGATACTGGTGGCGCTCGTGGCTCCCTCGGACCACGACCTCCGTTGTGTCACGAGAGAAAGCGGGCGGTGCATGTCCTGGACGTCGTTGGTCTGGTTCCTGGGCGGGGCCGTTCTGCTCTGCGCGGGTTTCGCCGCCGCCTACGTACCCCGCCGCCGAGCGCGACGGCGGGCCGCGGCGGTGGAGTGGTCGAGAGCGCGGACCGCCATCGCGCGAGCCGAGGTGAGTCGGGACGCCACCACCGCCGACGTGCCGGAGGCCGAACGGTTGCTCGCGAAAGCCCGGCACCTGGCGGCCGAGGGCGGTGGCAGCGCTGCCGCCCGCGCGGCGACGGAGTGCGCCACGGAGGCCGACCGACTGTGGCGGGAGGCCGCCGATGGCTGACCGCGCGCGGAGTGACAACGCGAAGGCACGACGAGGGTGGAGGCGCTGGGGCGTGCTCGTCCTCGCCGCCGTCGCGCTCGTCGTGTTCGTCGGGGCACAGCCGGGCCCTCCCGACGCCAGCTACGCCAGGCGGTCGTCGACGAAGCCCGTCGAGGGCAGTGCCGGGGAACTCAGCGACTACGGCGTCCCGTCGGTCGACGAGATGACCGCTCTTGTCGACGAACAGCCCGTGGTGCGGCTGCCGGGTTCGATCGCCGTCTGGGACGAGGAGAAGGTGCGGGACGCGATCGGCGACGCCGGGTACCGCATCCTCGTGGTTCCGCCCGGCTTGGACGCCGCCGAGCGCGACCGGGTCCACGAGGTGGAGAACGCCGACATCACCGTGTACGGCACACAGGTGATCGGCGAAATCTACGAGGTCGTCGGCGAGGGCCTGGAGACTTGGCGCGACCAGTTCGCGCGCGGCGACGTGACCGGTCTGTTGACCTTCCTCATACGGAAGCAGCGCGGATTGCCGGAAGAAACCGTCGACAGTGACTTCGCCTGGCGCGACCCCACCGAGTCCGAACTGGCCGAGGTGGTCGACGACCTCCGTGACACCGGGGTCCACGTTGCGGAGGGAGCCACCCTCAGCCGGGTACCGGAGGACGCCGCCCGCGACGCGTTCCCCGACCGGGACCTCCTCGTGGTCGCGCTGCCGATGCAGCCACGCGATGAGCCCCTCGTGCAGTACGGCCCCGCACTCACCGAGGCCTTCCCCGACACCCCGATCGTCGTGATGTACGGGTCGTGGATCGAGTACTACGGCCCGCACCGGGACGAGTTCGCCGAGGTGGCCGCCACGAGCTTCTACGCGCAGTTCGGCCAACTGCTCAGCCGGACCGACTACCCGCAGGACAACGTCTTGAACGTCTACCTGAACCGCGTGAGCGACCTGAGGTTCTCGGGCGTGTTCGGCAGGCCGAGGCCACCGGAGCCGTTCGACCCGATGCCGACGGCGTTGTTGGCCCTGCCGTTGGTGTTCCTGCTGTGCGTGGCGGCGTTCGTCACCATGTCGCTGCGCCCCATCTTCGGTGGCGGTGTCCGCCCGAGGAGTTCCTCGGCCAGGCTGGCCGGACTCACCGCGTTGTCGATCGAGGTCTCCGGACTCTCCGGCCGCGACACCGACCCGGCCCTGGTGCGGGCCATCACCACCTTGCGGGAGGTCGGGAAGGCCGCCGAGAACACCAAGCTGTCCGACTCATACATCCAGTCCCTTCTGGACGATGTCGAGCGAGACCTCGCCTCCGTGGCCGCCGCGCTCGGTCGCCCCGACTACGCCCCCGACGTCTACTTGCGGAGCAGGATCGCATGACACGACGCACTTTTGTCGCGAAGCGGCCGATTCTGCTGATCGCGCTGCTGTGCCTGGTTGTTCTGGGCTGGTCGGCGTGGACGGGTGGGCTCTTCGACGACGAGGTCGAAAGCCACGTCCGCGCCTCCTCCTTCTACGCCGCTCCCGAGGTGGACGTGGACCGGGAGGCGGCCGAGCGAATCATCGGCGACCGCAAGCTCGTCGTGATCATGCTCGAACCGGGAGCCGACAAGGACGTCCTCGACGCCCGGTGCGACGGCGA
Source organism: Saccharomonospora glauca K62 (assembly GCF_000243395.2). Taxonomy (NCBI): domain Bacteria; kingdom Bacillati; phylum Actinomycetota; class Actinomycetes; order Pseudonocardiales; family Pseudonocardiaceae; genus Saccharomonospora; species Saccharomonospora glauca. Next base: position 3,814,819 of record NZ_CM001484.1, on the reverse strand, counting down.
CTGGAACGCCGCCGCGAACACGCTGATGTTGGTGTTGAGCCAGCACGACGACGAGTACGAAAACTGGGCCTGCAGTCACTTCCCCGGCGCGTACGACGAGAACTTGGGCAAGAGCTTCGCCGCCGAGAACATGATCGCCAGGGGGATCGACCAGTTCGTGGATCGGCCACTGGACGCGTTGAAAGTCGTGGTCGTCAACTACGACCTGTTGGTCGGCAGTGGGGTCCTGCCCGACGGCTCGCGCGAGATCAACGCCCCGATCGGCCGTTACGTCATCGCCGGGGCGACCCTTCTCGCCGTGGTGGTCGGCACGACGGCGGCATACGTCGGTGCGCGCCGGGCGGGCCGAGCCGCAGCGCGTCGGGCCGCGCAACGCGAGGCGACCGGCGACGCCCGGTCACGGTTGAGCGCCGCGGCGGCGCACCTCGCGCAACAGATCATCGACCTCGACCGGCTCTACGACGGCATGCTCCCGTCGCAGCGACGGAAGTTCGAAAGCCGCTACCGGTCCGTCGCGGCCCGCTACACGCGGCTGGGGGAGCGGGCCGGTCGTTCCGACCTCGACGAACGGGAGGCGAATCAGCTCACCGCGCAGTTCGAGGAGTTGAGCCGACGCTGCCGGGAGTTGGAGCGCACGGCGACGCGCTGAGCGAGCGGCCCCGAGGGCCCCGTGGCGCCGTCGGGGCCGCTCGCGGACGTCCACGGCGACGGGTGGCGCCGATGCGGTGCGAAGCAGCTCCGTCCGCCGGACCGGGGCGTTTCCGGGCCAGGAGACGCGGTAGAGACCGAGTCGTTCTTCCGCCGAGGCGCGTTCGTCGGCGGCCAGAGGTGGCATGGGGCGATCGCGTATGACGGGAGGCTGTCATGTGGGTCCGACGGTCTCAAAGATGCTTCTGCAGAAGACGAGGCGAAGCGGTGAAGCCGTGTCGACAGTAGGCGGAGATGGCGCGGAAGGAGGAGTGCACCGTGACCCGCTCCAGACCGAGCTTGCGCTCCAGCTCCACCACCGCGTCGATGAGCTTCCCCCCGAGGCCGGAGTTCCGCTCGCCCGGCGTCACGTACACGCACTGGACGTCGCCGGAGTAGCGCGAGAGCGACCGAGGGGTCGGCACGCGCGGGACGAGTGCCAACCACGCCATGCCGATCACGGTCGTGCCGCGGACGAGCACCGGACACCGGTGGGTCTCGGCGTGCTTGCCCGCCCAGTCGACGAAGTGGCTGACGAACTCGTCGCGGATGACGGCGGGCGCGTCACCGTTCTCCCGAAGCCAGTTCCAGCGCAACGCGGCGACGGCGGGGAGGTCTTCCGGGACGGCGGGGTGAATGGTGACGTCGTCCATCCCGCCATCGTGGCGGAAAGAGGAGTCGGGTGTTAGCACCATGGGCCTCGCGGCCGGATCGACCGCCGCGCCGAGCGACGTCAGGAGAAGGAGCCGTGTCGGCCGGCACCGGCGGAGAATCGGGCGGCGCCGGAGGTTCCGTCGGCACGCAGTGACTCCATGCCGACGCCGATCTCGAAGCGCAGGGCCTCCTCCTCGGTGAGGCCTTCCTGCTCGTAGACCGACCTCCTGTCGTTGCGCAAGCATGTCTGCGGGAACTCGGTGAGCCGACGAGCGAGCTTTTCGGCTTCCTCACGCGCGGTTCCGGCAGCGACGACCCGGTTGGCCAGCCCGAACTCGGCGGCTTCCCGCGCGTCGACGGGACGGCCGGTGAGGATCATGTCCATGGCCCGGCTGGTGCCGATGAGTCGGGGCAGACGAACGGTGCCGCCGTCGATGAGCGGCACACCCCAACGTCGGCAGAAGACGCCGAATATCGCGTCCGAGGCCACCACCCTGAGGTCGCACCAGATCGCCAGTTCCAACCCACCGGCCACCGCGTAGCCCTCCACCGCGGCGATCACCGGTTTGCTCAACCGCAGTCGCGTCGGTCCCATCGGGCCGTCCCCGGACACCGCGACCGTGTTCTGGCGCGGAGTGCCCACGGCCTTCAGGTCGGCGCCCGCGCAGAAGTGTCCACCGTTGCCCCAGAGCACCGCGACGTCGGCGTCCGGATCCTGGTCGAAGGCCTTGAACGCGTGCGCGAGTTCCGCGGCCATCGGCCCGTCCACGGCGTTACGCCGCTCCGGGCGGTCGAGAACGACGGTCGTCACGCGGTCACGGGTCTCCACGCGGATCGACTCGTACTGTTCCGTCATGTCCGTCCTTCCGGGGCATCCGAAGCTTACGGCGTAGAGCCTTCCCGACGACAACGTGAGATGGAAGTCATGACCTGGCCCCAGGTGGTCAGTGAGGTACCGTCGGATAAAGACGCGCAGCCCCCTCGGATTCGACATTCTCACCGGGATGCGGCGCTATCGACGCCATCACCACCTCCACTTACGGTGAGATCAGGGGAATCGACAACCGTGCATATGGCTATAGTTGTCTGCCCGAGCAGGGTGCTCCCGAATGTGTGCGGATAGGTGAACCTTCCAGCGAAGACCATGTCGATCGCCGCTTCAACGTGATGGTTGAAATTGTGGTTCTAAGCCGGTCCAGCTGAATGATCGGATGCGTTCCCTGGGCAGTTGAAAATGACACTTCTCCTAAGTGGCGTCCCTGGTGGCTATCATCCGGTTTCGGAGGGTTTATTGTGTAGCCCGGATGTGTTTTATATGGAGTAGTTATCATGCTTGCTTTGCAAGCTTTATTATGAAGGTCAGCTTGGGTTGACTTGATCCCAGTCGCTGAGGATCTTTGTGGCTTTGGGAGCCAGCTCTGGCCATTTTTCTGCAACTGCCCTTAACTCCGTTTCCAATTCATTTCGGGTGTTGAAGAGGAACGCCTCGGACAAGCTCAACGCTGCATCGACGCGTCGGAAATCACTACTCCGAACCCATTCGCGACATACCTGTATTAAGTCGCTTCCGTTGTCGTCTACGAGGTAGATCAGCTGGTCAAGAACATCACCAAGGGCTGATCCGGGCAGTTGGGGGTGCAGCCGCTCGATCAAACCGTTCATGATGATTCGCATGGATTCGATAGACATGTCGCCTAGAGCTTTCGATAGATGTGTGTCCGATGGTTCTCGGTGGTACGTAGTGGCTCGCCATTAGTTAGGCGCTGCGTTCCAAACTGATGCTCGGGGATCATGGGAACCCCTTCCTTGGGGGTCAGTTGAACGAGACCAAACGATTCGGGGTCGCTCGGGGGTTTGATCCACTTATTCTTGGGGCTCCCCGTAACGTAGAGCATCCCACCTTTCTCCAAGACCCTAGCCGTTTCCGCTGATACCGGTTGGTAGCCATATGGGTTGATAGCGTGGACTTCTTTGAACGTGCCATCCCGAAACGGGAGTTGCTCCGCTCTAGCGACGACGTCAACGCCCACATCCGGTTTTGGATTGAGGTTGATTGCTCCTTCCATCGGGTTCTGTCCCGAACCCAGGTTGAGCTTGTACGGTGCGAGCCCCAGTGGGTCCACGAACTCCGTTGGGTTCGAGACATAGCGGTGTGGGTCCGGACCTGCCACCAGGCCTAGTGGGTCCGCACTCACATAGTAGCTGGAGCTGGGATCGTAGTAGCGGTGGAAGTTGTAGTTGAGCCCCGTTTCTTGGTCGTAGTACTGGCCTGGGAACCGCAGTGGGGTATAGCCTCCGGCGCTGCTCTGTGCTGTGGATTTACCCCAAAGAGTGGTGCGTTGGAACCAAGCGATCCCACCTTGGTCATTGATCAGTTCGGTAGGGGCCCCGACGAGATCGGTGATGATTGAGTAGAATTGTTCGTCGATCCACTGCTGTGGCGCGTTGCGTAGCGGAGCTCGTTCGGTTTGTGTTAGTGGACGGAAGGTGCCGGGTTGATATTCCCAAACGGTGACTCGGGTAGTGCTGGGAACGAATCCTTCAACGACTCCAACAGTATGCGCTTGTTCAGCTAGGACTGTGCCGTCCCAAGTGAATTCAATTCGCTCCAGAACGTGAGAGCCGTCGGGAGATAAGCGCTGTTTCTCGACACGTCGTCCTAAGGCGTCATAGCGGTATCGCCACCGGGAACCTTCTGGCGTAAGGACTTCGACCAAGCGGTCCTCGTCATCCCAATAGTACCGCCAGGTTTCGGGTTTACGGGAGAGGCGCTTTCGTTGCCGTAGCACCACGCGCCCTTGGGCGTCGTGCTCGTACCGAACGTTACCCACGCGGCGAATGAGCGTGCCGTTGTACTCTCGTTCACCGAGTTCATCGTTATCTGTTGAGTCCGGAAGTGTCGGCCAGGTGGCATGGATCGGGTTTCCAGATTTGCCATAAGCATAGTGTTCGCTCCAGCCTGGCCCGCTAACTGCGGTGACTCGTCCTGCGGGATCCAAGTCAAATGTGCGAGGCCCGATGAGCTGATCATTGATTCCGGTCAAATAGCCGTCAGCGCGATACGTGTAAGATCGCTGCTGCACTCGACGGCCTGCTGCGTTGGTAATGGATTGTGAGAGAAGTCGATGGTTGACATCCCAAGCCTGTGTCAGAACAGTGTCGACGCCAATCTGACGCTGAACTTCTCTACCTGCGGAGTCGTGCTCGAAAAGCAGTGTCTTATTAGCTGTGTGTAGCGCGACGAGGTTACCGTTCGAGTCATACTCCCATCTGCTTTCCGCGCCAGAAGGTGTGCGTCGATGGGTTCGACGACCTAATGGGTCGTAAACTGAACTAATGGTCCGCCCATTTATGGACTCAGAGATTACCCGCCCAAGCGCGTCCCGACGATAGGTTACCCGGAAATCTTCATTTGTTGCCTCGAGAAGTCGACCTAATGGATCGTAAACGAATGTTGACGCGGAATTTTGTCCTTGTCTTTTGATTACGTTGCCGAGTTGGTCTCGAATGAACTGGACGGATTCACCGACGCCGTTGGTGCGCTCTACTAATTGTCCGGCTGCATCGTAGCGGTAGGTGATAACACGACCGTTGAAGTCAATCTCGCGAATCAGATTTCCAGCAGCGTCATACTCATATCGCCACACCAATCCTTGTTCATTGGTGACGCTGGTTAGGCGAAGTTCTGTGTCGTAGCTGAATTGGAGGCGAGTCCCGTCTGCCCGAGTAATTTCTGAGGGTAGATCGAAGTGTGTTACTTTAGTATCGGTGGACTGTCCCAGTGCATTGATGCGCTTCCGGAGATTGTTTTCTCCGTCGTAAGTCCAATTTTCCTTCGAACTATCAGGAAGTGTTCGGTATATCAGTTTTCCATCTATGTTCCAGCCGAACCGGGTTGTTCCGCCAAGTGGGTCTGTAACTGCGATGAGGCGGCCGAATCCATCGAATTCATAAAGGGTTTTATGGCCGAGTGGATTTGTGATCGCGACCGGCAATCCCGCTGCGTTGGTTTCGATCCGCTGCACGTTGCCCAAAGCATCCGTGATGGTTGTCAGGTGGCCGCGTTCGTCGTAGGAGTAGCTGGTGACCGCCCCTAGTGGATCGATCACCCTAACGAGGTTCCCGCGTTCGTCGTATTCGCGCCGTGTCACCGTGCCGTCCGGTGCGATGATGGTGACCGGAAGCCCGAGGTCGTTGTACTCGAACCGGGCCTGGCTGCCGTCCGGGCGTGTCAGGACGATCAGGTTGCCCTCGTCGTCGTACTCGTAGCGCGTGGTACGGCCGAGCGGGTCGGTGCGGGACAACAGGCGGTCGTATTCATCCCATTCGGACAGCGTTTCGTTGCCCAGCGGGTCGATTTCACGGATCGTCTGGCCCGCTTCGTTGAGGTGGTAGGTCGTGCGGGCGCCCAGGGAGTTGGTCCAGTAGGTGATTCGGTTCTCGTCGTCGTACTCCATCGTGCCGCTGAGGAATCCGCCGGATCCCTCGCCGGACACCATGCGGCCCTTGGAGTCGTAGGTGTAGCGATACCACCTGTCGTTGCGGTCGGTCCAGCTGGTGATGCGGCCCGCATGGTCGTAGGTGAAGCGCATCGGCAGACCCGAAGCGTTGATCACCTCGGTGAGCCGACGGTCCTCGTAGCCGTAGCGCATCAACAGCACGTCGGAGCCGTTGTCCGCCTCGCGCAGGTACAGTGCCGTGACCAGGCCGTTGTCGGACTCGACCCGGATGCGATAGCCGCCGGAATGCCGCACTTCGACCGGGATTCCCGCGGCGTCGTACTCGAAGTCGATCCGATGCCCGTTGCGGTCCACGATCGCGGTGATCGGTAGGACGTTCCCACCGGGGGCGAACAGCAGTTTCCGCCCGGTGCCGTGTTCGGTGAGGGTGAAGCCGCCGTCGTCGTCGCGGGTCAGTTCGTGGAGCGAGCTTTCGAACTTGACGGTGGCACCGACTGCAGGGTTCGGGGCCAGCAACAGTTTGCCGTCCTCCGCTGCGAATGACACACCGGCACTACCCAACTCCAGCCTTTGGTCCAGTGTGGATGTCCAAGACTGTCCAAAGTATCTTCCGACGCGGTACGAGGACAGGTGTGTTCGTTTCAATACCAGGGGAAGGACCGACTCCAGTTCCACGTCGGTCTGTTGCAGGACCACTTCGCCGGTGGCGATGTCGACAGGGTCTCCCGTGATGTTCCGCTTGTCCCCGTCCCTGGTGGGGCTCTGTGGGTCCTCGGACCGGTCCTTCAGGGGAGTGTCGTCGGCGTTGTTGGGTTTGGTGAATTGGGTATCGGTCTTCGGTGTGGTGGTCGTGTTGGAGGGGGTGGTGGTGTTGGTGTTGGGTTTGTTGTTGCCGGGGCGGCCGCCTTGGGCGGCTTGGTAGGTGGCGTCTTGGGCTTTGGAGACGCTGGAGCTGGCGTCGATGTTGCCCATGCGTTGGGAGGGTTTGCGTCTTTGTCCTCCGTTGTCGCCGTGGGTGGTGGTGTCTCCGTGTGGTTTGGTGGTGCCCCCGGTGTTTCCTTTCGGCTTGGCCACGAGCTCCCCCTCAGCCGTTTAAAAGCTTGCTCAGGTTGGTCAGGCTGTCGATCAGACTGGTGACGAAGGAGAAGATGCGGCCGGCCCACTTGGCCACCGCGGAGGCGATCTGGGCCGCGACCACCGGGATCGTCACCACGAAGATCGCCTCGGCCGCCCACACGACCACCCGCGCCACCAGGTCGGCGATTAGATCGCGCACGATGTCGCGGGTCATCTGCACCAGACCACCCGCGCCTTCGGTGGCCGAGGCCATCGCGGCCGAGATCGCCGACAGCCCTCCGATGGCGTCGACGTTGTTGGACATCATCGTCTGGTAGGCCTCGGCCGCCCCGCCCTGCCAGTCGGGCAGGTCGCTTTCCAGGCTGGAGGAGAGGTCCTCGGCCATGGCCGCCAGTTCCGTGGCCATGTTGTTCCACGTCGCGGCGTGGGAAGCCACCACGTCGGGCATGCCGGTCAGCTCGTCGAGGACCTTCCGCAGCGGCTCGAAGTACTCCATGGCCCAGCCCAGCCCGTTGGACAACAACGCGCTGAACGGATCCAGGACGGTGGAGGTGACCTCCAGCCCCAACCCCACCCCGGCCAGTGCCCCGGAGACCCAGTCCCCGCTTTGGATCGAGGTGACCAGGCCCTCGACGCTGTCGGCCAAGCTGGCGCCGGTCCACGCCTTACGAGTCGACTCCACCGGCGCGACCAACGAATCGTTACTCATGGCAACTCACCAGCCGAGGTGATGAGGTCCGCGTGTTCCTTGTCGTTACTTTCGTAGAGGTCCGCCGCCGAGCGCAGGGACTGCGCGGCCATCGAGAGGTTCTCCGAGACGTAGTCGATCAGCTCGTCCTGCCGGGTGTGTCGGCCTTCGAGAACCGCGGCTATCCACCCACAGAGCAGTCCGTAGGCCTGGTCGTTCTGCTGGATGTGGGAACTGGCCCCCTTGACCGCGTCGAACCGCGCCTGGATCTGCTCGACCTTGTCCGCATGCGCTCGGAGTTGTTCCGCGCGAACCTTGTACCCGTCGCCCATGGCTCAGTCCTTTTTCAGGAAGGAACGGTTCTCGTAGTCGTCGTCCTCGTGGTCGGTTTCCGCGGAATCGGTTTTTTGGACGGGCTCACTGCGCAGCTGGTTCCCCACGGATTCCGCGATCGCCCGCGCCGCGGGGGAGTCGGTGCCCACGGTCTCGGCGATGATCTGTTGGGACTGGTCGGCCAGTTGGTTCTTCGCCTCGGCGAGAGTCTGCATGATCGTCTGCGCGACCACGTCCGGTTTGGTGCTCTGCATCTTGCTGGTCAACTTCAGGTCGACCAGCGAACCCGTGGAGTCGATGGTGACCTCGACGAGTCCGCTCGGGTCGGTCGCGGTGGCCCGCACCCCCTGCAGCCGCTCGCTCATCGTCCGGGTGTCGGCGGCGAGCTTGTCGATGCGGTCCTTCCACTCCCTGAGCCGTTCCTTGGCGCTGTCCGGGTCGAGGATGCTGTGGTCCATGTCGTTCCCCCGTCGCCTGGTGGATGTGTGTTCAGAGAGTAATGAGTTTTTCTCACTGAAGCGGGGAATTCTTGGCTGGCTGAACGCGCGGCCGGGAGGGAATGAATTGAAACTCAAGTTTCAATTCTTCGGTCGAGGGGGTAGGCAGCCACGCTGGAGCTGCTTTGGTCAGGGGTGCCCTTGACGCGCGTGTTGTGGTGGTGTTTTAGGGGGCTTGTGTGGTTGTGGAGGTGTGCCAGGCGTCGGTGATGCTGGCGCCGTGTCCGCTGTCGACGTTGTATCGGCGGAATGAGTGCCGCGGGGTGAGGGTGGTGATGATGGCGTCTGCGGCGTCGTGGCCGTGGAGGTAGTCGCGGACGCTGTCACCGGCACCGTGGATTGGGACGGGTTCGCCGGTGCGGGCGCTGGCCAGGACGTGGGGGATGATCGCGTTGGTGTTGGGGTCGTGGATCGTGCCGTAGCCGCCGGCGATGTTGGCGAACCTCAGCACCGTAGCGCGGCAGCGACCTGTAGTAGCTGCGGTTTCGAGCGCGGTTTCGGCGTCGAGTTTCGTTCGCGCGTAAGGATTCCGCGGGTCGGCGGGCGTGTTCTCGTCGGGGTGTGGTTGGGGTCCGTAGACCGCGACGGTGGAGGCATAGACCACGTGCACGGGTGAAGCGAGGGGGTTGAGGGCGTCGATCAGGTGGAGGGTGCTGTCGACGTTGGTGGCGCGGTAAGCATCCTCGTTGGTGTGGGAGTCGCGGATGTTCTTCAACGCCGCCAGGTGCACCACCACATCCGGCGAGTGTTTCCGCACCACGGCGGTGAGCGCGTTCCGGTCGCGCACATCAACACCGTGTATCTCGATGCCCGCGGGCAGGTCGGGGACGCGCCCCGGCCGGACCACGGCGGCGACCTTGCTGCCCTGCCGATGCAGCAGCGTGGCCAGCGTACGGCCCAGAAACCCACCAGCCCCGGTAATCAGAACCCGCACCAGTGTCTCCTACTTGCGTGCTGTTCAGACGATGCGTTGATGTTCCCGTTGCCCAGGGGCGGGACCGGAGGGGCCGCGACTTCCGGCGGCGTGTGCTCGACGCTGTGGTCCGCGAGGTCGGGCCCCGGGAGGCCACTCACGCCAGCTGCGGCACACGGCGGCATCGTTGGCGATCACGTCCGGAACTGGTGTGAAGATCGTGCAACAGATACTCGGGAGTAGAACTCCGGCGATGACACGCGATCTTTACGGGCAGCTGTCTCCGGATCGCTTGAACAAGATCGCCGACCGCATGGATAGGGTCGTCCACTCCGCGACTGACCTGGGGCTTTCGGGGCTCGGCCCTGGCCTGGGCGCCCCCGGGAGGATTCGAACCTCCGACACCCGCTTTAGGAGAGCGGTGCTCTATCCCCTGAGCTACGAGGGCTTACGAGTCATCGACTCTACCCATACCTTAGCGGGTGCGGTTTTCAGTCTGTGAACGGGACCTTGACGGGAAGCTGAGGCCTCACTGTAATACCTCCACTACCTATCAGTAACTTGCTCGTGACTGGGCGCGCGAGGCGCTCCGTCGGCTGCCGGAGGCACTGTTGATCAAGGTGATGTTCGCCGACGACGAAGAGCTGGTCCGGTCGGGGTTACGCGCCATGGTGGCCCCCGCTTCGGACATCGAGGTCGCGGGCGAGGCAGCGGACGGTAGAACCGCGGTGGAGGCCGTACGACGCTTCCATCCCGACGTGGCCCTGCTCGACATTCGTATGCGCACCCCCGACGACGGCATCCGGGCGTTGCGCGCGATCCAGGCCCTGCCCAATCCGCCCGTGGTGGCGATGCTGACGACGTTCGACATCGACGAGTACGTGAGTCTCGCGTTGCGGTTCGGCGCCAACGGGTTCCTGCTGAAGGACATCGAGCCCGCCGTCCTGGTGCGCGCCATCCGTGATCTCGCGCGGGGTGGGGCGGTGCTCGATCCGGGGGTGGCGGCGCGCATGGTCAACGCCCATCGCGACGGCCAACGTGCGTCGGCGCCCGCGCGGGAGTTGATTGCCTCCTTGTCGGAGCGCGAGCGGGAGGTCGTGACGCTCATCGGCCAAGGGCTGTCCAACGCCGAGATCGGCGGACGGCTGCACCTGTCCGAGGCCACGGTGAAGGGCTACGTCTCGGCGGTGCTGTCCAAGATCGGTGCGGCCAACCGGGTGCAGGCCGCCCTGCTCGCCTATCGCGGTGGCCTGGTGAACTGACAGGGCTCGTTAAGGAGCTTCTCAGGCGTCGGGGCCAGACTGGGCCTATGCGCATTCTCGTTGTCGACGACGACCGGGCCGTGCGGGAGTCGCTGCGGCGCTCGCTGGAGTTCAACGGGTACCAGGTGGATCTGGCCGGGGACGGTGCGGAGGCCCTGGAGAAGGTGGCCACCGACCGCCCCGACGCCATGGTTCTCGACGTCATGATGCCGCGCCTGGACGGCCTGGAAGTCGCGCGAAGGCTGCGCGGAACCGGGGACGACCTGCCCATCCTCGTGCTCACCGCGCGCGACGCGGTGTCCGATCGCGTGGCCGGGCTCGACGCCGGAGCCGACGACTACCTGCCGAAGCCGTTCGCGCTGGAGGAGTTGCTCGCCCGCCTGCGGGCGCTGCTGAGGCGAGCCGGACAGGAAGGTGGGGAAGGGGAAAGCGACGTACTCACGTTCGCCGACCTCACGCTGAACCCGAACACTCGGGAGGTGACTCGGGGTGGTCGGCAGATCAGTCTCACGCGCACCGAGTTCTCGCTGCTCGAACTGTTCATGACCCACCCCAAGCACGTGCTCCCTCGCAGCCGCATCCTCGAAGAGGTATGGGGCTACGACTTCCCGACCTCCGGCAACGCGCTTGAGGTCTACGTCGGGTATCTGCGGCGCAAGACCGAGGCCGACAACGAGCCACGACTGATCCACACGGTGCGGGGTGTGGGCTATGTGTTGCGGGAGACCTCGCCGTGACGGTTTCCCCGACACCGGAGACGAACCGGGAGCCCACGCGCAAGCGGGTCTCGCTGCGGGCGCGGGTGTCGCTGCTGGCGGCCGTCTGCGTGGGCTGCACGGTGGCGTTGGTGTCGCTCGGCGCCTACGTCACCGTGCACCGCAACCTGTACGCGGAGTTCGACGAGAACCTCGTCAATCGCGCGCAGGCGGCCGTGCAGAGTCCGTCGGTTCAGACGCGACTGCAATCCATTCCGGGCGCCTTTTTGGTGAGCAGCGACATCCACATCGGTTTGCTCTCGGCGCGGGGCGAACTCATCTATCCCACCGCGGGCACGCCGCCTCCGTGGGGCGAGAGCGAACTCGCGGTGGCGGACGGTTCGAAGCCGTCGTCCCTCCGGACCGACGCGGCCACCGACATGCGGGTGGTCGCACTTCCGGCGGGCCACGGGGTCGCCATGGTGCTCGCGCAGTCGCTCGCGTCCACGAAACGAACCCTGGGTGAGTTGGCGCTGGTGCTGTTGTTCTTCGGCGGTGCCGGCATTCTGATGGCGGCTGCCGCGGGCACGGCGGTGGCGCGGGCGGGACTGCGGCCGGTGGAGCGGCTGACCTCCGCCACCGAGCGGGTCGCCCGCACGATGGACCTGCGGCCGATTCCCGTCAGCGGTGACGACGAACTCGCCCGCCTGACGCAGAGCTTCAACACCATGCTGGACGCGGTGTCGGAGTCGCGGGACCGGCAACGTCGTCTGGTCGCCGACGCCGGACACGAACTGCGCACCCCGTTGACGTCGTTGCGGACGAACTTCGAACTGCTCCTCGCCGCCAGCCGGGAGGGCGCACCGTCGTTGCCCGAACGCGACCGCAGGGACATCGAGGCCGACATCCGAGGCCAACTGGACGAGGTCACCCAGCTCATCGGTGACCTCACCGAACTTTCCCGCGAGGACAGTCCCGCGGACGCCACCGAACGCGTCGATTTGGTCGAGGTGGTGGAACGCGCGCTGGACCGGGCGCGGCGACGGGCGGGAAGCATCGAGTTCGACGTCACGCTCCAGCCGTGGGTGCTCACCGGTGACTCCCACGCTCTTGAACGCGCGGTGTTGAACCTGCTGGACAACGCCGTGAAGTTCTCGCCGCAGGGCTCGACCGTCCACGTGACGTTGCGGTCGCTCGGAGACGGTACGGCGGTGGTGGAGGTCTCGGACTCGGGGCCGGGAATCGCACCGGAGGACCTGCCTCGGGTGTTCGACCGCTTCTACCGGTCGTCGGAGGCCCGCGGCCTGCCCGGATCGGGGCTCGGCCTGGCGATCGTCAAACAGGCGGCGGAGCGCCACGGCGGCACGGTGTACGCCAACAACAAGCCCGAAGGAGGTGCCCTGATGGCCATCCGGTTGCCAGGCATACCGGGCTGAGATCGCAACGCATGATCACTCCCCGTATGGGTGATAACCACCGAGAGTGTGCTAATTGGCGTAGGATTTTGTGTTAGTGGGCGTGGTCGCGGGACGGAGTCAACGGTGCTGGCGCGACAACGACAGGCGGTCATTCTCGAAGAGACCCGACGTACCGGTGCGGTTCGGGTAAGCGATCTCGTGAGCAGGCTGGGGGTCTCGGACATGACCATCCGGCGGGACCTCGACGTGCTCGCGGGCAGAGGGCTGATCGAGAAGGTGTACGGCGGAGCCACCATGGTGACGCGCTCCGACGGTGGCGGAACGGACACCTGTGCCGAGACGCGGGCGCGGCACGAGGCCATCGCGGCCGAGGCCGCTCGCCGGGTCAGACCCGGCCAGGCCATCGGGCTCTCGTCGAGCGCAGTGACGACCGTTCTCGCTCGTGCGCTCGACCCCGTGCCGAACCTGACCGTGGTCACGAATTCGCTCACGGTGGCCGACATCGCGGCGGGTTCCGCCCAACCGGACCGCGTGGTGGTGCTCACCGGGGGAGTGCGCGGCGGATCGGACGTGCTCGTGGGCCCGCTCGCGGTGCAGAGCCTGCGTGGTTTGCATCTGGACATGGTGTTCCTCGGGGTCCACGGGATCTGCGAGCGAGCCGGTTTCACAGTCTCGAACCTCACCCAGAGCGAAGCCGACCGGGCTCTCGTGGAGGCGGGCCGGAGTCTCGTCGTGCTCGCCGACCACACTCGGTGGGCCACGGTGGGAATCTCGACGGTGGCCTCGTTGTCCGAGGCGAAGGTACTGATCAGTGACGAAGGGCTCCCCGAGGACGCGCGTGAGGTGCTGTCCGCCCACGTGGGCGAGCTCGTGGTCGTGCCCGTGGAGAACGGGGAACGCGCGTGAACAAGACAGTGCGTCGCCTGGCCGACGGCCGTCGGATCACGTACTACGACGAGGGCGAACGAACGCGCTCGCGGACAGCGGTGGACACCAGGGACCTTCCGGAGACCACCGCGATGTCCGAGATCCGCCGCGACCCGCTCACCGGAGAGCTGGTGGTGCTGGCCGCCCACCGTCAGACCCGCACCTACAAACCGGCGGCCGACCTGTGTCCCTTGTGTCCGAGCGCGCCGGGCCGACCGACCGAGGTGCCCGAAGCCGATTACGACGTGGTGGTCTTCGACAACCGGTTCCCCGCGTTCTCGGGCGGCACCGGGCACGCCGACGTGGTGTGCTTCACTAGCGATCACCACAGTTCGTTCACCGAACTCGACCCGCGGCGAGTGCGTACGGTGCTGGAGGCGCTGGCCGACCGCACGGCTGAGCTGTCGGCACGGGAGGGCGTCGAGCTGGTCTTCCCCTTCGAGAATCGAGGGGAGGAGATCGGCGTGACGCTGCACCATCCCCACGGGCAGATCTACGCCTACCCGTTCGTACCGCCTCGGACGGAACGGATGCTTGCCGCCGCGCGTGCCCACCGGGATGAACGGGGCACCCCCTTGCTCGCCGACGTGCTGAAGGCGGAGTGGGCCGAGCAACGACGCATCGTGGCCAAGGGGCGACACTGGACAGCGTTCGTGCCGCCCGCGGCGAAGTGGCCGGTGCAGGTGCTCGTGGTGCCGCACCGCCAAGTGCCCGACCTGGTCGAGCTGAGCACGGCGGAACGTGAGGACTTCGCCGAGGTCTACCTGTCGGTGCTGCGTCGTTGCGATGCGTTGTATGACAAGCCGCTGCCGTACGTGGCGGGCTGGCACCAGGCGCCCGTCCACCGCGACCGGGACCTGGCGTGGCTGCATCTCGAACTGTTCTCGGTGCGCCGGGCGGAGGACAAGCTCAAGTACCTCGCGGGCTCGGAGTCCGGAATGGGAGTGTGGATCAACGACAGCACGCCGGAACGGATCGCGGAGCGATTGCGTGCCGTCGGGTGACCCGCTCGCACCGTGCCCACAGGTTGAGTTCAGCCTGTTCTCAGGACTTGCCCTCATCATGGAGACATGACCGAGAACGATCCCTCCGCACAGGACAGGCACACTCCGGCGGACACGCCGGAGCAGCCCGACTCGGCACAGAACGATGCGTCTCCCGAGCACGGGAGCTCCGGCCGGCCGACGGACGGGGAGCGGGCGACGCACGAGTTCCAGTACCCCCCGCACCCGCCCGCGGGGGAATACCCGCACGGTGGCTACGGGGCCTCGCCCCACCAGCAGCCGGGCTACGGCGGATACCCGGTCGCAGGGCCGCCACCGCGGCAGGACCAGCGCGGCATGCCGGGCAAGCTCGTCGCGGGTGTAGTGCTGCTGGCTCTGCTCGTCGGAGGAGGTGCGGGAGCGGCGGGTGGTTATCTCGCCGCGGACACGGCCGCGACACCGCCCGCGCCCAACGCTCTCGACCAGCCTCTCCCAGCCAAGCAGACCGGCAACGTCCCCGAGGGCAGCGTCGAAGCCGTCGCCGCGAAGCTGAAGCCGAGCGTCGTGCAGCTGCGAGTGCAGGGATTCGGCTCGGCCAACGAAGGCTCGGGCTTCGTCATCAGCGAGGACGGATACATCCTCACCAACAACCACGTGGTCGAAGCCGCCGCGCGGGGCGGGCGCATCTCTGTGGTGTTCCACGACGGTGAGGAGGCCGAGGCCAAGATCGTGGGACGGGACCCGACGACCGACATCGCCGTGGTGCGGGCCGAGGACGTCAGTGGCCTCACCACGGTGGAACTCGGGCGGTCGGACGATCTTCGGGTCGGTCAGTCCGTGGTGGCGATCGGGTCGCCGTACGAACTCGCCGGGACCGTGACCGCGGGCATCGTCAGTTCCCTGAATCGCCCGGTGACGGCGGGCGGACAGGGAGACCAGGCCACGGTCATGGACGCCATCCAGACGGACGCGGCCATCAACCCCGGTAACTCGGGTGGTCCGCTCGCGAACATGCAGGGCCAGGTCATCGGGATCAACTCCGCCATCTACAGCCCCTCCCAGGGCGGCAACGTGGGCATCGGGTTCGCGATCCCCATCGACCAGGCGCGCAGGACGGCGGACGAGATCATCGAAAGCGGCCACGCGACCCAGACCTTCATCGGTGCCACCGTCGGCGACGCGCAGTCGGGCGGCGCTCGCATCGGCGAGGTGCAGCCGGGCAGCCCCGCCGAGAAGGCGGGTCTTAAGTCGAACGACGTGATCGTGAAGATGGGGGATCGGCGCATCGAGGATGCGAACACGCTGGTCGCCGCGATCCGGACGAGGGCACCGGGTGAGAAGGTCACCTTCACGCTCGCCGACGGCAACCAGGTCGAGGTGACCCTGGGAGGCCAGCCGGTGCCGGTGAACTAGGACGACGTTCCCGAGGGCCTCGCCGCGGGAGCCGACGAGACGGAGGAGCTCGCGGTAGTGCCGGCGGCACCGAGGCGGGGACTGCCTCAGCGCTTCCCACACGGCCGGTGCGCGCGAGACGCGGCGCGTGCCTTGAGTGAAGGCCAACTCGGTAAGGAGCGGACACGCCCGCACGGTCGGGCGTGTCCGTGTCTTGTCCGCGCGTCCCGGAACGGGTGATTTTTCGACGAACGCTGCCTTCGACGCGGCGGCGAGCGCGTCGAGCACTCCAAGGCGTGGGATCGAGTGGGCCGCAGGGAGGTCTTCGGTGAAACGTCCTTCCGGCGCATCGCGGCTCTCCGCGGTCAGGGGACCGGGACAACGATTCCCGGCCCACGAAAACCGGGATGTCGCCGACGTGGCGACTGCGGCCCCGAAAAGCCCGTGGAGAAGCTGTTCGAGCAGTGCACGGGGAGACCGTGCCGACTGCCTCGACGCGGTGTGGCGAGACAGCTTTTCTCCAGCAGCGCCGCGCAACCCGAGAAGCAGAGTGGCACTACGGTAGTGCACATGGAACGGGATGCACAGCGGTTGGGGCGAGCCCTCGTCGTGATCGTGGATGACCGGTTGGCCCAGGGCGAGCTTGAGGACAACACGGGCCCGCTCGTCACCGAGCTCCTGGAGGAAGCGAACTTCATCGTCGACGGCGTCGTGGTCGTCCGCGCGGACACGGTGGAGATCCGCAACGCGTTGAACACGGCGGTGATCGGTGGCGTCGACCTGGTGATCACCGTCGGCGCCACGGGCGTGTCTCCTCGCGACGTCACCCCCGACGCCACGGCGGGAGTGCTCGACCGGCCGGTGCCGGGTATCGCCGAGGCACTGCGTTCCTCCGCGTTGGCGGCCGGGGCCATGGACGGAGTCATCTCGCGCGGCCTCGTGGGCATCTCGGGCAGTACGCTGGTGGTGAACCTCGCCAGTTCCCGCTCCGCCATTCGGGACGGCATGGCGACCCTTTCCGCCTTGGTGCGTCACGTCATCGGTCAGCTCTCGGGCCTCGACCAGACCTGACGGTCCAATCCCCACACTGGGCGTCCATGAACGAGAAGAAGCAACGGAACCCGCAGGACCGCCGCGAGAATTCGAGGCGGCGCAAAACCCTCGACGCCGTGTTCGGCGACGTGCTTCCCACGACCACTCGCGACGAGCGGGACACCTACTCGTCCACGGGGCTACCGGACGACTGGTACCGGGAGAACCGTCCTCCGCATCACGATCGCTGAGCAAGCCGTACCCGGTCATCGCAGCGTCACCGTGACGGGCCGACCGAGCCCCGCGGCGGCGACGTGAGGAGCGTGCTCGTCGGCCACGGACACCAGCACGAGCGGCTCGTCGGGTTCGAGTGGTCCGCCGATCCGCCGCGGTTCCCGTTGAGCCACGGTGACCACCGTGGCGTCGCTCGCCAGTACCTCGGCCCGCTCCGCTTCCTCACCGGGGACGACGACGTCGACGCGGGTGCCGGGCCGCAACAGGTCGGCGACGCCGGCGTCCGCCAGCCGGAGTGGCACGGTGGTGAAACCCGGTGGTCCGCCGTGGTCGTCGACCAACCGCACGTCCGTGAGGGGCTCGCCGGCGCGTGCGGCGCCCACGAGCTGTCTTCGCACTGCTTGGGCGGGCGTCGTGAGCACACCGGCGGGGCGCGTGGCCGCGTTCATGTCGACGACACGGACATCGGTGGCCGACAGGACGGAGCCCGACGGCAGATCCTTCGCCGTCACGAGAACGGGCACCGTCGTTTCACTGCTCGCGCCGGGTGTGGCGGCCAGCGCCGCGGCGACGAGGAACAGGACGGCGGCGAGCGCGCGCCGTAGAAGTACAAGCGGCCGTCCGCGGAGCCGGGTCCGTACGTTGCGCTGCCGTGACCGTGAACGCGTGTCGTCCATACCGCTTCCCCCTCGTCGATGCCGGTCGTGGGCGCTGCGCGCGCCCACCCGGAACCGACGGTAGAAGCGGTCCCTCACCACCGGTAGCGAGCGAGCACCGGGGTGTGGACAACTCTGTTCCTGTGGACAACCGGCTCCCGCGGCTTGTGCCGAGGAGCCGCCGCGGCTACTCCGTCAGGACGCCGCCGCGGTGGAGGTGGAGCTGGAGGAGCTGGAGTCCGACTTCGAGGACCCGTTGGACGAGCTGCTGGAGGAGCTCGACGAGTTCGAGGACTTGGCGGCCGTCGACGTCTTGGAATCCGATCGGGAATCCGTGCGATAGAACCCGCTGCCCTTGAAGATCACACCGACGGACCCGTAGAGCTTGCGCAGCGGCCCCTGGCACTCGGGGCACTCCGTCAGGCTCGCGTCGGAGAACGACTGGACCACCTCGAACCGGTGGTCGCACTCCTTACAGGCGTATTGATAGGTCGGCACAGGGTCTCCTTCGAGGCTACGGCACTCCATTTGGCACTCGATGGCCGAGAGTGCTAACGCAATTTTGCTCGATCGTGTTCCCCGAGCGCAATCGAGGTCCGGCTCACACCTCGCGGCGTCCGGCGAGTTCGACCAGCCCTCGGCCCGGTGTGAGCGCCGCGTGCATGCGTACGTCGTGAGGTTCGGCGGGCAGCCGGTCGACGAGTTCTGTGTCGCGGATCACGGCAACGAACCGGGTCTTTCGGGCAGCGAGCACGAGTGATCGGTCGTAGTAGCCGGCTCCCTTGCCCAGCCGCACCCCGACGCGGTCGACCGCCAGCGCGGGAACGAGCACGACGTCCGCCTCGGCCACGGCGTGCGGACCGAGCCGGGGCCCGGTCGGCTCCAGCACCGGTGGGAACACCCCCGTGGCCAGCGACGATTTCCCAGAGTACTCCGCCCAGTCCAGTGGCCCCCGTGCGGCGGGAACGACGGGAAGCAACACCCTGCGACCCGCGTCACGGAGAACGTCGAGCAACTCCACCGAGCCCGGTTCGGTGCCGAAGGGCACGTAACAACACACGGTCGTGCCCTCCAGACCGGCGAAGGCCCGCGCGAGCGCCGCCGTCTCGGCGTCGCGTTCCTCCCTCGGGACCGCGGCCCGTTCGGTGCGTATCCGCTCGCGCCAGGCCGCCTTGACACTCGCAGGGGGATTGTCGTTGTCGGTGGGTTTCACGGGTTCAGGCTAGGCTTTGCGGCCATGACGGGCGCCACGATTGAGACCACGTTCCGGACCGCCATCGTGCCGGCTGCAGGGCTCGGCACGAGATTCCTCCCGGCCACGAAGGCCGTGCCCAAGGAGTTGCTGCCGGTCGTCGACACGCCGGGGATCGAGCTCGTCGCGAGCGAGGCCGCCGAGGCGGGGGCACGACGCATGGTGATCGTCACGTCTCCCGACAAGAAGTCGGTCGTGGACTACTTCTCCAGCAAGCCCGAGTTGGAGGCGACGCTCGAACGCAAGGGCAAGACAGCTCAACTGGAGAAGGTTCGCAGGGCCGGTGAACTGCTGGACGTCGAGGTGGCGATCCAGGAGGAGGCGCTCGGACTCGGCCACGCCGTCGCGCAGGCCGAACCGAACCTGGACGACGACGACACCGCCGTGGCCGTCCTGCTGCCCGACGACCTCGTGCTCCCCACCGGGGTGCTGTCCAAGATGGCCGAGGTGCGCGCGCGGTACGGGGGCAGCGTCCTGTGCGCTTTCGACATCCCGAAGGAGCAGATCTCCCCCTACGGTGTGTTCGACGTCTCCGACACGGACGACGCCGACGTCAAGCGGGTGCACGGCATGGTGGAAAAGCCCGCACCCGAGGACGCGCCGTCCACCTACGCCGCGGCGGGCCGCTACCTGCTCGATCGGGCGATCTTCGACGCGCTCGGGCGCATCGAGCCCGGTTCCGGCGGGGAACTGCAGCTGACCGACGCCGTGGCGTTGTTGATCTCCGAGGGACACCCCGTGCACGTCGTCGTCCACCATGGTGGGCGGCACGACCTCGGTAATCCCGGCGGCTTCCTGCGCGCGGCCGTCGACTTTGCCCTTGACAATCCCGACTACGGCCCCTCGCTGCGCGAGTGGCTGATCGAACGGATCGGTACCGCTCACTGATGACTGACACCGAGTCGATCGTCGTCACGCACCCCAGAGCCGAACTGAGGTCCGTCGAGGACCATCTCGCTCTGCTGTTGAAGTCAGCGGTGCGTCCCCGTCCCGTGCGGGTGGCGATCTCCGAGGCGCAGGGACTGCTCTGTGCCGAGGAGGTGGTCGCCGAACAGGCACTGCCGGGCTTCGACCAGGCGGCTGTGGACGGTTACGCCGTGCGCAGCGTCGACGTGCGCACGGCCAACGAGGAGCCCGTGGAGATGCCGGTGGTCGGGGAGATCCCGGCCGGCTCCCGGCAGCCGCGGCGACTCCAACCCGGCCAGGCCGTGCGCGTGGCCACCGGAGCACCGCTGCCGACGCTCGCCGACGCCGTCGTCCCGACGTCGTACACCGACGGAGGCACCGCGAAGGTGACGGTGCGCCGTGCCGTTCCCTCGCACGGTTACGTGCGGAGGACGGGGGAGGACGTCCAGGTCGGCGATGTCGCCGTGCGCAAGGGCGACACGATCGGAGCGGCGCAGGTGGGTCTGCTCGCCGCCGTGGGCCGGTCGAAGGTGCTCGTGCATCCGCGTCCCAGGGTGTCGATCATCTCCGTGGGCGACGAGCTCGTCGACATCGACCGCACCCCCGCCGTCGGACAGGTCTACGACGTCAACTCCTACGCCCTCGCGGCGGCCGCGCGTGACGCGGGCGCGGAGGTGAGCCGGGTCGGCATCGTCCCGCTCGACCCGAAGCGGCTGCGGGAGACGGTCGAGGGCAGGTTGTTGATGTCCGAGGTCATCGTCGTGGCCGGGGGCGCGGGCGGGAGCACCGGGGACGAAGTCCTGGCCGCGCTGTCCGACCTCGGTGACATCGACACCACGCGGGTGGCCATGCATCCCGGTTCCACCCAGGCGTTCGGCAAGCTGGGCCCGGACGCGGTGCCCACCTTCCTCATCCCGGCCAACCCGATGAGCGCGTTCGTGGTGTTCGAGGTGATGGTGCGTCCCCTCATCCGGGCCGCTCGGGGAACTCGCCACCCGCACCGACGGACCGTGGAGGCCCGGTTGCTGTCGCCGATCACCTCGACGAAGGGGCGGCGCGGTTACCTGCGGGGGCAACTGCTGCGCGACGAGAGCAACGGCGAGTACCTGGTCCAACCACTGGGGATCGGGGGGTCACACCTGCTCACGTCGCTGGCCGAGGCCAACTGTCTGATCAATGTGGACGAGGATCTGACGGAAGTCGCCGCGGGGGAGCAGGTCAAAGTGGCCTTCCTCGCCCCACGCGCGTAGCGGGACGAGGCCATGTCGACCGGGTACGGCGCGCCCTATGTCGCGGAGCCTCAACGGCCCGGTTGGCCCGCGAGGTTGGGACCACTGATCGTGCCCGCCGGTACGGTTCGCCTCCGGCCCCTGCGATTGCGGGACGGAGGCGAGTGGAGTCGGATCCGACTCCGCGATCACGCCTACCTCGAACGGTGGGAGCCCACCCAGCCGGGTAGCTGGCGCGAGCGGAACGCCGTCGCGGCGTGGCCGTCTCAGTGGGCCACGCTGCGACGTCTCGCCAAGCGAGGGCAGTGCTTCCCCTTCGCGATCACGGTGGACGACGCGTTCGCCGGTCAGCTCACGATCGGCAACATCGTCCGGGCCTCACTGCGATCGGCGTGGATCGGCTATTGGGTGTCGTCCGGGCTCGCCGGAGGCGGGGTGGCCACGGCGGCTGTCGCGTTGGCCACCGACCACGCCTTCACGGAAGGACGGCTGCATCGTCTTGAGGCCACGGTCCGTCCCGAGAACGCGGCGAGTCTGCGCGTGCTCAGCAAGGCGGGCTACCGCAGGGAGGGACTTTTCCGTCGCTACCTGGAGGTTCAGGGGGAGTGGCGGGACCACTTCTGCTACGCCCTGACCGCCGAGGAGACCGGTGACGGAGTGGTCGCCCGGCTCGTCGCGTCGGGCTTGGCCACCGTGCCTGAGCAGCGCTGACGGCACCGGACAAATCTCCTGCAACTGGGTGAGTCGGAAAACAGCCCGGCGAGTCTCCGCAGTTTCTGTTACTCCTGTGACTAGCGTGACGAGAGTCGGAGTGAGTGCGCAGTAAAGAGCCGCGAGGCTGAACGTGCCCATCACGACGGCGCGCAGTACAGGTCGGGGGAGGTGACGAAATGCCCAGCTCGTTGATCATTGTAGGACTCGCTGCGGCATGGCTTGCCGTCCTCGTGCCCATGGTCGCGCGCAAGCGGCAGGTCATCACGCAGACCAACGACGCGGCATTGGCCGCACGGGTCGTGCGCAGCGGAAGTGCGCGCGACACCGCGAGTGACGAGTACGGACGGGGGGACGTCGACTCGGTGGTCGGTGAGGACCTGGAAGACGCGGACGACGGTCTCAGGGGTGCGTACAGCGGCCCCGAGGGTGTCAGCGATGACGAGGCGCACGGGGGCGGGGACGAGTACGACGGGAAACGCCGGAGTGGTGAGGACGGTGAGTTCCTCGCGGGGCGTGGCGCGATGACCGGGGGGCGTCCTTTGCGGCGTTACCGTCCCGGACGGGGTGGCTTCGACCCGGAGGCCGCCGCGCTCGCCGCCAAGGCGAAGTACGCGTTCCGCCAGCGAGTTGTGATGGTGCTGTTACTGACCGTCGTGACCACGGCGGTCGTGGCGGGCTTCGTGCTTCCCGTGCTGTGGTGGGCACACGGGGTCGCCGATCTCACCTTGGTGACCTACCTCGTCTACCTGCGTCGGCAGGTTCGGATCGAGGAGGAGATCCGGCAACGCAGGTTGGCTCGACTGCGCGCGGCCTCGCGGCGTACGCCTCGGCGGCCGAATCCGCTCGAGGACATCGAGGTGGTGTCCAACGAGCCCGGTGACGTGGTGGGGTCCGAGCGCAAGCCCATGCCGACCACCAGGGTGCGTAGGCAGGCGGTGGTGGTCGATCTTGAGGACGAGGATCCCGCGTTCCACGAGCTCGAAGACCCGGGGCGGTACTCGTACCGTCGCGCCGTGGGCGAATAGGGACCCCCCTGCTCGGTGGGTGTAGCGGAACTGCTATGCTCACCGAGCAAACAAAACACGGGGCTGTAGCGCAGTTGGTAGCGCGTCTCGTTCGCATCGAGAAGGTCAGGGGTTCGATTCCCCTCAGCTCCACAACAATCCCGAGAGGGTCCGCCGGAATCCCCGGTGGACCCTCTCGGTGTTTTCGAAAAGTTCTTCCGTGGCTCGGTCGGATTCCCCGTCATTCCCGAACGACAGTCCTTTGTCACCTGCCCCTTCCCGATTCGGTCGAAACAGTGGTTCCGGCGGCGGGTGGTCTCCACCTGTTCCGCTCCGGTCCGGACGAGCTCCGGGTTCGTCCGCGGGGCGACTCGAAGTGATCCCGGCCGCGCCCGGTTCGGGTGAAGCGAAGCGACTCTCCGAGTGTGACCGATAACTCACTCGAAGCGTCCAGTTGTGGTCTCCCTCGCACTCTCCCCCGACCGGGTGGTGGATATCACGACGAATCCGCCCCCATGGTGACGTTTGCCGTCTTGCCCCCGAGACCGTCGAGATGTTTCGTGGTGGTTAACGAATCGGTCGTCAACCTATGGCCCAGGAGGCGGGTGTGCCAATTCACGAACGGCTCGAAAGCGTCTACGCCGAAGTGCTCGCGCGTAACCCCGGTGAGACGGAGTTCCACCAAGCCGTGCGTGAGGTCCTGGAGAGCATCGGGCCGGCCGTGGGCAAGCACCCGCAGTACGCCGATGCGAAGATCGTCTCGCGCATCTGTGAACCGGAACGGCAGATCATCTTCCGCGTCCCGTGGGAGGACGACCGCGGTGAGATCCACATCAACCGTGGGTTCCGGATGGAGTTCAACAGTGCCCTCGGTCCCTACAAGGGCGGGCTGCGCTTCCACCCGTCGGTGTACCTGGGCATCGTGAAGTTCCTCGGCTTCGAGCAAGTCTTCAAAAACGCCCTCACCGGGCTGCCCATCGGTGGTGGTAAGGGTGGCTCGGACTTCGACCCGAAGGGCAAGTCCGACCGCGAGATCATGCGCTTCTGCCAGAGCTTCATGACCGAACTACACCGCCACATCGGCGAGTACACCGACGTCCCGGCCGGGGACATCGGCGTCGGGAGCCGGGAGATCGGCTACCTGTTCGGCCAGTACAAGCGCATCACCAACCGCTACGAGTCGGGGGTGTTGACCGGCAAGGGCCTGATCTACGGCGGTGCGCGCGTCCGCACCGAGGCCACCGGGTACGGCACCGCGTTCTTCGTCAACGAGATGCTCGCCGCGCGGGGCGACAGCTTCGAGGGCAAGACCGTCGTGGTGTCGGGGTCCGGCAACGTCGCCATCTACGCCATCGAGAAGGTCCACCAGCTCGGCGGGCGGGTGGTCGCGTGCTCCGATTCGAGCGGGTACGTGGTGGACGAGAAGGGCATCGACCTGGAGGTGCTCAAGGAGATCAAGGAGGTTCGCCGCGAGCGGATCTCCGCGTACGCCGACGCGGTCTCGCATGCTCGTTACGTCGAGGGCCAGCAGGTGTGGTCCGTGCCGTGCGACGTCGCCATGCCGTGCGCGACCCAGAACGAGATCACCGGCAAGGAGGCCGAGACCCTCGTCCGCAACGGCTGCACCGTCGTGGCGGAGGGCGCCAACATGCCGACCACGCCCGAAGGAGTGCGCCTGTTCCAGGAGGCAGGGGTCGCGTTCGGGCCGGGCAAGGCGGCGAACGCCGGTGGCGTGGCCACCTCGGCGCTGGAGATGCAGCAGAACGCCTCACGCGACTCGTGGTCGTTCGAGTACACCGAGGACCGGCTCGAGGACATCATGCGTGACATCCACACGCGGTGCCTGGAGACCGCCGACGAGTACGGCATGCCCGGCAACTACGTGGCGGGCGCCAACATCGCGGCCTACACGCGGGTCGCGGACGCGATGCTCGCGCTCGGTCTGGTCTGAGCTGCCGAGCGTCACCCGCGCGGCAGGTTGGCGGCGGCCGCGCTCGCGAGCCGCTGCGCGGGGACGCACGGGTCCTGCCCGCCGTCCTGGAGGAAGAACACCTGGACCTCCTCCGTCAGGCTGTCGCTGACACGGCGTTGTGTCCAGGTGATCGCGCAGTAGCCCGCGGCGTCGGTGGTCGCGTACGCGGTGATGCCGTCGAACGACAACTCGACGGCATCCTTCTCGGGCGGGAGGTCGGGAACTCCCGGCAGGACGCGCACCCGCGCGGTCCGAACGCCGTCCCACTCGCATCCGTGCAGACCGTCGGCGGCCGGTTTCGCGGCGCCGAGCACGTCGCGGATCGTCTCGTCGTCCAACAGCAGACAGGTGTCGAGGCCGAGAGCGCTGTGTGCGGGCAGGTCGAGCAGGACGTCGTCCGTGCGGAGTCGTCGCAGTGCCTCGTCGAGCGCTGCTTTGGGGGCTTCGCAGGAGCTCGACGCCGAGTCGCTGACGGTGACGGTGAACCGCGGTTCGTCGGTCAATTGCACGGAGGCCTCGCAGCCGCCCGTCAGGTGGGTGAGCTGGATCGGACGGCCCTCGGCGTCGTGTTCGGTGGTCCCGTTCTGGAAGGGCTCCCCGAGCGCGAGCGTGACGCTGCCCGATTCGGTGCCCTCGTACCGGCACTTGTCGAGATAGATCGGATCTTCCTCGGGGGCGAGCAGGCCCATTCCCGGCACCCGGACTTTGGCGAGCACCGCGCACGGATCGACCCGGCGCAACCGTTCGGACGTGAGGGCGTCCTCCACGCTCAACGTCGGGGCCGGGGCGGCCGTCTCGGGGGACTCGGCGGGAGCGTCGTCGGCCGTGACGTTGACGAGGACCACGACGAGCACCGCCACCAGCGCGGCGGCGAACGCCGCGAGGGGAACCACGAGCCCACGACGTCGCTTCTCCGGCGCCGTCGCGGCGGGCGGTGGAGGTGGCGGCGGAGGTGCCGCGGCGACGGTCCGGAGCTGGTGTTCCCGCCGGGCGATGAGCGCGTGCACCGCGGTGGGCCACGGGGCCGTCGGGGAGGAGACGGGGCCGAGGTGGTCGACGAGCTGCTGCGGCGTGGGTCTGCGAGCCGGGTCCTTGGCCAGACACGGCTCCACGAACTCCCGGACCTGGGGAGGAAGTGGACTCAGGTCGGGTTCGGTGTGGGCGATGTTGTACAGGGTCTGCGGGGTGGAGGTGCTCGCGAAGGGGCGTCGGCCGGTGGCCGCCGTGAACAACAGCGAGCCCAACGAGAACACGTCGCTGGCCGGGGTGATGACTCCGCCGAGCGCTTGTTCGGGCGACATGAAGGCCGGTGAACCGATGAGCGCGTTGGTGGCCGTGAGGTCGGAGCCGTCGATGGCGCGGGCGATGCCGAAGTCGATGACTCGGGGTCCGTCGTGGGTGAGGAGCACGTTGCCGGGCTTGAGGTCCCGGTGCACCAGTCCCGCCCGGTGGATGTCCGCCAGCGCCACCGCCAGGGTGACGGTGAGGTGGCGCAGGGAGGCGACGTCGAGCGGGCCGGCGTCGTCGATCACGTCGGCGAGCGACGGCCCCGGCACGTACAGGGAGGCGAGCCAGGGAACGTCGGATTCGGTGTCGGCGTCCAGAACGGGCGCGGTGTAGGCGCCGGAGACCGACCGCGAGGCGGCCACCTCCCGGCGGAACCGATCGCGGAACACGGGGTCGTGGGCCAGCGCGGAGGACACCAACTTCAGTGCCGCGAATCGGCCGTCCGGCGCCACGGCCAAAAGGGCACGGCCCATGCCGCCCTCACCGATGACGGCCAGTGTTCGGTAACGCCCCACGCTGCGTGGATCGTCGGGGCCGAGCGGTTTCACGGTTGCGGCAACCTCGCGAGGACGTGCTCTGCGGCGGAGCGGGTGGCGGTACAGGCTTGTTCGACGGGCATCCCCGTCCCGGTGGCTCGGTAGCGCACGGTCACGACTTCGGTGAACGTCCCCTCCTGCGGCAGGTGCGCCCAGCTGACCGCGCACGACGGGCTGCCTTGCTGTGGGTCGCGCTGCAGGTAGACGGTGTGCTCGCCCAGGTTCGTCCGCTCCCAGTCGTCCGGGAGCCGCGCCGGGTCGGTGCCGTGGGCCAACTCGACGTCGAGCGTGCCCGCCACCTCCCATGCACACCCGTGCAAGGCGTCGGGAACCACCGTCGGGGTCACGGAGAACATCTCCGAGATCTCGGCCTGCTCGATCAACTCGCACGGATCGACGGTCGCGAACGAGCCGGGAACGACAGCGCGCTCCGGGGCGTCGTCGCGAATTCGGTCGAGCGCGGCGGCGAGGAGGTCGCGAGCCGTGGTACAGGGCCGTGCGACGACGTTTCCCGGACCGGGACCGACCTCGACGCCGATGCCCAACTCCGGGTGTCGGGGAAGAGCGGCGACGGCCGTGCACCACCCTTGGCTCGTCTCGTCCACCACGAGCGCGAGCCCGCCCACCTCGGTGTCCTCCACCTCGTCGCTGGGAGTTGGCCCCACGGGGACGGTGTCGTCGAGGACGAGGTCGATCCAGCGTCCGTCGTCGTGTTCGTACGAGCACCGCGACATGTGCACGGTCGGTTGGGCGGTGAGCCCGGGCTCGTTCGAGAGGACCTCACAGGGATCGACGGTGCGGAGTCGGGCGAGACTCAACGGGTCCGAGTCCTCCCGGTCGGGAGGCTCGGCGACCCCGGCGCCGGGCAGCGCCGCGGGAGCCGTGCCCGCCGGGGACGCCCGTCCCGTGAGGGTGTCGCCGCCGACGAGTGCGAGGGAGACGACGAGGCCCATCACTGCCACCCCGGCGGCCGCTCCGGCGAACACGACACGACGTCGCCGCCCGGACCTGTCCTCGGGCGGGGCGGTGAGCACCCCGGTGGCTTGCGCTTCCTGCGCGCTGATCGTCTCGTGCACGGAGTGCGGCCACGGGGCCGTGCCCGGCGCGGTGGTGTCGAGTTCGACGAGGCGATCGAGCAGTTCGTGAGGGGTCGGCCGTCGCTCGGGGTCCTTGTTCAGACACGCGGCGACGACCTCGCGCATCGGCTCCGGGACCCCGGCGAGGTCGGGTTCGGAATGCACCACGTTGTACAGCGCCTGAGCCGCCGACGTGCTCGCGAAGGGACCGCGTCCGACGGCGGCGAAGAGGAGCACCGAGCCGAGGGAGAACACATCGGTGGCCGGGGTCAACGGACGACCGTGAGCCTGCTCCGGCGACATGAACTCCGGCGAACCGATCACCGCCCCCGTACCCGTCAGCTCGACGTCGTCCCGCGCCGCACGAGCGATGCCGAAGTCGATGACGCGCGGACCGTCGTGGGTGAGCAGCACGTTGCTCGGCTTGAGGTCGCGGTGCACGAGCCCGGCCCGATGGATGTCGACCAGGGCCGTGACGAGACCCACGGCGAGGCGACGCAGCGACGGGGTCGGTAGCGGGCCGTGCTCGGCCACCACCTGCCGCAGGGACGGCCCCGGCACGTACAGCGTCGCGAGCCACGGGGTCGGTGCGTCGGGATCGGCGGCCAGCACGGGGGCGGTGTAGGCGCCGGACACCAGACGGCACGCCTCGACCTCCCGCCGGAACCGTTCGCGGAACACGGCGTCACGGGCGAGAGAGGCATGCACGACCTTGACGGCGGCCGGTTTGCCGTCGGAACCCGCCGCCAGCAGTACGCGTCCCATTCCGCCTTCGCCGAGTGAGGCGACGATGCG
The DNA here is from genome assembly GCF_000243395.2 of Saccharomonospora glauca K62. NCBI lineage: Bacteria > Bacillati > Actinomycetota > Actinomycetes > Pseudonocardiales > Pseudonocardiaceae > Saccharomonospora > Saccharomonospora glauca. The sequence continues at coordinate 3,786,140 of NZ_CM001484.1, read as the reverse complement.
GTAGGGACCGACCTGGTGGGGGTCGTGCGGCGCGAGAGGCTTCACGACCGGTTATGACGTCAGGCGATTCCGACGGCCTTGCGTACCGCCGACAGCACCCGGCTCGCGCGGCCCCTGGCGCGCTCGGCGCCACGGGCGAGCACTTCGTCCAACTCGCTGCCCGGTTCCATGTAGGCGTTGTAGCGCTCACGCATGGGGGCGAGCTCGGCGTTCAGCACCTCGAACAGCACGTTCTTCAGCTCGCCCCAGCCCATGCCGCCTTCTTCGAGGCGCTTGCGGGTGTCGGCGACGACGTCCGCGGCCGATTCCGGGGCGAACTGCTCCAGGATCTGGAACACGGCCGAGCTGTCGGGGTCCTTCGGAGCCTCCACCGGCGTGCTGTCGGTGGGGATGCGACGCACCAGCTTCTTGAGCTTGTTCTCCGGCAGGAAGAGCGGAATCGTGTTGTCGTACGACTTGCTCATCTTGCGGCCGTCGAGCCCCGGCAGGACGTCCCCCGCGCCGGTGTCCGGGATGATCGCCTGGGGGATCTTGAAGCTGTAGGTGTCGCCGTAGAGGTGGTTGAAGCTGCCCGCGATGTCGGCCGCGTACTCGACGTGCTGCACCTGGTCCTTGCCGACGGGCACGACGTCGGTCTCCATGATGAGGATGTCGGCGGCCATGAGGATCGGGTAGTTGTACAGCCCCATGTTGACCCCGACGTCGGGGTCCTCACCCGCCTCGATGTTGCGGTCTCGGGCCGCCTTGTAGGCGTGGGCGCGGTTCATCAGGCCCTTGCCCGTGACGCACGACAGCACCCAGTTCAGTTCGAAGATCTCGGGAACGTCGGACTGGACGTAGAACGTCGTCCGCTTCGGGTCGAGTCCCGCGGCGAGCCAGGACGCGGCCACCGAACGCGAGTAGTGCCTGAGCAGCTGGGGATCGCGAATGCTCGTCAGCGCGTGGTAGTCGGCGATGAAGTACATCGAGTCGTACTGCTCGGCCAACCGCAGCGCCGGACGGATCGCGCCCACGAGGTTGCCCAGGTGGACTTCTCCGGACGGTTTGATGCCGGTCAAGGAGACCTTGCCTGCGGGTTCTGACATGGGCTCATCCTAGCGAGCTGCCCACCACCCCAGTTCGAGCCCGCCGTCGACGGGGACACGGGGAGTCGAGACCGTGTCGAGATCACTTCGGCGGCTTACGCTCACCGGGGTGGCCGATCACATGACGCCCGAGGAGTTCCGCACCTACGGCAAGCAGGTCGTCGACTGGATCGCCGACTACCTGGAGTCCGTGGAGCAGTACCCGGTACGCGCGCCGGTGGCGCCCGGTGAGGTTCGCGCCGCGTTGCCCGCACACCCTCCCGAGCGGGGAGAGCCGTTCGAGGCCGTGCTCGCCGACCTCGACCGCGTCGTACTGCCGGGGATCACGCACTGGCAGCACCCGAGTTTCTTCGCCTACTTCCCGGCGAACGCCAGCGGCCCGGCCGTGCTCGGTGACCTGCTGTCGTCGGGACTCGGCGTGCAGGGAATGCTGTGGGCCACCAGCCCCGCCTGTACCGAGCTGGAGACCGTCGTCGTGGACTGGCTGGCCGAACTGCTCGGGCTGCCCGAGCGTTTCCGCACCGACGCGCACGGGGGTGGGGTCATCCAGGACTCGGCGTCCAGCGCCGCCGTCGTCGCGGTGCTCGCGGCGCGGCAGCGCGCGGGCGAGGGCAGACACCGGATGTACGTGTCGTCGCAGACGCACTCGTCGTTGGAGAAGGCCGCGCGGGTGACCGGCGTCGGCGCGGAGAACGTGCGGGTGGTGGACGTGGACCCGCAAACCCTCGCCATGGACCCCGAGCACCTCGACCGGTTGATCCGGGAGGACCGCGCGGCGGGCTGCGTGCCCACGTTGGTCTGCGCGACGATCGGCACGACGTCGACCACGGCGGTCGACCCGGTTCGCAGGATCGGGGAGGTCTGTCGTGACCACGGTGTCTGGCTGCACGTCGACGCGGCGTACGCGGGAGTGGCGGCCGTGTGCCCGGAGCTTCGGTGGTGCAACGACGGGGTGGCCGAGTACGCGGACTCCTACGTCACCAACCCGCACAAGTGGTTGCTCACCAACTTCGACTGTTCCGTGTTGTGGCTGGGGGATCGGGCGCCGATGGTGGAGGCGTTGTCGATCCTGCCCGAGTACCTCCGCAACGCTGCCACCAGCTCCGGAGAGGTGATCGACTATCGGGACTGGCAGGTGCCGTTGGGGCGCCGGTTCCGCGCGTTGAAGTTGTGGGCGGTGATTCGGTGGTACGGCGCCGAGGGACTACGCGCCCACGTGCGTCGGTGCGTCGAACTCGCCGACGGGTTCGCGGAGATGGTGGCTGGTGATCCCCGGTTCGAGTTGGACCCGCACCATCCGTTCGGGCTCGTCTGTTTCCGGCCACTGTGGCCCGACGCGTCGGCGGCGGAGGCCGATGCCGCCACGATGGAGCTCATGGAGCGCCTCAACGACTCGGGTGAGTTGTTCTTGAGCCATACCAAGGTGCGGGGACATGTGGTGTTGCGGCTGGCGGTCGGTTCCCCGGCCACCGAGGCCAAGCATGTCGAGGCGGCCTGGCGCCGGATAGTGAAGGAGTACGAAGCCGTGCTGGCGAACCCCCGCTAGCCGTGTCCGCAGGTTGTGCACCCGTGTCCGCAGGTTAGGGACGGGTGTTTGCACTTCGGGTGCTTGTGTCCGCAGGTTGTGTGCGGATGTTTGCACTTTTCGTACGCGAGTTGTGGGGCGGGGAGCGTGTCCGCGCCGTAGGTCGCGGACACGCGTGCGGGATCTGCGGACACGCGTGCGGGATCTGCGGACACGCGTGCGGGAGGTGTGGGAGGTGCGGGGGAGGGGGTCCCTCACCCCGCACCGGGTCAGTTCGGCCAGGGGATTTGCGGGGAGCGGTAGAAGCCCAGACCTCGTTCCTCCCAGCGCTGTGCCTGCTTGGCCACCCGTTCGCTGAAGGACGTCCAGTCGCGGGCCTCCTGCGGCGACCAGGCGATCTCCGCCGCGGCGGTGAGCCTCGGAAACGCCATGTACTCGATGTGGTCCAGCGAGCGCAGCGTCTCCGACCACAGCGGTGCCTCGACGCCCAGCACGGCGTCCTCGCCGACACCGGTGACGTGAGCGCCGGGGTCCCAGTCGTAGGAGTCGCGGACCTCGACGTAACCGGCCCAGGAAAGGCCGATCGGTGTGTTCTCGTCGTACTTCATGTCGAGGTACACCCGGTTGGCGGGCGACATGATCACCTTGTGGCCCCTGGCCACCGCGTCGACGAGGTCGGCGTCCTCGGTCTCGGTGTGCCAGTACTGCGCGACGGCGTCGGTGGAGACGTCGGCCCGCACGAGCTCGCTCCACCCGAACGGTCGTTTGCCGTACTTCTCCACGATCGGCACCACGCGCTCCATGAACGTGCGGTAGTCCTCGATCGGCGTCGAGTGTGCCTCGTCCCCGCCGATGTGCAGGTACGGGCCGGGGGTCAGCTCCGCGAGCTCCCGGACGACGTCGTCGACGAACTCGTAGGTGAGTTCTGCGTCGATGCACAGCGAGCTGTACCCGACCTCGATGTCGGTGCGAGGCGGAGGTGCGACGCCGTCGCAGTTCAGTTCCGCGTACGTCGACAGCGCCGCGTTGGTGTGGCCGGGCATGTCGATCTCCGGCACCACGGTGATGTAGCGCTTCGCGGCGTAGGCGACGAGGTCGCTGTACTCCTCCTTGGTGAGGAATCCGCCGCCGACACCGTCGACACCCGTGCCGGGGCCACCGCCCACGGTGGTGAGTTTCGGCCAGCTGTCGATCTCGATGCGCCAGCCCTGGTCGTCGGTGAGGTGCAGATGCAGGTGGTTGATCTTGTAGCGGGCGAGTTCGTCGATGTAGGACTTGATCTCGTCGGGGGTGTGGAAGTGGCGGGCGATGTCCAGCATCGCGCCCCGGTACGCGAAACGTGGGTAGTCGACGATCGTCCCGCCGGGCACGGTCCATTCCACGTCGCGTCGCGAGTCCGCGTCGATCTCGGCGGGCAGGAGTTGCCGCAACGTCTGTGTGCCCGCGAACAGGCCGGCGGGAGTGTTGGCGCGGATCGTCACCCCGTGTTTGGTGACCTCCAGCCGGTAGCCTTCGTCGCCGAGTTCCGCGCCCACGTCGTCGAGCAGCAGCGTGATGCCACCACTCCGGCCGTGCGCGGGCACCACCGGCAGGGCGTAGCCGGTGGCGGGCCGAAGCGAGTCGGCGAGCAGCTTGCCGACGTCGCGCACCTCGGCCGAGTGCGGTTCCGTGCGGATGAGGGTCCCCGGCCCGAGCCGGTAGTCCGCGCCGTCGGCGGGCGACACCCGTACCGGGGCCGGGATGAGGTCGGTGAGCGTGGACTCCGTCGATGTGGCCATGACGTCGGTGACTGTGGTGGGGGCCGCCGCGGCCGACGTGGCCGTCGACACCGACAGCGCGGTGGCGAACGCCAGGGCGGCTCCGAGGACGGCCCTCGTTCTGCGTCTGCGCACGAGCACCTCCGGATACGTGTGGGGATGCTTTACAGGTTCAGACCATTGATTGGTCCAGACAACCACCGTTGGAGTGAGTACGGTGGCGGATCGGGCCGCCACCGCGTTCGCCCGTGTCTCAGCGAGAAGGCCGCAGGATCGTCCGCAGCCGTTCGAGCACGTCCGGGTCCTCGATGGTGGACGGCACCGGAACGTCACGCCCGTCGGCGATGCCGCGCATCGTGCTTCGCAGGATCTTTCCCGAGCGCGTCTTCGGCAGCGCGTCCACCACGCTGACGTCCCGGAACGCCGCCACGGGCCCGATCTCCGCCCGCACGGCGGCGACGAGTTCTTCGGTGAGCTGGTCCTCCGGGATGTCGGCGCCGGCCTTGAGCACCACGAACCCCCGCGGCAGTTGCCCCTTGAGCGCGTCGTGGACGCCGATCACCGCGCACTCCGCCACGGCCGGGTGCGCGGCCAGCACGGCCTCCATCGCGCCGGTCGACAGCCGGTGTCCCGCCACGTTGATCACGTCGTCCGTGCGTCCCATGACGAACAGGTAGCCGTCGTCGTCGACGTAACCGGAGTCGCCGGTGAGGTAGTAGCCCTCGTACCGTGACAGGTACGACTCGACGAAACGCTCGTCGTCACCCCACAACGTGGGGAGCGAACCGGGCGGCAGCGGCAGCTTCACGGCGAGCGCCCCTTCCTTGCCCATGGGTTGTTCCCGCCCCGACTGCCCCAGTACCCGGACGTCCCAGCCCGGCATGGGCACGGTCGCCGAGCCGGGTTTGACCGGCAGTGGTTCAATCCCGCGGGGGTTGGCCGCGACGGGCCAGCCCGTCTCGGTCTGCCACCAGTGGTCGATCACCGGTATCCCCAACCGTTCGCTCGCCCAGTGGTACGTCTGCGGGTCCAGTCGCTCACCGGCGAGGAACAGCGTGCGGAGGCGTCCGAGGTCGTAACGGGCGATCTGGGTGCCCTCCGGGTCGACCCGTTTGACGGCCCGAAGCGCGGTGGGTGCCGTGAACAGTGCCTTCACACCGTACTGCGACGCGACGCGCCAGAACGCGCCAGCGTCCGGGGTTCCGACGGGTTTGCCCTCGTACAACACGGTGGTGGCGCCCACCAGCAGCGGTGCGTACACGATGTAGGAGTGGCCGACCACCCAGCCCACGTCGGAGGCCGTCCACCACACGTCGCCGGGGCCGATGTCGTACACGGCCGGCAACGACCAGGCCAGCGCCACCGCGTGCCCGCCGTTGTCACGCACCACGCCCTTTGGTTTGCCGGTCGTACCCGAGGTGTACAGCACGTAGAGCGGGTCGGTGGCGGCCACGGGAACGGGGTCGGCGGGGGAGGCCGTCGCCACCAGGTCGTTCCAGTCGAGTTCCCCGTCTCGCAGCTCGGCGCGGGCGGTGTCGCGTTGGAGCACCACGACGTGGTCCGGTCGCCGCGCGCCCGCGTCGTGGACGAGGTCCAGCGCCTCGCGCACGATCGGGACGTACTCCACGACGCGGGAGGGCTCCACGCCGCACGACGCCGTGAGCACGACCTTCGGCTCGGCGTCGGAGATGCGGGCGGCCAGTTCCTTGGGGGCGAAGCCGCCGAACACTACGGAGTGCACGGCCCCGAGCCGGGCGCAGGCCAGCATCGCCATCACGGCCTCGGGCACCATCGGCAGGTAGATGACGACGCGATCCCCCTTGCCCACCCCGAGTGAACGAAGCGCTCCGGCCAGGGTCGCCACCGAGTCGCGCAGTTCCGTGTAGGTGTAGCGCGCGGTCGAACCGGTGACGGGGGAGTCCCAGAGGAGGGCGTTCTGTTCGCCGCGGCCGGAGTCGACGTGCCGGTCGAGCGCGTTGATGGCCGTGTTGAGCTCCCCGTCGGGAAACCAGCGGTACAGCGGTGCTCCGCTGCTGTCGAGAGCGACGGTGGGGGGTCGGGTCCACTCGATGGCTCGCGCGGCCTCCAGCCAGAACGCCTCCGGATCGTCCAGACTGCGCCGGTACTGCTCACGGTACGCGCCCGTCCCCACCATGGCTCCTCCTTGAGCGTCGAGGGTCCTTCCCGGCAGAAGACCGTAGGGCGGGTGATCGCGGCGCACCAGGGTGAGACTTCCTCGAATGTCGCCCGGCTTCGCACCCCGGTCGGGTGATGAGGTCGCGTTCGGAGCCGCTCGCTGCCGGTCGACTGTGGGAGCCAGACCCCGCCCACCGTAAGCTCGAAGGCCGGAGACAGGCATACTGTGCCTTCGAACGATGCCGGGCGACGCGGCGAAGGAGCGAGGGGTGGAATCGATCGCGAGCGCGTTGCTCTCGTTCGCCTATCAGCTGTTCCAACCGGGGTTCTGGCCCGGCGACTGGGCGTGGGCGACGAGCATGGCCGGTGCGCTGATCGGGTTGTTCCCGGTGGGAACGGCCGTGGCCGTCGCGTTGATGCGGAAGTTCACCGGCAACCGCTACCACGGTGGTGCCCTGGCCGCGTTGGCCGTGCTCGGCGTCATCGGCATGTTGTTGATCCCGTGGTTTCTCGCCGCGGGCGTGTCCAGTGTGTTCCGTGCGAACTTCCGTGGGGACAGTGCCGGGCTGTCGGGAGCGGAGGTCGCCGCACTCAAGCAGGACTACGGTGCCGGCCCGCAGGTGGAGTACCTGGGCGGAGGCCGGAACATCTACGAGACGCTGTTCTACCCGTCCGGCAACGCCTTCTCCTACGGCCTCTACCTCGTCGGTCTCGTCGGTCTGCCCGTCCTGATCCTGTTGGCCGTGATGCTGTTGGGACGACTCGCGCTGCGGCGGGGTCCCAAGTGGCCGGGCAGGATCCTGTGGGGCTCGTTCGTGGTCTTCCTGCTCGTGTGCGCCGGGGTGGAGGCCAACGTCGCTGTGCACTTGTGGCTCGGGTTCCTGCCGGCCACCGTCCTCGGCGTCATCCCGGTGGCCCTCGTGGGGCCGCCGAGCTGGTCGACGATCGAACGGTCCGACCGCCGTCCCGAGCGGGCGCCCGCGAGGGAGGAGGAGCCGCAGCAACAGCCGGTGCACGTCCATCCGCGTGAACCGGAGGCCGCGCCGCCACCGCCTCCGCCGCCCCCTCCCGCCAAGCAGTACGCGCCCACGTCGGTGGCCCCGGCGCAGGAGCCACCCACGGAGCTCGCGGCGACGCCGGGGCCGATGCCCGTTCCCGCCCCGCCCGGCAGCGCGCAGCAGGGCAGCAGTCGGTTCCGCCGCGTGCGCCGACTGGGCCACGGCGGGTTCGGCACCGTGTGGGAGGCCGTGGACACCCAGCTCGGTCGCACGGTGGCGCTCAAGATCGCCCACGCTCCGGACCCCGAGACCGAGGAACGCATGCAGCGGGAGGCCCGTGCGCTGGCGGCCCTCAGCCACCCCAACTGCGTGCGGGTCTACGACCTCGTGAAGGAGCCCGACGGGCTCGCCCTCGTGATGGAGTACCTCGAAGGACAGCCGCTGGCCGAGATCGTCGACAACGGTGGCCCGCTGGACGACGTGGCGGCGGGCCGGCTGTGGGCGACCGTGGCCAGCGCGTTGTCGGCGGCACACAGCAAGGGCGTCCTGCACCGCGACATCAAGCCCTCCAACATCATCGTCGACCCGCAGGGCGTGGCACACCTCATCGACTTCGGCATCGCCCGTAGCAGGGGCGACTCGAAGTTGACGGCCACCGGCATGATGGTGGGCACCCCCGACTACGTGGCCCCCGAGACGGCGGCGGGCGCGCCCGCGAGCCCGGCTTCGGACGCCTGGCAGCTCGCGGCCACCGTCAGCTACGCGTTGACGGGACAGCCTCCGCGTGGCACTCGGGAGACCCCGATGGCGGCACTCATGGCGGCAGCCCGAGCCGAGGCCCCCACCCACCTGCCGAGGCAGAGCGTCCACGCGCGGTTGCTCGCCGCGTCACTGGACCCGCAGCCCCGCAACCGGCCCACTCTCAACGTCGTCTATCGCGAGGTGGAGGGCTGGCTGTCACGGGCGGGCACGTCGCCCGACGGTCCCGTCACGAAGCTCGTGCCACGTCAGCAGTGAGGTTCGAAAAGCTCTGACACGGACGGTGGTCGGCTCGTGCCCCGTGGCGGTGCCGGTCACCGCCACGAGGGCAACCACAGCTCCGCCTGCCAACGGTCGTAGGTGATCGGGTCGCCGACCAGGATGGGCCACAGCCACGCGAAGTTCGCGACCACCAGCCCCAGGTAGAGCGACAGGACGAGCAGGCCGGTGCCCCGCCGTTCGTACCCGTCGCGAGCGCTGCCGAGTATCTGGCCGAGCACCAGCGTCAGTCCGAGTGCCAGGAACGGGGCGAGCGGGGTGGCGTAGAAGAAGTACATCTGCCGGTCGATGTTGAGAAACCACGGCAGCAGACCGGCGAGGTAGCCCACCAACACGGCCCCGTACCGCCAGTCGGAACGGAACACCGCCCGCCACAGGCCCCAGCCCAGAACGGGAAGCGAAAGCCACCACATGGCGGGGGTGCCGATCAGCATCGTGGCGCTCACACACTCCGACTCGCCGCAGCCGGTGACCTCCGGACCCGCCTCGTAGAAGTAGAGCATCGGACGCAGCCCCATCGGCCACGTCCACGGCTTCGACTCCCACGGGTGGGGATCGTCCTCGGGGGTGAGAAGGTTGCTGTGGAAGTCGAGGACGTTGGTGGTGTAGAGGAACAACGACCGCAGAGCTTCCGGCACGAACGCGAACGCTCCCGCGTCGGCGTCGGTGATCTCCACGTAGTGTCGGTCGGTGGCGGTCTCACTGGCGAACCAGGCCCACCAGCTCCCCAGGTACACCAGCACCGAGATCACGCCGATGTTCCAGACGGCGGGGAGCAGGTCCTGCCGGACCGCTCCGACCCACGGCCTGCGCACCCCGGCGGTCTTGCGCGCGGTGGCGTCGAAGACCACGATCAGCAGACCGAAGGCCACCACCCAGTAGGCGCCCGACCACTTCACGGCCGTGGCGAGCCCGAGCAACACCCCCGCGCCGAACCGCCACCAGCGAAAACCGAGCCTCGGCCCGTACGGCGAGGCGTCGACCCAACCCGCGCGCACGGCGATCGCCAACCGTTCGCGCACTTGGTCGCGGTCGCACAGCAGACACGCGAACGCGGCGAGGACGAACAGCGCGATGAAGATGTCGAGCATCCCCATCCGCGACTGCAGATGCAGCACGCCGTCACAGATCACCAGGACACCGGCCACCGCGCCGAGCAGCGTGGAACGGGTCAGCCTGCGCGCGATCCGAACGGTGAGCAGCACGATCAGGGCTCCGGCCACGGCCGCGCTGAACCGCCAGCCCCAGCCGTTGTACCCGAAGAGCCACTCGCCGATGGCGATGAGTTGTTTCGCCAGCGGTGGGTGCACCACCAGCTCGTAGCCGTAGTTGTCCTCGTAGCCGCCGTTACGCAGCATCTGCCACGCCTGCGGCACGTAGTGTTTCTCGTCGAACACCGGCGTGCCCTTGTCGGTGGGAGCGCCGAGATCGACTAGCCGCACGAACGCGCCGATCGCGGTCAGCACGACCGTGACGATCAGCGCGCGGATTCGGTCGCCGGGCATGGGCCTGCCGAGCAGAGCGGCTTCGCGGTCGCTCGGAGGCTCGAGGATCTGTGGCGCCCGGCCCACGCCGCCCGCCGACGAACGGGTGAGGAGTGCGGTCACGGGGCCCGATCCTACGGGCTAGCCTCTGGCGATGTGACTCTCATCCTGGCCGCGACTCCGCTCGGTGACTCCCGTGACGCCTCGCCCCGCCTGACCGAGGTCCTGGCCGAGGCGGACGTGGTGGCAGCCGAGGACACCAGGCGTTTCAGGGCGCTCGCGACCGCTCTCGGGGTGACGCCACGGGGCCGGGTGGTGAGTTTCTACGAGGACGTCGAGTCCGCGCGCCTGCCGAAGTTGCTGGAGGCACTGCGGGAGGGACGAACCGTGGTTCTCGTCACCGACGCCGGAATGCCGAGCGTCTCCGACCCCGGTTACCGGCTCGTCGCCGCGTGCGTGGAGGAGGGTGTGCCGGTGACCTGCGTGCCGGGCCCCTCCGCGGTGACGACGGCACTCGCGGTCTCGGGACTGCCGACCGACCGCTTCTGCTTCGACGGCTTCGCGCCTCGCAAGCCGGGGGAGCGGGCGCGCTGGCTACGGGAGTTGGCGCAGCAGCCCCGCACCGTGGTGTTCTTCGAGTCGCCGCACCGGTTGGCCACGACGTTGGCCGAGGCCGCCGACGTGCTCGGCGCCGACCGCAGGGCCGCCGTGTGCCGGGAGCTGACCAAGACGTACGAGGAGGTACGGCGCGGCGGGCTCGGGGAGCTGGCCGCGTGGGCGGCCGACGGCGTACGCGGTGAGATCACCGTGGTGCTGGAGGGCGCCGCGCCGCGGGCCGTCGCTGTTGAGGATCTGGTGGCGGAGGTGCGAACCCGCGTGGAGGCGGGTGAGCGGCTGAAGTCGGCTGCGGGCGAGGTCGCGCGGGCAGCGGGGATCTCGAAGAAGGAGCTCTACGACGCCGTGTTGCGGGACCGGAGCTGAAAGCCGTGGCGTGGGTCGTTCTCGTCGTGTCCGGTGTGCTGGAGACCGTGTGGGCCGCCGCGTTGGAGGCGTCCCGAGGGTTCTCGCGGCTGTGGCCGTCGCTGTTGTTCCTGGTGGCGTTGGGGGCGAGCATGGCCGGGTTGGCGTACGCGCTGCGCACCATCCCGGTCGGCACGGGATACGCGGTGTGGGTGGGTATCGGCGCGGTCGGCACCGCCCTGTACGGCATGGTCGTGTTGCACGAGCCCGCGAGCGTGCTGCGGCTGCTGTGCCTGGCAATGATCATCGGTGGTGTCGTGGGGCTCAGGTTCGCGAGCTGAGGCTGCGGCCCCGAACGTCCCGCCGCGTGTTTCCCCGGTGGCCTTCCCGGCTACGTCGAGGGCGTGGTGCGTGTGGGCGAGACGACGCGGATCGGGCCCGTGACCGGGGAGGGCTCGCCGGGACGCACCGCCGAGCGATTCGGCATTCACGCCACCGACCTCGGCATTCCCTGGGACGGCGGGGACGGCCGGGTGTGGTTGGCGTTCGGCGACACCTACGGCCGCGGTTGGGGCGGCAGCGGGCCCGGACCGGGACACGCCGACTGGCGTCGCAACGTGCTGGCGTACTCCACCGACCGGGACCTCGCCACGGGACTGCGACTCGACGGTGTGGTGGCGCGTGAGGACGGCACCGCTGCCCAGGTGCTGCCCTCGGGCTCCGGGCGCGAGATCACGGTGATCCCCAACAGCGGTATCGCCGTGGCCGGGATGCACTACCTGCACTACATGTCGGTACGGGCGTGGCTCCGGCCGGGCAGGTGGCGAACCAACCACGCGGGCATCGCCGTCTCCCGTGACGGCGGGTGGACGTGGGACAAGCCGCGGGACGCGCGCTGGTCGAACCGGTGGGGCGACAGCCGGTTCCAGCTCGGCGCGTTCGCCCCGGCGGACGGCCACGTGTACCTGCTGGGCACCACCAACGGCCGCTACGGCGACGCCTATCTGGCCAGGGCGGCCCCGGCCGCGTTGCCCGCCACGCGGGCATTCGAGTACTGGACCGGTTCGGGGTGGAGCCGTCGCGCGCGGGCGGCCGCGGTGGTGGTCGACGGTCCGCTGGGGGAGATGTCGCTCGGTTTCCACCGGGACCTCGGTCGGTGGTTGCTCATGCACCTCGACGAGACCCGTCGCGGCATCGTGCTGCGTTCGGCGCCGCGGCTGATCGGGCCGTGGACGGTGGGCGAGGTGGTGGTCTCCGGCGACGAGTACCCGGCCGTCTACGGCGGCTATCTGCACCCGTGGTCGCTCACCGGTCCGGACCTGTACTACCTGGTGTCCCAGTGGGGGCCGTACAACGTCTATCTCACCCGCACCCGACTGCTGCTCGACTGACCGGTCCGGCTACAGGAGCACGTCGGCGAGGGTGAACGGGTAGACCAGCCTGTGGTGGCCGACGCGGCCGTCCCCGGTGTGTTCGTGCAACCCGAGCCGGGGGTGGAACCACCCGGCGCGGCGGGGTACGCCGTTGTGCCACGCCGACCACAGCACGACGTCATCGTCGGCCCACTTGTCGGGATGGAAGCGGTGCAGCCAGTGCTCCGCCTCGGCGTACACCAGCACGCGCAGGATCGCGGCCTCCTGCCGCAGCGTCTTGATCCAGGCGCGGACGAACCGGTCGTCGACTCCCTCGGCGCGGGCGTCCAGGGTCGGCGCGAGCATGCCGGGGGCGAACGCGCCGAGGGGTTTGCCGACGCGCGCCACGTGTCGGGCCTGGTCCTGCGGGGAGCCGGGGCGGCCGAGATGCCGGATTCCCGCGCGGACGCCGGCGTCCAAGGCTTCGGTCAACTGCGCGACCGCGTCCCGATCCACCCAGTTGGAGTTGTCGGTGACGGTGACCGACGCGAACCTCACCTTGCGGTTCTCCCCCAACTCCCGCCAGTCGGGGTGCGCGGTGTGCGAGGCAAGGCTGATTCCGCTCGCCTCGCCCCGCATGCCGCGTCCGATCACGGCGGCAGGCTAGCTCCGGCGGGGCGAATCGGCTGTTCACCACGCCGGACGACGGCTCACGCGTTCTCCTGCGAAGGCGCTCGCGACCACCGTGGGACGGGTACTTTCGGTGTCACCGACACCGCATTCGGTGAAAGTCGAGGGAAGTCGGGCGCGAACCGTCCGACCGGGGGCGAGTGGGGAGCCGAGGACGGGAGGGGATCGTTCATGGAACTGACGGCTCAGTTGGGGCAACGCCTGGTGGGGGTGGGCGTCGGGCCGACGTGGGTGCTCGTCTTCCCCCTCGTGGTGACGGCGATCGTCATGGGGCTGCTGGGAGTTCTGGGTCGAGCCGGGAGGATCGAACCCAACGAGGTGTTCGGCATCCGCACCAAGCGAGCGAAGGAGAACCCTTCCGAGTGGTACCGGATTCACCGTGAGGCGGCGCCCTGGGCGCTCGGCGGTGTCGTGGTCTCGATCGGGGGCATCGTCGCCGTGTTTCTCGTGCCCCGAGGGACACCGCAGGTCGTGGTTCTCCCGGTGACGATGGCGTTGGCGGTCGCCCTGCTCGTGGTCGGCACGGTCTCGGCATCACGACGTGGTGGGTCGGCCGTTGATCACGATGGGTCGTAGCCCTGCGGGAGACTCTCCGCTCACCCCGCACCGCGGGCGAGTCTTTCACCGGTGAACCGGGGCGAGACCCCACTTTCCTACGTGTCCCTCGCGCACGATAAGTCGGAGGCGGTCCGTAGGCTAATCAGGTATGAGCACCCCAGTGTTGACCGCGGTGGCCTGGCCCTATGCCAACGGCCCCCGCCACATCGGCCACGTGTCCGGCTTCGGCGTCCCCTCCGACGTCTTCTCCCGCTACCAGCGAATGGCCGGTAACAAGGTGCTCATGGTGTCGGGTACCGACGAACACGGCACCCCGATCCAGGTGCAGGCCGACAAGGAGGGGCTGACCCCGCAGCAGGCCGCCGACAAGTACACCCGTCAGATCACCGAGGACCTGCGCGGCCTCGGGTTGTCCTACGACCTCTTCACGCGCACCAGCACCGGCAACCACGCCGAGGTCACGCAGCAGATCTTCCTCGCGCTGCACCGCAACGGCTACGTCATCCCCAAGACCACGACGGGCGCCATCAGCCCGTCCACGGGCCGCACCCTGCCCGACCGCTACATCGAGGGCACGTGCCCCATCTGCGGCTACGACGGCGCGCGCGGCGACCAGTGCGACAACTGCGGCAACCAGCTCGACGCCGCCGAGCTGCGCAACCCGCGCTCGCGCATCAACGGCGAGAAGCCGAAGTTCGTCGAGACCGAACACCTCTTCCTGGACCTGCCCGCGTTCACCGAGACGCTGGGCAAGTGGCTGGCCACCAAGACCGACTGGCGGCCCAATGTCCTCAACTTCACCCGCAACCTCGTCGACGACATGCGGCCCCGTCCCATCACCCGCGACCTCGACTGGGGCGTGCGCATCCCGCTCGACGGCTGGCGCGACCAGCCGCTCAAGCGGTTCTACGTCTGGTTCGACGCGGTGATCGGTTACTTCTCCGCGAGCGTCGAGTGGGCCCGCCGGTCCGGCAACCCGGACGCGTGGCAGGAGTGGTGGAACAACCCCGACGCCCGCAGCTACTACTTCATGGGCAAGGACAACATCACGTTCCACGCCCAGATCTGGCCCGCGCTGCTGCTCGGCCACAACGGCGAGGGGGACAAGGGCGGTGAGCCGGGCCCGTACGGGAAGCTGCGGTTGCCCGACGAGATCGTCTCCAGCGAGTTCCTCACGATGAGCGGCTCGAAGTTCTCCACCTCCCGCGGCACGGTGATCTACGTGCACGACTTCCTGCGGGAGTTCGGTCCCGACACGCTGCGGTACTTCATCGCCGTCGCGGGCCCGGAGACGCAGGACACCGACTTCACGTGGGACGAGTTCACCCGCCGGATCAACTTCGAGCTCGCCAACGAATGGGGCAACCTCGTCAACCGCGCGATCTCGATGGCGCACAAGAACAACGGCGGGATTCCGAGGCCGAACACCCCGACCCGGGCGGACGAGGACCTCAAGGCGCAGGCGCGCGCGGCGTTCGACACGGTGGGCGCGCACCTGAGCCGGTCGCGCTTCCGGCAGGCGGTCCAGGAGGCCATGCGCGTGGTGTCGGCGGCCAACAAGTACCTGTCCGAGCAGCAGCCGTGGAAGCTGAAGGACGACCCGGAGCGTCGGGACACGGTGTTGCACACGGCCCTGCAGGTGGTGTCGGACGCCAACACGCTGCTGACGCCGTTCCTGCCGCACGCGGCCCAGAAGGTGCACGAGGCGCTGGGCGGCACCGGCGTGTGGGCGGCGCAGCCGGAGCTGAAGGAGGTCGCCGATCTCGATCTGCCCGACCGGGTGAATCCGATCCTCACCGGTGACTACGGCGCCGAGCAGGCCCGCTGGGAGTCCACGCCGATCGAGGTGGGCAGGCCGTTGGCCAAGCCGACCCCGTTGTTCGCCAAGGTCGACCCGAAGTTGTCCGAGACGGGGCCGGAGTGGGCTCCGATCAAGGTGGCCGAATGAGTCGTCGGGAACCGCCGCCGGTACCGGAGAGGCTCCCGGTGCCGGCGGTCGACTCGCACACCCATCTCGACGCGTGCGGTGCGACCACGCCCGAACAGGTGCGGGCGGCGCTCGACCGGGCTTCGGCTGCCGGGATCGTCGCCGCCGTCACCGTCGCCGACGACCTCGCCTCGGCGCGCTGGGTCGCCGAGGCGGTGGCGTGGGACGACCGGCTCTACGGCGCCGTCGCCCTGCACCCCACCCGCACGAAGGACTTCACCGACGAGCAGAAGGCCGAACTGGAGCGGCTCGCGGCGGCCGAGCGCGTGGTCGCCGTGGGTGAGACGGGGTTGGACTACTACTGGGACTACTCGCCGCCCGAGGCGCAGCGGGAGGCGTTTCGCTGGCACATCGAGCTCGCCAAACGCGTGGACAAGCCGTTGATGATCCACGACCGCGAGGCTCACGACGACGTGCTGGCGATCCTGGAGTCCGAGGGAGCTCCCCGGACGGTGGTCTTCCACTGTTTCTCGGGGGACGCCGACGTGGCGAGGCGGTGTGTCGACGCGGGATACGTGTTGTCGTTCGCGGGCACGGTGACCTTCCGCAACGCCAAGGCCCTGCAGGAGGCGGCCCGGCTGGTACCCGACGAGCAGCTGTTGGTCGAGACCGATGCCCCGTTCCTGACACCGCATCCGTTCCGGGGGCGGCCCAACGAACCCTACTGCGCGGCCTACACGGTGAGGGGGCTCGCCGAGTTGCGGAACCAACCGGTGGAGGCCGTGGCCGACGCTGCGCGACGTAACGCGGAAAGGGTGTTCAGTCTCCGAGTCCCTCACTCGGATGGACCTGCGAGTTTACCGAGCGTGTCGTGAGGAAGATCACGAGTTGGGCCGGGGGTATTTGCGCAACCCCCCGGCACTCGTTATGGTCCCGTGACCGTGCTGGGTGGTGAACCGACCGTGAGCTACGGGTCACCACTCCGCTGGGCCCACAGTCACGTCGGTGTACGTCGGGGAACGCGTCCTGCGGGGCGCGAGGAGGCGGCGCTGGCTGCGGGAGTCGGTGTACTTACGTGAAGGGATCGACCCTGTGACTGATAGAGACGGGCATAAGGCTGCCTCCACGGCCCTGCTCGACTGGCCGAGCGAAGCCGAGAACCTCGACTTCTCGCCCGAGCCGGAAGTCACACCCCACGACGTGCTGACCGCCCTCGGCCCCGACGCCGAAGCCCTCATGGCGGAGGCCGGCGTCGACGTCGACGAGCTCATCAGGCTCATCAACGCCGAGACCACCATGCTCCCGCCCATCGAGCTGCCGTCGGAGAACGAGCAGCAGGGACAGGAGTCGACCGACTCCGAGGGCGAGGACGGTTTCGTCGGCGCGGTCAAGACGTGGAAGAAGCGGTTCCTGCGGGGCACCGTCCTCGCGGTCATGATCACCCTCACCGGCGGCGGTGCCGCGGCGCTCGCGATGAACAAAAGCGTCACGGTCGACGTCGACGGTGAGAAGCAGACCATTCGCAGCTACGGCGACACCGTCGGCGAGGTGCTGGAGGACGCCGGCATCACCGTCGGTGCCCACGACGCCCTCTCACCGTCCCCGCAGGCGCCGGTCGGCGACGGCGGGGTCATCAAGCTCGAACGCGGCCGCCAGCTCACCCTCGTGGTCGACGGCGAGTCCCGTGAGTCTTGGGTCCGGGCCACCACGGTTCGCGAGGCGCTGACCCAGCTCGGACTGGACCACCTGAACACCGGCGGCACGTGGTTCTCCGCCCCGCTGTCGGGCGAGGTGCCCCTCGAGGGCATGCGTCTGGAGATCAAGACCGAGAAGACCGTCACGCTCTACGACGGCGGTGAGAAGCCCCGCGAGATCACCACGAACGCCGTGACCGCCGCGGAACTGCTCGCCGAGTTGGGCCTCGACCTCGGCAAGCAGGACAAGATCGAGGAGGGCGCCGACTTCAAGCTCACCGACGGCGCCGAGGTGCACGTCAGCCGCACCGGCGTCACGGTGGTGGAGAAGACCGAGACCATCGAGCCCGAGGTCGAGATCGTCTACGACGACACCCTTGAGAAGGGCAAGGAGGTCGTCGAGGAAGAGGGCAAGCCGGGCGAGAAGCTCGTCACCTACCGCGTGACGAAGAAGAACGGCAAGGTCATCGACAGCGAGGAGCTGTCCAGCAAGGTCGTCAAGAAGGCGGAGAAGAGGGTCGTCCGCGTCGGCACCAAGGTGACCGTCCCGGAGATCGGCAACACCGCCGTGTGGGACGCGCTCGCGCAGTGCGAGGCGAGCGGGAACTGGGCCGCCAACACCGGCAACGGCTACTACGGCGGGCTGCAGTTCAACAAGCAGACCTGGGACGCCTACGGCGGTACGGAGTACGCGGCCTACCCGCACCAGGCCACGCGCGAGCAGCAGATCGACATCGCGGAACGGGTGCGGGACTCCCGAGGTGGCTACGGCGCCTGGCCGCACTGCTCGTCGCAGCTCGGCCTGCCGAAGTAAAGCCCGTGGTCCCGTCGTCCGGAGAGGACTTTAGGCTGGCCCGGTGACCGAGACACCGGGCCTGCTGGGAGCTTCCGAGATCCGTCGGTTGGCCGCCGCGCTGGGACTGCGGCCGACGAAGAAGCTCAGCCAGAACTTCGTGCACGACGCCAACACCGTGCGCCGCATCGTGCACCTGGCCGAGGTGGAACCGGGCGAGCCCGTGGTGGAGGTCGGCCCCGGTCTGGGCTCCCTCACCCTCGGCTTGTTGCACGCCGGTGCGCGCGTGCTGGCGGTGGAGATCGATCCCGTGCTGGCCGCGAAGTTGCCCACCACGATCGCCGAGCACGCGCCCGAGGCCGTCGAACGGTTCACCGTGCTCGAACGCGACGCCCTGCGGCTGCGGGCGGACGAGCTGCCCGCCAAGCCCACGGCGTTGGTGGCGAATCTGCCGTACAACGTGGCCGTCCCCGTCGTGCTGCACCTGCTCGCCGAGCTGCCGTCGTTGCGTCGCGCGCTCGTCATGGTCCAGACCGAGGTGGCCGATCGCATGGCCGCGGGGCCCGGTAGCCGCGTCTACGGCGTGCCCAGCGTGAAACTCGCGTGGTACGGGCGGGCCCGTAAGGTCGCGGCGGTCCCCAGGTCGGTGTTCTGGCCGGTGCCGAACGTCGACTCGTCGCTGGTCGCCTTCGAGCGGACGGAGCCGCCGGAAGGCGTTTCCCGCGACACCGTGTTCGAACTCGTCGACGCCGCCTTCGCGCAGCGCCGCAAGACACTGCGCGCCGCGCTGGCCCCGTGGGCGGGGTCGGCCGACCGGGCCGCCGAGATCCTTACTCGCGCGGGTGTCGACCCGGCCACCCGTGGTGAGCGACTCACGGTCGGGATGTTCGCCGAACTCGCCCGCGCTGCGGCGACAGTGTGATCTCTCCCCGTCATGCTTGTCATCGCGTGAGGCGTCCGCTGTACTGTGAGGGCATCCATCCCGAGCGACCGAGAGACCTGGCTCAGTGACGTCGCAGCAACCGCCCCGACGGGGAAGGTGCTAACGCCAGGACCGATGGAGGATTCTGTGTATCGCACGCCGCTCCTGACGCAGCGTCGAGTCGTCGATCAAGGCCGCCGCACGGTGTGTGCTTGTTGTAGCCACACCGTTTCCCGCTGAGCGCCTTATCCCTTTCGACCAACGTCGGTTCCCTAGCCGTCTGTCTACTTTCGGACGTCCCACGCGGACGCCCGCTTTCAAGCTGCCTGGAGCTGTGGTGATCACTGTCGAGAACGTCAGCAAGTCGTTCGCCTCCGCCGACTCCCGCGTGGTGGCACTGCGCGATGTCAACCTTGCCGTGAGCGCGGGCTCGCTCTTCGGCATCGTCGGCCCCGCGCGGGCCGGCAAGACGACGCTGGCGCGCTGTGTGGCGCTGCGGGAGCGGCCCGACCGGGGCACCGTGCGCTACGACGGCATGGACACCGGCAGGCTCGTGGGCCGCAAGCTGTGGGGAGCGCAGCGGCAGGTCGCGGTCGTGGACTCCGGACTGCGGCCCGAGCGCACCGTCGCGGGCAACATCGCCGCCCCGCTGGAGCGGATGGGCGTTGCGCCCGACCGCAGGCGCAACCGGGTCGGCACGCTGCTCGACGTCATCGGGCTCTCGCGGGCGGGCGCGCGGCTGCCGTCGGAGCTCACGCCGGGGCAGCAGCGTCGCGTGGCCATCGCGAGGGCCCTGGCCACGGCGCCGTCCGTGCTGCTGGCCGACGACCCCACCGACGGCGTCGCCGGGGAGGAGACCGCCGCGGTGCTGTCCGTCCTCGACCGCGCCAGGGCCGAACTGGGCGCCACCGTCGTCGTCACCTCCCGCGACGCCGACATCGCCCGGCGGGTCTGCGACGAGGTCGCCTTGCTCGACCGCGGCAAGGTCGTCGAGTCCGGTGCGCTGCTGAGTCTCGTCGGCAAGCCCGGAAGCCCGATCGCGGAGGCCCTGCTGCCCAGCGTCGACACGCCGAGGGCGCACCTGTCCTCCTACGACCGTGCCGTGGACGTCGTGCTCGTCGGCTTCGCCGCGGTGGGCGCTCTGCTGCCCGAGGCCGCGGCCCGCTTCGAGGTCGACTTCACCACCATCGGCGGCGGCCTGACCAGGCTCGGCGACACCCCGGTGGCCCGCTTCCGCCTGGGAGTGGCGGGCCAGCGGATTGACGCCGCGTTGGCGTGGATCGCCGAACGCGGCGCGTACGTCAGCACGCCGATGTACGGCCTGCGCGACGTCGCCGCCTGAACCGGGGGTTCCGAACGGCCAAGTAGGCTGGTGGGCGTGCTTGCCGTCGTACCGCCGCCCGTGACCGTACGGGTGCCCTCGAAGATCAATCTGCATCTGTCGGTCGGTGATGTGCGCGACGACGGTTACCACGACCTCACGACCGTGTTCCACGCGCTGTCGTTGACCGACGAGGTCACGGTGTTTTCGACCCCCGACGCCGGGATCGAGGTCTCCGGCGAGGGAGCCAAGCTGGTTCCCACCGACGACAGCAACCTGGCGATGCGCGCGGTTCGCGCCCTGGCCGAGCACGTCGGCAAACCGGACGAGGCGAACCGGGTGCGCGTGGTGATCCGCAAGGGCATTCCCGTGGCCGGCGGCATGGCTGGTGGTAGTGCCGACGCCGCCGCCGCGCTGCTCGCGTGCTCCACGCTGTGGAACCTCGACCTGCACCGCGACGAGCTGGCGGAGGTGGCCGCCACCCTCGGCAGCGACGTGCCGTTCGCCCTGTACGGCGGTACCGCCCTGGGCACCGGCCGGGGCGAGCAGCTCGTGCCGGTGCTGTCGCGGCACACCTTCCACTGGGTGCTCGCGTTCGACCAGCGCGGTCTGTCGACCCCGAAGGTCTACGGGGAGCTCGACCGGCTTCGCGAGGTGGGCGACCCGCCGAGGATCGGCTCGCCGGAGGCGTTGCTGGAGGCGCTGGCCTCCGGGGATCCCCGGCGCCTCGCGCTCCTACTCGGCAACGACCTCCAGGCGGCGGCCGTGTCGCTGCGGCCGGGGCTGCGCCGGACGTTGCGTGCCGGGGTCACCGCGGGCGCGCTCGCGGGCGTGGTGTCCGGCTCCGGGCCGACGTGCGCGTTCCTGTGCACCGACGGCGACTCGGCGCTGAAGGTGGCCGCCGAACTCGCGGGTGCGGGGGTGTGTCGCACGGTGCGCGTGGCACACGGGCCCGTACCGGGCGCCCGTGTGTGCGACGAGTGACGACGGAAGGACGTAACAGGCGGATGGCCAATCTGGTCAACCTCGAAGCGGTCAGCAAGTCCTACGGTGAGCGGATGCTGCTCGACGCCGTGTCCCTCGGCGTCGGGGAGGGGGAGCGAATCGGCGTCGTCGGGCTCAACGGTGGCGGCAAGACCACCCTGCTGGAAGTGCTGGCCGGGATCAGCCCGCCCGACTCGGGCCGGGTGAGCCGCGCCCGCGACCTGCGGATGAGGGTCGTGACGCAGCGCACCGAGCTGGCCGAGGGCAGCACGGTCGGTGGGGTGGTGCTGGCCGACTACGCCGCCGAGCACGAATGGGCCTCCGACGCCAGGGTGCGTTCGATCGTGGACGGACTCGGCATCTCCGCCATCGGTCTCGACACCCCCACGGACTCGCTGTCCGGTGGGGAACGTCGCCGGGTCGCGCTGGCCGCGGCGCTCGTGGCCGAACTCGACCTCGTGGTGCTCGACGAGCCCACCAACCACCTCGACGTCGAGGGGGTGCGCTGGCTGGCCGACCACCTGCTGGCCCGCAAGACCGCTCTCGTGGTCGTCACCCACGACCGGTGGTTCCTGGACACCGTCTGCGGTCGGACCTGGGAGGTCGTCGACGGGAAGGTGGAGCAGTACGAGGGCGGGTACGCGGACTGGGTCTTCGCTCGCGCCGAGCGAGCCCGTCTCGCCGCGGCGGCCGAGGAGAAGCGCCGCAACCTCGCCCGCAAGGAACTCGCGTGGCTGCAACGCGGCGCCAGGGCCCGGACGTCCAAACCGCGGTATCGCATCGAGGCCGCCGAGGCCCTGATCTCGGGGGTGCCCGAGCCGAGGGACTCGGTGGAGCTGATGACGTTCGCCAAGCGCCGACTGGGCAAGACCGTCCTGGAGCTGGAGGACGTCACGCTCAAGGCGGGGGAGCACACGGTGCTCGACAACGTCACCTGGCGGATCGGCCCCGGCGACCGGATCGGCGTCGTCGGCGTGAACGGGTCGGGCAAGACCACGCTGTTGCGGTTGCTGGCCGGACAGGCCGCCCCGGAGGCGGGCAGGCGGATCGAGGGCAAGACGGTGCGCCTGGCCCACCTGAAGCAGGAGCTCGACGACCTGCCGGGTGAGCTGAGGGTGCTCGAAGCCGTCGAGAAGGTCGCCTCCAGGGTCACGCTGGGCAAGCACGAATTGTCCGCCTCCCAGCTCGCCGAGCGGCTCGGGTTCGGTCGGGCCCGACAGTGGACGCCCGTCGAGGACCTCTCCGGTGGTGAGCGACGCCGGTTGCAGCTCGTGCGACTGCTCATGGCCGAACCCAACGTGCTGCTGCTCGACGAGCCCACCAACGACCTCGACATCGACACCCTTCAGCAACTGGAGGACCTGCTCGACTCGTGGCCGGGCACGCTCGTCGTGGTGTCGCACGACCGTTATCTCGTCGAGCGCGTGTGCGACAGCGTCGTGGCCCTGTTCGGCGACGGCCGGGTCACGCACCTTCCCGGCGGGATCGACGAGTACCTGGAGACCAGGGCCGAACGCGCCCGTAAACGCGACGCCCGCGACACCGGGAAGCCGGCGAAGGCCGAGCCCGCCGCGGAGCCGAAGCTGAGCGCGGCCGAGTGGCGTGCCGCGACGAAGGAACTGGCCAAATTGGAACGAAAGCTGGACGCGGTACAGGAGCGCGAGGCGCGGTTGCACGAGGCGCTGGCCGCGGCGGCGACCGATCCCGAGCGACTCATGGAGTTGAACGGCGAACTCAAGGCCGTGCTCGCGGAGAAGGAAGAACTCGAACAGCGCTGGCTGGAGACATCCGAGGCGCTGGAGTGAAAGTGAGCGAGGTTAAAGTTTACTCATGAGTCGGTTCGTGGACACGATGGTCACCACCGCGCACGCGGGTGGGCGAGAGCGCGGGATGGTCACCGGAGAACCCCGAGAGCCCGTGCGCAGAACATGGTTCGAGGTGCACCAGCGTGCTCGCCGTATCGCCGGCGGCCTCGTCGGTGCGGGACTCGAACCCGGCGGTGCCGTGGCGGTGTTGGCCGGCGCTCCCGAGCTCATCGCGCCGACGGTGCAGGGGGTGTGGCTCGCGGGCGGCAGCGTCACGATGCTGCACCAGCCCACCGCGCGCACCGACCTGGAGAAGTGGGCCGAGGACACGCTTCGTGTGCTGCGGATGATCGGCTCGTCCCTGGTGGCGCTCGGCGAGCCGTTCGACGGTCTTGCCGCCGTCCTCGACCAGCACGGCATCGCCTACCGTTCGATCGGCGACCTGCTCAAGGCCGAGCCGCTGGCCGAGCCCGTCCCCACGGGGGAGGACTCGCTGGCGCTCCTGCAGCTCACCAGTGGGTCCACGGCGGACCCGAAGGCCGTGAAGATCACCCACGGCAACCTGTTCTCCAACATCACCGCGATGGTGGAGCGCGCGGAGTTCGACTTCGACACCGACGTCATGGTGTCGTGGCTCCCGCTGTTCCACGACATGGGCATGGTCGGGTTCCTGACCGTTCCCATGACGTTCGGCGTGGAACTCGTCAAGATCACCCCGATGGACTTCCTCAGCGGTCCGCTCGTGTGGCCGGAGCTGATCAGCAAGTACGGGGGAACCACCACGGCGGCGCCGAACTTCGCGTACGCCATCGTGGGCCGCAGGCTTGCCAAGGTCGACGACGACAACGCCTACGACTTGTCGAAGCTGCGCATCGCGCTCAACGGCGCCGAGCCCATCGATCCCACCGCCGTTCGCACGTTCACCGACGCGGGCAAGCGGTTCGGCATGCCGGCCGAGTGTGTGTTCCCCGCGTACGGTCTCGCCGAGGCCACGCTCGCGGTGTCGTTCGCGCCGCTGTTCACCGGTCTCACCGTGGACGTCGTCGAGGCGGGGCCGCTGGAGGCCGAGAACCGGGCCGTGGCCGTGCCCGCGGACGACCCCCGCTACGACACCGACGAGGTGCGGCGGTTCGCCGTGCTCGGTCGTCCGTTGGCTGGCCTGGAGGTCCGGATCGTCGGCGAGGACGGCGAGGTACGCGCCGAACGTGAGGTCGGCGAGATCCAGCTCCGTGGTGAGGCGATGTCACCGGGGTACCTCACCGTGGACGGTCCGCTCGACACACGGGACGCCGACGGCTGGTTCCCCACCGGCGACGTCGGGTACCTCGTGGACGGTCAGATCGTCATCTGCGGCAGGAAGAAGGACGTCATCATCCTCGGTGGCCGCAACGTGTACCCCACCGACATCGAACGGGCCGCGGGCTCCGTCGACGGAGTCAGGGCGGGCAACGCCGTGGCGGTGCGCATCGACGCGGGAACGCGCCGTGAGCGGTTCGCCGTCGTGTTGGAGTCCACTGTGGCTGGTGATGCCGACGCCGAGCACCGGCTGGCGAAGGAGGTCGCGGCGCGGGTCCGCGACGCCGTGGACGCGCGTCCCTACTCGGTCGTGGTGCTGCCGAAGGGAAGCCTGCCCAAGACGCCGTCGGGCAAGGTGAAGCGCGCGGCCACCGCGACGCAGTACCGGGAGCTCATCGACTCACGGGCCTGACGTCCTCACACCAGCTTGCGCCACAGGGGCACTCGGGCGTGACTGTGGTCGATGGCGGTGGCGAGGTAGGGGGTCGACATCGCGGCTGATTCCCGAGCCGCGAGTGTCGCCTCCACCAGCCGCAAGAACGAGTCGACCGCGGCGGGGTCGTAGCCCACCATGCGACGGGTGAGTGGACACAGGGTGAAGGCGACCTTGTGCACGTCCTCCGCCGTCACGTTGTCGTGGCCCTCCAAAGTGGCCGCGACGCGGCTGAGGAACGCGTCGACCTGCATGCGGTTGTAGCCGCGGGTGCCCCACGGCGCGGGCGGGAACCAGGCTTTGTCGACGTCCTCTGCGGTGATGTTCATCAGCGGTCGTGAACCTCCACCGCGGTGGTGGATCGCCGCAGCTCGCTCTCGGCGGCAAGTTGCCGTTCCACCTCGTCGAGGAACTCGTCCACCTGCTGTTCGTCGTATCCGCGCCGACCCAACAGCGGCCGTCCGAACTGGACGTGGTGCACCTCGGCGGCGGTGACGTCGTCCCGGCCCGCCAGCGTCTCCGCGATGCGGTGGACGAAGGAGTCGACCTCCGTTTTGGAGTAACCGCGGCGGCCGAACGGCGCGTTGTCGAACTGGATCTCGTGAACGTCGTCTGCGGTGAACGGCATAGGACCTCTCTCGGCTCGAAGTCGTCGCTGTGCGCAACGGCCTAGCCACGGGGAGTAGGCCCGGAAACCTGACTGAACGGAGTATGACCCCGTCGGGTGGTGGTGAACACCCGACGGGGTGACGCGAAGTCCGTTGTGGACTCTTGATCAGCGGCCGTGGAACGCGTTCTGCGCGGCGGTCAGTCCCTTGTCGATCAGGGTCTCGACCGCGTCGGCGCAAAGGCCGATGTTCAACGCCAGTTCCCGCCGCTCGGGGGTGGAGAAGTCCTTGAGAACGTAATCGGCCGGGTCCATGCGGCCCGGCGGCCGGTCGATGCCGAAGCGGACGCGGAAGTAGTCCTGGGTGCCGAGGGACTTGGTGATGGAGCGGAGTCCGTTATGGCCTCCCGCGCCGCCGCCGAACTTCAGCCGGATCGCCCCGTACGGCAGGTCCAGCTCGTCGTGGATCACCACGATGCCCTCGGGGCCGATCTTGAAGAAGCGCGCCGTGCCCGAGACGGGGCCGCCCGAGAGGTTCATGAACGACCGGGGCTTGGCGAGCACGACCCGGCGACCCGCGAGCCGACCTTCGCACACCTCGGCGCCACCCTTGTGCGCCTTGAACCGGCCGCCGATGCGGTCGGCGATCTCGTCCAGGACGAGGAAGCCGACGTTGTGTCGGTTGCCCGCGTAACGCGGTCCGGGATTGCCGAGGCCGACGAGCAGCACCTGCTCGCCGGCCCCCGGCAGATCGTGCGTCACGGTCATGTCCTCGCGGGAAGGCTCACTCGCCCTCGGAAGCCGCGGGCTTGTCCTCGACCACGCCGGCACCCTCGGCGTCCACCGTGGCCTCCATGGCGGCCTCGCTCGGAGACTCGGCCACGACGACGACGATGGCCTCGGGGTCGGTCACCAGGGTCGCGTCCTTCGGCAGCGAGACCTGGGAGGCGGTGATCTGCGTGCCGGCCTCGGCGCCGTCGATCGACACCTCGAGCTGCTCCGGCAGGTGCGTCGCCTCGGCCTCGACCTGGACGGTGTCCAGCTCCTGCGTCACCAGGGTGCCGGGGCCGGCCTGTCCGGTGAGAACGACCGGGATGTCGACGGTCACCTTCTCGCCGCGCTGGACGACGAGGAGGTCGACGTGCTCGATGTAGTTCTTGAGCGGGTGCACGGTCACGGTCTTGGTGAGCGCGAGCTGCTGCGTGGCCTCAGCGCCGTCGGAGCCCTTGATGTCCAGCGTGATGACCGCGTTCTGGCCGTTCTCGCGGATCACGCGGGCGAACTCGATGGCAGGCAGTGCCAGGTGCCGCGGGTCAACGCCGTGGCCGTAGAGCACCGCGGGAATCTTGCCCGCGCGACGGGTGCGGCGCGCGGCGCCCTTGCCGAACTCGGTGCGTGGTTCGACCGTCAGACGTACCTCGGACACGGGGATGCACTCCTTGTGGTGGAATCGAGATCGTTGCTTGTCGGCTGTCCGGCGGCGAGTCCACAGACGTGCGCGTACGAGGGCCTCGAAGCCGCCGCGTCGATCACGTCGGGCGCCGACGACGTCTCGTGGCACCCACCTCGCCGAGACAACCGCTACAGTTTAGGCCACCCGTTTTCCACCCATTCACAGCACCCGGCGGTTACCGACCGTGGGCGAAAAGCCCGAAGGCCACCGCCGGGAGGACGGTGGCCTTCGGGAAAGTGACGCCGGTGTCGGGTCGGCTCACGCGCTGCCGTCGAAGAGGCTCGTCACGGAGCCGTCCTCGAAGACCTCCTGGATGGCGCGGGCGAGCAGCGGCGCGATCGACAACACCGTGAGCTTCGGGAAGCGCTTCTCCTCGGGGATGGGGAGAGTGTTGGTGACGACGACCTCCCTGACCGGAGCCTTGGAGAGCCGTTCGGTGGCCGGGTCGGACAGGATGCCGTGCGTGGAGGCGATCACGACGTCCCCGGCACCCGCGTCCTTGAGCGCGTCGGCGGCCTTCGTGATGGTGCCGCCCGTGTCGATCATGTCGTCGATCAACACGCACAACTTGCCCTTGACGTCACCGACGACCCGGTTGGCCACGGCCTGGTTGGGCTTGTCGGGGTCGCGCGTCTTGTGGATGAAGGCGATCGGTCGGTCGCCGAGCTGCTGCGCCCACTTCTCGGCCAGGCGCACGCGACCCGAGTCCGGCGAGACGACGGCGATGTCCTCGTCGCCGTAGTTGTCGTTGATGTACTTCGCGAGCACGTTCTGGCCGTGCAGGTGATCCACCGGCCCGTCGAAGAAGCCCTGGATCTGTGCCGTGTGCAGGTCGACCGTCAGGATGCGGTCGGCGCCCGCGGTCTTGAACAGGTCGGCGATGAGCCGCGCCGAGATCGGCTCGCGTCCCTTGTGCTTCTTGTCCTGCCGCGAGTACGGGTAGAACGGCACGATCGCGGTGATGCGCTTGGCGCTGCCGCGCTTGAGCGCGTCCACCATGATGAGCTGCTCCATGATCCACTCGTTGATCGGCGGGGAGAAGCTCTGGAGGACGAACGCGTCCGTGCCGCGGACGGACTCCTGGAAGCGGACGTAGATCTCGCCGTTGGCGAAACTGTGCAGTGTCTGCGGGGTGATCGTCACGTTGAGGTGCTTCGCGACCTCTTCGGCGAGTTCGACGTGCGAACGGCCGGCGAAGAGCATCAGGTTCTTCTTCGGCGTGCCGGATTTCGGGCTCATTCTGGCGACTTCCCGTCGGTTTCGGTTTCCTGCTGTGCGGCGAGCGCCTTCTCCGCTGCCTCCGCCGCGGGTGTGCCGGGCCTACGCCTGACCACCCAGCCTTCGATGTTGCGTTGCGGTGCCCCCGACACCGCGAGCGCACCGGGCGGAACGTTGCGACGAATCACCGTTCCAGCACCACTGTAGGCGCCGTCCCCCACCGTGACCGGCGCGACGAACATCGTGTCCGAGCCGGTGCGCACGTACGAGCCCACCACGGTGCGGTGCTTCTCGACCCCGTCGTAGTTGACGAACACGCTGGACGCGCCGATGTTGCTGTACTCGCCGATGGTCGCGTCACCGACGTACGTGAGGTGCGGCACCTTGGTACCGCGGCCGATGTCGGCCTTCTTGGTCTCGACGAAGGTGCCGATCTTGCCGCTCTCGCCGAGTTTCGTGCCGGGGCGCAGGTAGGCGAACGGCCCCACCTCCGCGCCCTCCCCGAGGATCGCGCCGTTGCCGTGGGTGCGTACGACCTTGGCGCGGGGTCCCACGGTGACGTCGGTCAGCGTCGTGTCGGGGCCGATCTCCGCGCCCTCGCCGACGGTGGTGCGGCCGTGGAGCTGCACGTTGGGCCTCAGCACCACGTCGGGAGCGAGTTCGACGTCCGCGTCGAGCCATGTGGTGGCCGGGTCGACGATCGTGACCCCGGCACGCTGCCAGCGCCGCACGATCCGCCGGTTCAGCTCCGCGCCGAGCGTCGAGAGCTGCACCCGGTCGTTGACCCCCTCGGTGAGCCACGGGTCGTCCACCCGGAACGCGCCGACGTCGCGACCGTCGCCGTGCGCGATGCCGAGCACGTCGGTGAGGTACAGCTCGCCCTGCGCGTTGTCCGCGGAGATCCGCGACAGCGCGTCCACGAGCACGGCCGTGTCGAAGGCATAGACACCCGAGTTGATCTCGGTGATCGCCAGTTGCTCGGGGGCGGCGTCCTTGTGCTCCACGATGCCGACCACCTTGCCCGAGTCGTCCCGCACGATTCGTCCGTAACCGGTCGGGTCGTCCACGACCGCGGTCAGCACCGTGACCGCGTTGCCCTGCTTCCGGTGTTCGGCGAGCAGGGCCGCCAGGGTGTCGGTGTCCAGCAGGGGAACGTCGCCGTAGGTGACCAGGACGGTGCCCGCCGTCGTGGACGGCAGCGCGTCGAACGCGCACGACACGGCGTGTCCGGTGCCCTTCCGGCTTTCCTGCACGACGCTCGTCACCGGCCTGCCCAGCACGGTTTCCAGCCGGGCGAGGTGATCGGTGACCGCCTCCCTGCCGTGCCCCACGACCACGACGAGCCGGTCGGGATCGAGTCCGGTCGCCGCGCGGACCGCGTGCTCGACCAGCGGCCGGCCCGCGATCGGGTGCAGGACCTTCGGGAGCTTGGACCTCATGCGGGTGCCCTCACCCGCGGCGAGAATGACGGTGCTCAGCGGGCCGGTCACGGCGCTCCTCGCAAATGAAAGGGATGTCCGACGGCCCACGATCCTACGGGTGGTCCTTCGAGTGCGCCGTGGGGTCGGTCCCCTGTGAGTGGGTGACGCCACGTCGGAAGGGGCCGTCCTCGCCCGACGGGCTCGACGCGATCTGGTTGCCGCCGCGGCGCTTCGCCTGGTACATCGCGGCGTCGGCGCGCGACAACACCTCCTCGGCGCTCTCCTGCGCGCGCAGGCACACCTGTCCCACCGACAGCGTGACGCCGTGGGAGAGGTGTCGGGGCAGCGACGCCACGGCCTTCACCGCTCGCGTCAACGCCTGGGTCGCCGCGGGCATCGGCGCTTTGGGAAGCAGGATGACGAACTCGTCGCCGCCGTAGCGCGCCACGATGTCGTCGGCGCGTAACGCGTCACGCAGGGTGCTCGCCACCATCCGCAGCACCGCGTCGCCCTCGGCGTGCGAGTGCTGGTCGTTGACGTCCTTGAATCCGTCGAGGTCCACCAGTGCCACCGACAGCGGCTCGGAGGAGGTCGAGCTGGCGAGGGCACGCAGCCGTTCGTCGAGTGCCCGCCGGTTGGGCAGGCCGGTGAGCGGGTCCTGCATGGCCTGCTGCGTGATCGCGCCGTGTTCCGCCGACAGGCGCTCGTGCTCCCTGCGGGTGTTGAGCGTGGCTATCTGGGACTCGCGCATGGACCACAGCTCGTCCTCCAGCGCCGTGGCGTAGTCGCGGAGCAGCCGCATGGGGTCCTCGTCCGGTGCGGTGGTCTCGTCCCGCCGCTCCTTCTCACCGGCGATCTCGTCGCTGAGCGTGGTGAGTTCCCGGAGAAGGTTCAGTCGCATCGACGGCTGCGACGTGTCCTCGGCCTCGGTGTCGCGGGCCCGGAGCAACGTCTGCATCGCTTCGGCCTTGCGGTCGTCGGCCACCAGGCAGCGGGCGAGGGCGATGGTCACCAGTAACCGCTCGTGCGGATAGCCCGTCTCGTTGGAGAGTTTGTGGAGGCGGTCGACGTGTGCCGCGGCCGGGGCCGCCAGCGCCAGTGCCGCGGCCAGGATGCCCACCTGTTCCACCGCGGGCACGCCGGGCTTGCGCGGGAACAACGACTCGGCGAACGACGCCTCCACGGCCATCGTCATGGACGCCGCCGTACGGAACTTCTCGCCCGCCTCCTCGGTGCGGCCGACGCGTTCCAGACGCAGCCCCCAGCCCAGCAGCATCTTCACGCGGTTCATCAACTGCAGCGTGATCTCGTGTGGGCCGGCGCTGTCCCGGATGGCCTGGTGGGCGCGGGTGATGACCTCCTCCGCCGCCTCGTACACGCCGAGCTGGTTCAACACGATCCAGCAGTCGTTGAGCGCGGACGCCAGCATCCGGTCCCACGCGCGTCTGCCGAAGTGCGCCTCGGGCGTGGGCATGTCGTCGAGCAATGCCAGGGCGCGCGCGATCTCGGTGAGCGCGGCGTCCTCCTGCTCCCTCAGGACCAGCAGTCTGCCCCGCAGGGCGTGCGCGTCGGCGCGCAGGAGGGAGAGTCCGTGCCGGCGGGTGTGCGTGAGCATCTCGTCGAGCAGCGGCTCCGCCGAGTCCGCGTCGCGGGTCACGAGGCGGGCGAGCCCCGCCGCTCGGAGCAGGTGGGCGACCAGGGTGGGTTCTCCGCGGCGACGGGTCTCCTCGAGCAGTTCGTCGAGGGTTGCGGTGACGCGGAGCTGTTCGGCGGGGTCCGTGCGCTGGACGGCGGCGATGAGTTCGCGAGCGCGACCCAACACCCAGGCATCGGACATGTCACCCAACGCCGGATGCCGCTCGTCGTCCACGTTGCCCCCGTGCAGCCGCCCCACCCCGTTCAGGCGTCTCCTGGCACGTCAGGAGTACCTCCGCTCCGCCGCCAGGACTCGAACCTGGACTGTCAGAACCAAAATCTGAAGTGCTGCCAATTACACTACGGCGGATTGCGCCTGGTCAGGATAGCCAGTGCGAAATCGGGTACTCACCGTGGGGCCTAGGCGATCGTTCCACCTCTCCCTATACGCGGAAACCTCCTGTACCGTAACTTACGGCAACGTAGGTAAGGGTGACCTTGCCGACCTCGTGGAAAGAAGTGAAGCGTATGACGGCCACTCTCAACGACTCCGCGGCGAAGCCCGCGAGAGGCCCCAAACCGCTACTCGACGGCAAGCGCACCACAGGCGTGCAGTTCGCGGTCTACTTCGGTGTCATCGCACCGTTGGTCGCCCTCGCGGCCGCCGTCCCCTTCGCCTGGGGATGGGGCCTGACGTGGGTCGACGTCGGACTGTTCGTCTTCTTCTACGTCTTCACGGGACTGGGGGTCACCGTGGCGTTCCACCGCCACTTCACCCACGGTTCCTTCAAGGCCAAGCCGTGGCTGCGGGTGATCATGGCCATCGCGGGCAGCATGGCCCTGCAGGGGCCGGTCATCACGTGGGTCGCCGACCACCGGCGGCACCACGCGTTTTCCGACAAGGAGGGCGACCCGCACTCGCCGTGGCTGTTCGGCACCTCGCCGTGGGCCATCGCGAAGGGTTTCTGGCACGCCCACATGGGCTGGTTGTTCGAGCGGGACCGCAGCAACGCCCACCGGTTCGCGCCCGACCTGCTCAAGGACAAGGCCATCGTGCGCGTCGACAAGCTGTTCTGGCTGTGGACGCTGCTGACCTTCGCGCTGCCCGCCCTGCTCGGCGGACTCATCACCTGGTCGTGGTGGGGCGCCGTGACGGCGTTCTTCTGGGCGGGACTCGTGCGAGTGTGCGTGCTGCACCACGTGACCTGGTCGGTGAACTCGATCTGTCACATGATCGGCGAACGGCCGTTCGCCGCCCGCGACCGGTCGGCCAACTTCTGGCCGCTCGCGATCTTCTCCTTCGGTGAGTCGTGGCACAACCTGCACCACGCCGACCCGACCTCGGCCAGGCACGGCGTCAAGCGCGGTCAGATCGACATCTCGGCGCGGCTGATCTGGCTCTTCGAGAAGTTCGGCTGGGCGTACAACGTGCGCTGGCCGACCCCCGCTCGGCTCCAGAAGCTCGCGGTCGAGGGCAAGTAGTCCCCTCCTTCGGGGAGGGGGCCCGTCCTCGTGGGAACGTCTCGCGGTCGCCGGGCTAGGCTGCTCCGGTGGCCGCGCGACGACGAGCGAAACGGGAAATGGTCACCGGGTCGGAGTTGAACCGCCCGGCGACCCGTGTTCGTATGACCGGCGCCGAGCGCAGACAACAGCTGCTCGACGTGGCACGGTCGCTTTTCGCGGAAAAAGGGTTCGACGGGACGTCGGTGGAGGAGATCGCCCACCGGGCCAACGTGTCGAAGCCCGTGGTGTACGAGCACTTCGGCGGCAAGGAAGGCATCTACGCCGTCGTGGTCGACCGCGAGACCCGCGTGCTGCTGGACCGCATGATCAGCACGCTGCACGGGGGACATCCCAGGGAGCTGCTGGAGCAGGCCGCGGTCGCGCTGCTGGAGTACGTCGAGGACTGCCACGACGGGTTCCGCATCCTCGTGCGCGACTCGCCGGTGGCAAGTTCCACGGGCACGTTCTCCACCCTGCTCAACGACATCGCCAGCCAGGTGGAATACGTCCTGGCACACGAGTTCGACCGGCGCGGCTACGACGACAAGCTCGCGCCGCTGTACGCGCAGGCGCTGGTCGGCATGGTGGCACTCACGGGACAGTGGTGGCTCGACGCGCGCAAACCCAAGCGCGACGAGGTGGCGGCGCACCTGGTGAACCTGGCCTGGAACGGGCTGTCCCACCTCGAACACAAGCCCAAGCTGCGCCTCAAACGCTCCTGACGACCTAGTGTCGCTGCGGCGTCACCTTCAGCACGGCGTCGTTCTCGCCGTCCGACGTCGTGACGTACAGGGCGCCGTCGGGAGCCGAGCGCACCCCTCGTAGCCGGCCGAACCGGTCGTCGAACTCCGCAGGCAGCACCACCTCGGTCACGCGCTCGCCCGCGTCGTCGAGGAGGAACAACAACAACTTCTGCCCGCGCAGCGCCACCACCGCGAGTGCCCCGTTCAGCCGTCCCCACTGCGAGCCCGAGACGAACGCGGCCCCGGACGGCGCCTCCGTGGCCGACTCGCCGGACGTCCACAAAGGGGGTACCGCGTCCGGGAACCGCTGGAGGTCGGTCATCGGGACGTCCTCGTCGTAGTCCGTGGTGTTGGAGCCGCCACGCGAGGGGTCCCAACCGTAGTTGTGGCCGGGGCGGATGCGGTTGACCTCATCGAACCCGGTGGGACCGTGCTCCGTCGTGTAGACCACCCCCGTGCCGGGACGCACGGCCACACCCTGCACGTTGCGGTGGCCGTAGGTGTAGACGCGGCGTTCGTCGGCGTCACGGGAGTTCGCGAACGGGTTGTCGGGCAGCCCCCGGCCGGTGCTCGGGTCGACGCGCAGCACCTTGCCGCCGAGGCTGGTGCGGTCCTGCGGGACCGTGGGGTCGTCGGCGGCGTCGCCCGTGCCGACCAGCAGACTGCCGTCGGCGCCGAACGTGGGGCGGCAACCGGAGTGCCTGCCGCTGTCGTTGATCGGCAGGCCGGTGACGAGGTCCCGCACGTGGGTGGCGCTGCGGCGGTCCTCCGACAGCCGCCACGTGACCAGGCGCACGTCGACGGCCTTGCCGTCGCGCTGATGGGTCTGGCAGGTGGTGAACAGCCGGGACGAGGCGAAATCGGGGTGCACGGCCAGCCCCATCAGCCCGCCCTCGCCCCTCGCGTACACCGAGGACAGATCGGCCTCCACGGCGTGGGTGCCCGCATCGTCGACCACCGTGAGCCGACCGGGGCGTTCGGTGACCAACAGGGCGCCGTCGGGCAGGAAACCGACGTCCCACGGGTGTTCGAGCCCCTCGGCGACCGGCTCCACCCGCAACGTCATTCCGTCCGGGGCCGCCCGCGAGGTGGTGTGGTCCCCCGACGCGTCGCTTCGGGGGTCGACTCCGCAGGCCGCGAGGGCCGTGCCCGCGACGGTGAGCAGAACGAGGCAGGTGAGGCGGAGGACGGGGACACGCATGGAGCCAGTCTGCCCCGGTGCGCGTTCGATCGCCGCCCGAACGAGACCCGTACCCTGGAAAGACGAAAGCCCCATGTCCCCATCACCTCGGGCAGGGGTCTGTCTCGTGTCGAGGGGAAGAACACGTCCGTGACCGAATCGCCCAAAGGCTCGTCGTCCGGATCGCTCTCCGGGCTGGTGTCCACCCTGCTGTCCGACCCCGCCGTGCGTGGCGTCGTGGAACGCGCGGATGCCCCACTCCTTGATCTCGACGGCCCCGGTGCCGTGCATCAGGTGGTGGTGGCCGCGCTGGCCGCCGAGCAGGGCGCGAACCGTCCCGTCCTGGCCATCACCCCGACCGGGCGGCAGGCCGACGAGCTGACCGCCGCGCTCGTCAGCCTGCTCGGTGCGGAGGCGGTCGCCGACTTTCCCTCTTGGGAGACGTTGCCGCACGAGCGGCTGTCCCCGAGGGCCGACACGGTGGGCAAGCGGCTGGAGGTGCTCCGCCGACTCGCGAGCCCGGACCACGGTGGCCTGCGAGTGGTGGTGGCCACGGTGCGCAGCCTGATCCAACCCATGGCCCCCGGCCTCGGCGACCTGCACCCGGTCGAACTCCGGGTGGGGGAGGAGAACGACTTCGAGGAGGTGCTCCAGCGGCTCGTCGAGTTGGCCTACACCCGTGTCGACATGGTGGAAAAGCGCGGCGAGTTCGCCGTGCGCGGCGGGATCCTCGACGTGTTCGGTCCGACCGCGGAGCATCCCCACCGCATCGAGTTCTGGGGTGACGAGGTCAGTGAGATTCGTGCCTTCGCGGTGTCCGACCAGCGGTCGCTGCCGGGCGAGGTCTCCGAGGTGATCGCGCCGCCGTGTCGGGAGATCCTGCTGACCCCACAGGTCAAGGCGCGAGCGGCCGAACTGGCCCGCGAGCACGCGTCGAACACCCAGCTCGCCGAGATGCTCGGCAAGCTCGCCGACGGCGTCCCGTGCGAGGGCATGGAGGCGCTCATCCCCGTGCTGTGCGAGGGCGAGCTCCAGCTCCTCACCGACGCCATGCCGGAGGGCACGCACGTCGTGCTCGCCGACCCGGAGAAGATCCGCGCCAGGGCCGCCGATCTCGTGCGCACCGGTCAGGAGTTCCTGGAGGCGTCGTGGATGAGCGCGGCCGACGGCGGCGGGACGCCGATCGATCTCGGCGCTTCCGCCTACCGCGACCTCGACGAGGTCCGGTCGCACGCCACGGACACCAAGCGGTGCTGGTGGACGCTGTCGCAGCTCACGAGTGAGCACGACGCCCACCACGTGGCCATCGAGGCCGCGCCCGCGTACCGAGGGGAACTCGACCGGGTGGCCACCGACCTGCGTGCCCACACGGCCTCGGGCGGAGCCGCCGTGGTGGTGGTCGCGGGGTCGGGCACGGCGAAACGCGCCGTCGAGCAGCTCTCCGAGGCCGAGGTACCCGCGACGTTGGCGGCCGACGGCCTGACCGGCGAGCCGAAGCCGGGCGTGGTGACGGTGACCTGTGGCGGTGTCACCGACGGGTTCGTCGTTCCGGGCAGCGCGCTCGTCGTGCTGAGCGAGGCGGACATCACCGGCCGGGGCGCCACGGCCGGGCGGGCGCGAGTGGACCTGAACACCAAGATGCCGTCGCGGCGGCGCAACGCCGTCGACCCGCTCGCCCTGAAGGCGGGCGACTACGTGGTGCACGAGCAGCACGGCATCGGCCGGTTCGTCGAGATGGTGCGGCGCACGGTGGGCGGAGCCACCCGCGAGTACCTCGTGCTGGAGTACGCGCCGTCGAAGCGGGGGCATCCCGGCGACCGACTGTTCGTGCCGACGGACCAGCTCGACGAGGTGTCGCGCTACGTCGGTGGCGAGCTGCCCACGCTGAACAAGCTCGGTGGCTCCGACTGGAAGAAGACCAAGGCCAAGGCCCGCAAGGCGGTCAAGGAGATCGCCGCCGAGCTCGTGCAGCTCTACGCGGCCCGGCAGGCCGCGCCCGGCCACGCGTTCGGCCCGGACACGCCGTGGCAACGGGAGCTGGAGGACGCCTTCCCCTTCACCGAGACCGCCGACCAGCTCGCCGCCATCGAAGAGGTCAAACGGGACATGGAGCGCCCGGTGCCCATGGACCGGGTGATCTGCGGTGACGTCGGCTACGGCAAGACTGAGATCGCCGTGCGGGCGGCGTTCAAGGCCGTGCAGGACGGCAAACAGGTCGTCGTGCTCGTGCCCACCACGCTGCTCGCCCAGCAGCACCTGGCGACGTTCTCCGAGCGCATGCGATCGTTCCCCGTGACCATCAAGGGGTTGTCGCGGTTCACCGACCCGAACGAGGCCGAGCAGGTGTTGAACGGTCTCGCCGAC
The DNA here is from genome assembly GCF_000243395.2 of Saccharomonospora glauca K62. Lineage (NCBI taxonomy): Bacteria > Bacillati > Actinomycetota > Actinomycetes > Pseudonocardiales > Pseudonocardiaceae > Saccharomonospora > Saccharomonospora glauca. The sequence goes on along the minus strand of NZ_CM001484.1, from coordinate 3,749,258 downwards.
GGTGAGGTGGACATCGTCATCGGTACGCACCGGCTGTTGCAGTCCGGGGTGCGGTACAAGGACCTGGGCCTGGTGATCGTCGACGAGGAGCAGCGGTTCGGTGTCGAGCACAAGGAGCACATCAAGGCGCTGCGCACCCACGTCGACGTGCTGACGATGTCGGCGACCCCGATCCCGCGCACGCTGGAGATGAGCATGGCGGGCATCCGCGAGATGTCCACCATCCTCACCCCGCCCGAGGACCGGCACCCGATCCTCACCTACGTCGGCGCGTACGACGACAAGCAGGTGGCGGCGGCCATCCGCAGGGAACTGCTGCGCGACGGCCAGGTGTTCTACGTCCACAACAAGGTGTCGTCCATCGAGAAGGCGGCCCGCCACATCCGGGAGCTCGTGCCGGAGGCGCGCGTGGTGACCGCGCACGGCCAGATGAACGAACACCGTCTCGAACAGATCATCCAGGGCTTCTGGGAGCGCGAGTACGACGTCCTCGTGTGCACCACGATCGTCGAGACCGGATTGGACATCTCGAACGCGAACACGTTGATCGTGGAGCGGGGCGACCTGCTGGGGCTTGCGCAGCTGCACCAGCTGCGGGGCCGGGTCGGCCGGGGCCGCGAGCGCGGCTACGCGTACTTCCTGTACCCGCCGGACAAGCCGTTGACCGAGACCGCGCACGACCGACTCGCCACCATCGCCCAGAACACCGAGCTGGGCGCCGGCATGGCGGTGGCGATGAAGGACCTGGAGATCCGTGGCGCGGGCAACATCCTCGGCGCCGAGCAGTCCGGCCACATCGCGGGTGTCGGGTTCGACCTCTACGTGCGGCTCGTGGGCGAGGCGGTGGACGTGTTCCGCAAGCACGCGGGCGCGGGTGCCGTCGAGGAGGAGCCCACCCCGACGGAGGTGCGGGTGGACCTGCCGGTGGACGCGCACATCCCCCACGACTACGTGCCGGGCGAGCGGTTGCGGCTGGAGGCCTACCGCAAGATCGCGGCGGCGGCGGACGCCACCGAGCTCGACGCGGTGCGGGAGGAACTGCTCGACCGCTACGGACGACTGCCCGCGCCGGTGGAGCGGTTGCTCGCGGTGGCCGCGTTCCGGCAGGTGTGTCGCGAGGCGGGGGTCACCGAGGTCACGGTGCAGGGCAACAACATCCGGTTCGCGCCGATGAAGCTGGCGGACTCGCAACAGGTGCGGCTGAAGCGGCTGTATCCGAAGGCGGTGTTCAAGGCCGTCACGAACACGGTGTCGGTGCCCCGGCCCACCGAGGGCCCGGCGGGCGGTCGCATCGGCGCCCCGGTGTTGCGCGACGAGGCCCTGCTCGACTGGTGCACCACGTTCGTCCGGTCGCTGACGAAGCAGCCCACCGCCGTCGGGGCGTGATACGCGGACACACGAGTGTCACGTGGTCTTGCGGTGACGCATGGGGTGTGTGAGAAAGTACGCGCTGTGATTCGGACCATCCGTCGCCCCTCCGGCCGCTCCCACCCGTTGCGGCGTTCCTTCGGCCTCGTCCTGACCCTCGTGACCGCGTTCGTGCTCACCGCGTGCGGTTCGGGCCCGAGCACGGTGAACGTCGCCGCCGTCGTCGGCGAGCGCACGATCGCGCTCGACGACGTGCAGTCCGAGATCCAGTGGCTGCTCGACCACTCGCCGCTGGCCCAGGAGGCCCAGCAGCAGCGCAGGGTCGATCGGATCAGCCGGGAGGTCGTGCGCGGCAGGATCGTGCACGAGCTGCTCACGGTCGCCGAACGGCGGGAGAACCTGCGGGTCGACGAGACGGAGGTGGACACGCTCATCGAGCGCAGCGGTGGTCTGGAGGCCGCGGCCAAGGACATCGCCGTGGAGCCCTCGCGGGTGCGCACGGTGGCGCGCGACCAGGTGTTGCTCCAGGAACTCGGCGAGGCGTACCGGGACCGCGTGACCGTCCACTTCGTCGGCGCGAAGATCACCGAGTCGAGCGTCGAGCTCACCGACTCCGAGGCCGCGCGCGAGCTGGGCAGGCGCATCGCGGCCGACCCCGGCAACGTCGAGGAGATCGTGCGGGAATCCGGCCACGAGGTGATCGACCAGCGCCTGTCGCTGTCGGAGGCGTTGACTCAGGACCCGGAGCTCGCGATCAGCGCCGTGTTCGGCGCGCGGGAGGGGTCCGTCGTCGTGCTTCAGCCCAGCCAGCAGCAGGTGGGTTGGCTGGTGGCCCTCATCAAGGAGCGCACGGTGGAGGAGGGGACCGGGCAGCCCTCCGCCGAGCCGATCGACTCCCGGCTGCTGTACTGGGTGGGCCTGCGGCAGCTCCAGCCGATCGCCGACGAACTCGGCGTGGAGGTCAATCCGCGTTTCGGTGTCTGGGACAGCGTGGCCCTCGCCCCGGCACCGAGTGAGGACGAGGTGGTCGGCTACCAGTGGGAGTCCCGTACTGTGCAGCCATGACCTCGTTTGGGACCGCGACGGCCACGGTCGTGCTGGTGTCGCCCGCCATGCCCGGCACCCTGCCCGCCGCGGCGTGGCCCGCGTTGAGAACGGCCGAGGCGGTCTACGCGGCGGCGGACCTGCCCGAGGAGACTCGGGTGGCACTCGACGCCAAGGCGGCGCCGCACCCCGACGAACTCGCGCGCCTTTCCCGGGTCGTGCTGGTGGCCACGAGCACGGACGAACCGGGAGCGGCCGAACTCATTCGGCGGGGAGCGACGGTCGTCGAGGCGCCCGTGCCTCCACTCGTGCGGGCCGCCGAGGTCATGGACCGGCTGCGTTCTCCGGGCGGCTGCCCCTGGGACGCCGCGCAGACCCACGAATCGCTGCTGCAGTACCTCGTGGAGGAGACCTACGAGCTCCTCGACGCGATCGAGGAGGGCGACCGCACGGCGATGCGTGAGGAGCTCGGCGACGTGTTGCTCCAGGTGCTGTTCCACGCCCGTGTCGCCGCCGAGCACGACACCGACCCGTTCGACATCGACGAGGTCGCCGACGGGCTCGTCACCAAGCTCGTCAATCGCCACCCTCACGTGTTCACCGGCGCCGAGCAGGTGCACACCCCGGAACACCAGCAACAACGCTGGGAACAGCTCAAGCAGGTCGAGAAACGACGCGACTCCGTCATCGACGGCGTGCCCCTCGGCCAGCCCGCGACGGCGTTGGCGGGCAAACTCGGTCAACGCACCGGACGGCGCGGGCTGCCGTTCGACCTGTTTCCGTCGGGTTCCGACGAGGGCGCGAAGCTGTTCCGCATCGCCGCCGCGGCGCGGCGGGCGGGGGTGGACCCGGAGGGCGCCTTGCGCGCCACGGCGAAGGAGTTCGCGGCGAAGGTCCGGGCCGCCGAGCGCGCCGCGCGGGAGCACGGCGTCGACCCCGCCACGCTCGACGCCGACGGTTGGCGCCGGTTCTGGCCGCGCGGCTGACGCCGGCCGCCTAGCCCTTGCGGTCCAACGCCACTCGCGCCGCCACCTGCCCGAGCGCGTCCTGGTACTCCGGGACCGGGTTCATCGCGGTGGCCATGCGGAGCTGGGCCAGGGCTTCCACCATCCTGCCGAGCCGCTGCAACGTGCGACCGAGGACGAATCGCGCGTAGTGGTCGGACGGGTCGAGCTCCAGGACCCGGTTCAACGCGCGTTCGGCACGTCTCAACTGCGCCGAGTGGAAGTACGCCCGACCCGCGAGCAGCTGCACGCTCGGCTTGTCGGCGTCGGAGTCGAGTAACGGCTGGAGCACCTTGAGTGCTTCGAGTGGGCGCCGACGCACCAGTTCCTCGGCCCGGCGGAAGGCCGCCAGCCGATCGTTCCCGGAGGACGCTCCGGGAAGCTGAGGCGAGGGTGCTTCGTCATCCATCGTCAATCGACGGTACCCGCGTGAGCGCGGTCTGCCGACCCTCTTTTTCGTCTCGAAACGGTGTTGTTCGGGCTCTTTCGTGCTGCTCGCCGCCCACCCGGCCGCGAGGGGACACGGAGGCGATCCGACGGGGGAGTGAAACCCCGAAACCCCGATGTGGTGGACTTGCACGTCATGAGCGACGAAGTCCCGAGGTATCTCGGCCTCGCGCCGTACCTGTACTACACCGACGCCACCGAGGCCGTGGAGTGGCTGACACGGGTGTTCGGCTTCCGCGAGAAGGTGCGTTACGTCGATGCCGCGGGCGAGGTGTTCCAGGCCACCCTGCTGGCGGGCGACGCGGAGGTGCAGGTGACCGCCGTCGACTCCACCTACTGGGAGGCCAAGGGTGTCGACGGGCCGGTCGGGCAGCTCAACGTCGTGTACGTGGACGACGTCGACGCCCAGTACGAGCGGGTGCGGGAGGCGGTGGGCGAGTCCGTGGAACTCACCACCCCGCAGGACCAGCCCTACGGTGCGCGGCTGTTCACGGTGCAGGACGTCGGCGGCAACAGCTGGACGTTCTGGCAGCGCATCTCCGACACCGTCGACCTGCCGGTGGGTTGGCAGGAGATCCGCGCCGACGACGCCTCCGACGGGCAGGCCGGCACGAACGGCGCCGCCTCGGAGAGCGGGGCGGGAAGTGACTCCGACCTGGGCTGACGATCCCGCGGGGGTCGGCCTGGCTCCGTCCCGGCGCCGCGGACGGCTAGGCTGAAACCGTCGGCCGCGCCGCGAGGGCGTGGTGTGTCCGCGAGGCCCATGCAGTGGCGACAACCGGATGAGGAGCTGAGTGTGGCGGTTATCGAGCAGGTAGGCGCGCGGGAGATTCTGGACTCGCGTGGCAACCCCACGGTCGAGGTCGAGGTCGCCCTTGATGACGGCACGCTGGCGAGGGCCGCGGTGCCCTCGGGTGCGTCCACGGGCGAGCACGAGGCCGTGGAGCTGCGTGACGGTGACACGAAGCGTTACAACGGCAAGGGCGTCGAGCGGGCGGTCGCGGCCGTGTGCGACGAGATCGGACCGGCCCTGACGGGCGTGGAGGCCGTCGAGCAGCGCATTGTCGACCAGAAGCTGCTCGACCTCGACGGCACTCCCGACAAGAGCAGGCTCGGCGCGAACGCGATCCTCGGGGTGTCGCTGGCCGTGGCCAAGGCGGCGGCCGACTCCGCCGAACTGGAGCTGTTCCGCTACCTCGGCGGGCCGAACGCGCACGTGCTGCCCGTGCCGATGATGAACATCCTGAACGGCGGCGCGCACGCCGACACCGATGTGGACATCCAGGAGTTCATGATCGCGCCGATCGGCGCCGAGTCGTTCCGTGAGGCGCTGCGGTGGGGCGCCGAGACCTACCACGCGCTGAAGTCGGTGCTGAAGAGCAAGGGGCTGGCCACGGGCCTCGGGGACGAGGGCGGATTCGCCCCCAGCCTGCCCAACAACCGCGAGGCGCTGGATCTGATCCTCGCCGCCATCGAGAAGGCCGGGTACCGGCCGGGGCGGGACATCGCGCTGGCTCTCGACGTCGCCGCGACGGAGTTCTTCTCCGACGGCACCTACTCCTTCGAGGGCAGCAAGCGCACTGCCGAGGAGATGGCCTCCTACTACACCGAGCTGCTCGACGCCTACCCATTGGTGTCGATCGAGGACCCGCTGGCGGAGGACGACTGGGACGGCTGGGTGCGGCTGACCTCGGACCTCGGTGAGCGGGTGCAGCTCGTGGGCGACGACCTGTTCGTCACCAACCCCGACCGGCTCGAGGAGGGCATCTCCCGTGGCGCGGCCAACGCGCTGCTGGTGAAGGTGAACCAGATCGGCACCCTGTCCGAGACGCTCGACGCGGTGCAGCTCGCGACCTCCTGCGGCTACAAGTCGATGATGAGCCACCGCTCCGGCGAGACCGAGGACACCACGATCGCCGACCTCGCCGTCGCGACCGGCGTCGGACAGATCAAGACCGGTGCTCCCGCCCGAAGCGAGCGCGTCGCCAAGTACAACCAGCTCCTGCGGATCGAGGAGACGCTCGCCGACGCCGCGCGGTACGCGGGTGACCTCGCCTTCCCGAGGTTCAACCCGGAGAGCTGAGCGGGCGTGGCCGAGCGGGGCAGGTCTCGGAGCAGGCGCGGTGGGGGAAAGGGAGATCGCTCCGTCCCCCGCCGCCCCCGCGGAGTACGCAAGGAACGCCGGGTCGCCCGGCTGCGGCGTCTCGGAGCGGGCCGGGTGGCCGACGCCGCCAAGGCACTCGGCCTGTCCACCACCCGACGGGCCGCGCTCGTGGCCATCGTGGTGTGCGCGTTGGCCTTCACCATCGCCGTCCCGCTGCGCACGTACCTGGCGCAGCGGGCGAACGTGGCCGCGCAGGAACGCGAGGTCGCGGAGCTGGAGGCCGAGGTCGACCGCCTGGAGAAGCGACGTGCCGAACTGCAGGACCCCGCGCAGGTGGAGGCGGAGGCACGCCGCAGGCTGCGCTACGTGATGCCGGGGGAGACGCCGTACATCGTGCAGTTCCCCGACAGCCGGGCGCGGCAGGGTTCCGGCACCGACGAACGCTCCGTCGAGCCGGAGCCGTGGTACGAGATGTTGTGGAACAGCGTTACGGAGAGGTGAGTCCCATCGAGTTCGAGCCGGTGACCGACACTGACCGCGAGGTCATCAGGCAGCAGTTGGGCAGGCCGCCTCGCGCACTGCGCGCGATCGCGGCTCGCTGCCCCAGCGGCCATCCCTCCGTGGTGCAGACCAACCCTCGCCTCGAGGACGGCACCCCGTTCCCCACCTTGTACTACCTGACGTGCCCCACGCTGACGTCGATGGTGGGCAGGCTGGAGGCCTCCGGGATCATGCGGGAGATGACCGCGCGTCTTGCCGAGGACCCCGAACTCGCGGAGGCGTACCGGCAGGCGCACGAGTCGTATCTCGCGCAGCGCGACGCCATCGAGTCGCTGGGCCACCAGGTGACCGCGGGTGGGATGCCGACGCGGGTCAAGTGCCTGCACGTCCACCTCGCGCACACCCTCGCGTGCGGTATTGGCGTGAACCCATTCGGTGACGAAACGCTTCGCTTGTTGCGCGAGGACGGGTGGCCGCTCGGTGATTGCGCGCAGTCACGCTAGTCCAACCGGGGTAATCAGCGTTTGATCTCCTCCCAAGAGGGTGAAACGTCCACAGGGTTTGCGGCAGGCTGTGCCTCGAAACGACTCGTGTGGTCGGTGGGAGGGTTCGATCTTGGGAGCTGGCGGAGGGACGGGCGCGGTCGGACGATCCGGCATCGGACGCAAGGCCACGATCGCGGTACTCAGCGGTTCCCTGGCCATACTTCCCGCTCTCGTCGTCAGCGACAGCACCGCGCGCCTGTTCGGTCTTGCGGAGGACCGGACCACGGCCGCACCGCTTCTGGGCGGTAGCTCTCCCGAGCTGAGCCCGATGTCGGTGGACGGCAGCCTGCCCGACTCGGTGCTTCCCGAGGAACTGCAAGTCCCCGAGGAGGAGGAACCGTCCTCGGGATCGTTCGGTATCCCGGAGTCGGTGCTCGCCGCCTACAAGAAGGCCGCCGCGCGGGTCGCCGCCGAGTATCCGGGATGCAACATCGACTGGGCGTTGCTCGCCAGCATCGGGCGCATCGAGTCGAACCACGCTCGTGGCGGCTATGTCGACACGGCCGGTGACACGCTCGAACCCATACTCGGGCCGGTGCTCGACGGTCAGGGTGACGTGGCCGCGATCCCCGACACCGACGGGGGCCGGTACGACGGGGACACCACGTGGGACCGCGCGGTCGGCCCCATGCAGTTCATCCCGTCGACCTGGGCCCGGTACGCCGCCGACGGCAACGGCGACGGGGTCGCCGATCCCAACAACATCCACGACGCCGCGCTCGCGGCCGGACGTTACCTCTGCTCCGGCGGCCTCGACCTGTCGGACTCCCAGCAGCTTCGTACCGCCATCTACCGCTACAACAACTCGTGGGCGTACGTGGACGCGGTGATCCGTTGGGCCAAGGCGTACCGCAATGGTGTGCTCACGCTGCCCGACAGCGAGCTGCCCGCTGCCGTGCCGGAGACCCTGCTCGCCCACGGCGTGGGCTCGGGACACGACGTGTCCTCCGGGGCTCAGTTGCCGTCGGGCGGGCCGAAGCCGGACGAGCCGACGCAGCCGTCGCCGCCCGCGCCGACACTGCCCGGCGAGGTGACCGAGCCCGAGAAGCCGGACGACACCGACTCCCCCACGTCGCCGCCGGAGTCGAGTGACCCGGCCGAGCCGCCGGAGTCGAGTGACCCGGCCGAGCCGCCGGAGTCGGAGGAGCCGACCGATCCCCCGGGGACTGGGGAGCCGACTGATCCGCCGGAGACGGGTGACCCCACTGATCCGCCGGAGACTGGGGAGCCGTCCGACCCGCCGGAGACGGGTGACCCCACTGATCCCCCGGAGACGGGCGACCCGACCGAGCCCCCGGAGACGGGCGATCCGACCGAGCCGCCGGAGTCGGAGGAGCCGACCGACCCCGGTTGCGAACCGGACGAGGACTCGAACAAGCCCGAGGAAGGGGAGACCCCGGAGGAGACGTCGAAGCCGAGCATGTCTTCGTCCTCCGAGCCGCGTGCCGACGGCACCGGTTCCTCCACCGAGGAAGACCCCACCGAGCCTTCGTGCGAGGACGAGGAGGACCCGGAGGAGGCCCCCACGACGCCGGAGCCGACGCAAGGAACGAAGGAGTCGGACGAGGATTAGGGTTGCTGGCATGCCACGCGTAGCTGCCATCGACTGCGGGACCAACTCCATCCGACTGCTCGTCGCCGAGCTGACGCACCGGCACGACGGAAGCGTCGACCTTCGGGACCTTCACCGTGAGATGCGTATCGTGCGGCTCGGCCAGGGCGTCGACGCCACGGGGCGGCTCGCGCCCGAGGCGCTGGAACGCACGCGGGAGGCGCTCAAGGCGTACGCGGTCGCGGCGCGGCGCAAGGGAGTCGAGCGGTTGCGCATGGTCGCCACCTCGGCCACCCGTGACGCGAGCAATCGCGACGAGTTCTTCTCGATGACGAAGCAGTTGCTCGGCACCGAGGCCGAGGTGATCACCGGGGACGAGGAGGCTCGCCTGTCGTTCGCCGGGGCGGTGGGCGAACAGGACTACGAGGACGGTCCCTTCCTGGTGGTGGACATCGGTGGCGGCTCCACCGAGCTGGTGCTCGGCGCGTGGGACGGCCGCGAGGCCGACGTGTGGGCGGCGAAGTCGGTGGACATCGGGTGTGTGCGGCTCACCGAACGCGTACTGCGGTCGGACCCGCCCACGGCCGAGCAGATCGCCGAGGCCGAGGAGCTGATCGCTTCCACGTTGGAGCCCGCGTTCGAGGCCGTGGACGTGTCGAAGGCGAACCGCTGGATCGGCGTCGCGGGCACCGTCACGACGTTGTCGGCGATCGCCCAGAAGCTGCCCGAGTACGACTCGGAGCGCACGCACCTGTCGACGCTCTCCCGTGCCGATGTGGAAACCGTGGTGGCCGATCTGCTGGCCTCCGACCACGCCACGCGCGCGGCGAATCCCGTCATCCACCCCGGCAGGGTGGACGTCATCGGCGGTGGTGGCCTGATCGTGCGGGTGCTCGCCGAGCAGATCGCCCAGCGAGGCGGGCCCGCCGACTCGCTGGTGGTGAGCGAACACGACATCCTGGACGGCATAGCGCTCTCCCTGGCCTGACGCAGCCTGCGCACGCGTGTCCGCACTTCCCGTACGCGTGTCCGCAGGCTACGCACGGGTGTCCGCACTTCCCGTACACCGGGGAGGCGTTGGTCGGCGGCGTGCCGGAAAGGGGAACCCTGGTAGGGACGAACACCCGAAACACACTTCACGGGCGAGGTCTCCGGCGTTCCGCAAGGACGACACACAGGTTGCCGAGGACGCGTCGGTGGTGGTGAGGGCTCCACATCGGTGTGTTTCACCACCACCGACCGCCGTCGGGGCATCCGCTATCGGTTCGAGCTGTTCACGATGAACTCCGCCAGGTCACGCGACTGCTGGATCCGCGAAGGCTCGTGGACGTACATCATGTGGCCCGCCGGGTAGTAAGCGGTGTCGATGTTGCTCCGCAGCTCGCGAGGAATCCGGAGCTGTGCGAGGACGTGTTCGGCGGCGTAGTGCGGCGTGGCGCCGTCGTAGTAGCCGAACGCGACGTGGACCTTCAGGTGCGGATTGGCCCGCATGGCCGACGACAGGTCCTCCACCACGGAGATCGGCCGCCCCTCGAAGTCCGAATAGGACCATTCCCGGTTGACGTCGAGCGACAGGATCTCGTACGGAAGATCGTTGGCGTAGCCGAGTTCGGCGCGCACGTAGTGGTTGAACGCCGCCGAGTACGCGCCGATGATGCGGGAGATCGACGCGTCGTCGCTCATGTTCTCGCGTCCGCCGTCGGGTTCCCACGTGGTGAACCGGCCGTCCATGCGGCCCGTGGTCAGCCCTCGATCACGCAGCAGCTCGGTGAAGAAGCGCACGTGCTCGATGCGAAGGTCAACTCGGTCTACATAGGACTCGGAGAGTCCGGTGAGTCGGGCGAGCCGTGAGACAATGTCGGCGCGTTCCTCCTCCGACAGTCGGGAACCGCGTGCCAGAGCCCACGGCAGATCACGCGAGGCGAACTCCTCCGCCTCGGCCAGCACCTCGTCCAACGGGCGGTCGCCGTGCTTGCCGTGGTAGTGCGCGATGGCCGCATACGTCGGCACGTACAGCGAGTAGGGCAGGTCATTGCCCTCGTTGAACATCACCGTGCCCATGTCCAACACGGACGAGATCAGCAGCAGACCGTTCAGGTAGAGCCCGTGCCGCTGCTGGAGGTGAGAGGCCAGCGCGGCGGCACGCACGGTGCCGTACGACTCGCCCGCCACGAACTTCGGGGACAGCCACCGCTGGTTACGCGACGTCCACAGGCGGATCACCTCGCCCACGGCCTCCACGTCGGGCGTGAAACCGTGGTACTCCTTCGGCTTCTCGCCCTCGACGGTGCGCGAGTAGCCCGTGGACACGGGGTCGATGAACACGAGGTCGGTGTGCGCGAGCAGCGTCTCGGTGTTGTCCACCAGCCGGTACGGCGGCGGCTCGGGGGTGTCGACGTCGCCCGAGACCACGCGACGCGGCCCGAACAGGCCCATGTGCAGCCAGATGCTGGACGAGCCGGGGCCGCCGTTGAACGCGAACGTCACCGGACGGGAGCTCGGCTCCGCGCCGTCGAGCGTGTACGACGTGAGGAACACCTCGGCCTTGGGCTTGTGCCCGTCGAAGGTGCCGTCCTTGAGCACTTCCTTGCGGAGCACGATGCGGCCCGTGCTGGCGGTGTAGGAGAGCTCCCGGTCGCCGAGCGACAGGGTGTGGTGGGTGGTGACCACGTCGTCGCGCGGTTCGGCGGGCTTGGAGTCCTTGGCGTCCGAGGAGGTTCGCGCGTCCTCGCTGATCTTGTCTGGCATGCGACCAACGTATGTCACGGGACAATGGTTCGGTGAGTGTCTCGTGGAAGTCGTTGGCCCAGCTCGATGCCGCCGTCAGCCGGTGCCGCGCGTGCCCTCGCCTCGTGGAGTGGCGTGAGCACGTGGCGAGAACGAAGCGTGCCGCGTTCGCCGACCAGACCTACTGGGGGCGTCCCGTACCCGGTTTCGGGCCCGACGACGCGGCCCTGGTCATCGTGGGGCTCGCGCCGGCCGCGCACGGCGGGAACCGTACGGGCCGCATGTTCACGGGCGACCGCTCCGGAGACGTCCTCTACCGCGCGCTCTACGACGTCGGTCTCGCCTCGCAGCCCACGGCGACGCACCGCGACGACGGCCTCACCCTGCGGGGCACCCGCATCACGGCGCCCGTGCATTGCGCACCGCCCGCGAACAAGCCGACGCCCGCCGAACGCGACACGTGCCGCCACTGGTTGGCCGATGAACTCGCGCTGCTACGTCCGACGCTGAAGGCGGTGGTCGTGCTGGGGGCGTTCGGCTGGCAGGCCTTGTTGCCCGTGCTCGCCGAAGCCGGGTGGACGCTCCCACGGCCGAGGCCGAAGTTCGGCCACGGCGTTCATGTCACCCTCGACGGATCGCCGCCGCTGCACCTGCTCGGCTGCTACCACGTGTCGCAGCAGAACACATTCACCGGCAAGTTGACGCCGGCCATGCTGCGGTCGGTGCTGTCGGAAGCCGCGTCACTGGCCGGGCTCGGCTGAGGCCTCGGGGGAGCGGCGGAAGCCGTAATGGCGTTTCACCTCGGCGACGTGGACCTCGAACTCCTCGTATCACCGAGGAAACCGGGCTGTTGCGCTGCGAGCCGCGTCATCCGCTCGGCCACGTCGCCGTAGTCGTGGGTGCCGTTGGTGAGCCGTGAGGTGAAGATCACTGCGTAGTACGGCGGGTCCGGGAACGTTCGTTTCGGCGAGTGCATGGGTGTGGTTGTAGTGCCGGGGGCCGACAATCTCGCACTCACGGTGGCAATCCGGTGACCAAAAGTGCCCGTCGGGGGCGTCGCACTCGGGCGTCGACTGAATCGTTTGGGTAGCGTGGCGACGCTGGTCACAGCCGAGGAGGGGTATCTAACACTCGCTATATGGCAGTGCGACTATGAGGACATGGCAGTCAAGTCGGAACCGACGCGGATCCTGATCCTCGGTGGCGGATACGTCGGCTTGTACACGGCCCTCGGGCTGCAGAAGAAGCTGCGAGCCAACGAGGCGTCCGTGACCGTCGTCGACCCGCAGCCGCACATGACCTACCAGCCCTTCCTGCCGGAGGCGGCTGCCGGGTCCATCGAGCCACGCCACGTGGTCGTGCCGCTGCGTAGGGTGCTCCGGCGCTGCCACATCCTCTCCGCGCGCGTGACCTCCATCGAGCACGCCAACAAGACCGTCACGGTGGAGGCTCCCGACGGCCACATCGAGCAGCTCAACTACGACATCCTCGTAGTGGCGCTCGGTTCCGTTGCCCGACTGCTGCCGATCCCCGGCCTTGCCGAGCACGGAATCTCCCTCAAGACCATCGGCGAGGCCACCTACCTGCGCAACCACGTCCTCACGAAGCTGGACGAGGCCGCGAGCACCCTCGACCCCGAGCTGCGCAAGCGGCTGCTCACGTTCACCGTCGTCGGCGGCGGGTTCGCGGGTATCGAGGCGCTGGCCGAGCTGGAGGACATGACTCGCGACGCCTGCCGCTACTACCAGAACATCAAGCCGGAGGACATCCGGTGGGTGCTCGTGGAGGCGGCCGGACGCATCCTCCCCGAGGTGCGTGAGACGCTCGGTGTCTGGACGGCCGAGCAGCTGGAGAAGCGCGGCATCGAGATCTACCTGTCGACCGCGGCGAAGTCGTTTGAGAACGGCCACGTCGTGCTCTCCGACGGCACGGAGTTCGACAGCGACACGATCATCTGGACCGCCGGCGTGAAGGCGAACCCGGTGGTCGCCAGCTCCGACCTGCCCACGGACAAGCGAGGCAGGCTGCAGGCGACGGCGGCGCTGCAGGTGGTGGGACACCCGGACGTCTGGACCGCCGGTGACGTCGCCGCGGTGCCCGACCTGTCGCGCACCGAGGCCGACCCCACGGCGACCTGCCCGCCCAACGCCCAGCACGCGGTGCGTCAGGCCCGCCACATGGCCAAGAACATCATCCGGGTCCTCCGGGGCGGAAAGCCGACGGACTACTACCACAAGAACCTCGGTGCCGTGGCCGGTCTCGGTCTTCACAAGGGCGTCGCCGACGTCCTGAAGATGAAGATCAAGGGCTTCCCGGCGTGGCTGTTCCACCGCGCCTACCACGTCAAGGCGATGCCGACCTTCAACCGCAAGGTGCGCATCCTGCTCGGCTGGGCGCTCAGTGGTCTGTTCAAGCGCGAGACCGTCGCGCTCGGCCAGGTCAACAACCCGAAGGAAGAGTTCGCCAGGGCTTCTCGCTCGTAGGTTGGAGCGGGGGCATAAAGTAAGCCTTGCCCCCGTAGCCCAACCGGCAGAGGCGGTCGACTTAAAATCGACTCAGTGCGGGTTCGAGTCCCGTCGGGGGCACCAAAAGCCCAGGTCAACAAGCCCCCGGCGGGGTCGGACAAGATCGAAGTCCCCACTTACGCCCCGTGTATCGGTAACTCACGCACGACGTTCCCCGGCACTGCCGACGCGTCGGGTGGCGAGGCGTTCCGGTTCATGTCGGCGTGCTGGTAAGGCACGTTCGAGCGGCTCGGCGGCGCCATGTGCTTCGCGGGCGCCCCTGGAGCGACCTCGACCGGTCCCGCCTGCTTCGGTGGCTCGGGCCGGTCCTCGTTCTTTCCGTCGGAGACTCGTGTGAGAACCACACCGAGTGCGATGACGTCTACCTTCGCAGCCATCGCCGGACCAGCGACGTGCTCTTCGGGTCGCGGATCGCCGCGGTGAGCGCGGTGGCGTACAGGCTCCACGCGAGATATGGGGCGAGCAGCCCGGCGGCCACCGGATCGCGGCGCGCGGCGGTGGCGAGCTCGGCGGCGATCGTGGCGTCGAGTGCCGCGACCACCGCGAGCGAGAGCGTGCGGTCGCGGGCCACGAAGAACGCGCTGGGCCAGGCCGCGTTCAGGGCGAGCTGCCCGAGGTGCAGGCCCAGCGTCGTCCGCCCGGCCCGTTTCCGCCACAGCCTCCACCCGGCGACGCCGATGGCCGCGTACAGCACGCTCCAGACCGGCCCGAACACGCCCGCGGGCGGGGCCCAGCGGGGTTTGTCCAACTGCCGATAGACCTTCGGAGCCTTGGCGGAGCCCAGCGAGCCCAGCGCGGCGGCCGCCAGGGCCGAGCCCGCGGCGAAGACCAGTCCGTTCCCCGAACTCCGCATGGTTCGAGACTACTGCCGTCGAGGGGATCGAGCAGCGCGTTCGGCGGCCTCCGGTCTCGGCCGCCACCCGGCATTGTGTCCGTCACTCGCCGCGTGCCGTTCGCGCGTTTCGGGCCTCCGAGCCCTTCGGCGCGGGCACAATACCCCCGGTGCCCGGCACGTGCCCTTGCGTGTCGGAGATGCGACGGACCGTGCGAGCAGAGGACGTGCGATGACCTTTCCACCCCAACCCGGCGCGAATTTTCCGGGGCAGTACCACGGGGGAGCCACCCCGTACCACGGCGGGCAGGTACCGCCCGCGGGACCACCGGGATACGGCGGCTTCCCTCCTCCGCCACCTCGCAAGAAGAAGACCGGGTTGTGGGTCACCCTGGGAATCGTCGTGGTGGCGCTGGCGGCCTTCGCCGTCACGGCTTTCGTCGTGCCGGGATTTCTCGTCGAGGAGGAGTCCAAGTCCAAGCGCGCCGCGAAGCCTTACACCGCCGAGGACACCACCGTTCAGGAGGAGACGGCGCAGGACTTCGGTCGCCGCGTCAAGGACGCGCTGCAAGCGGGCCAGCCGGATGCCGTGACACCGTTGCTGTGCCCCGACGCCACGGAGGAGCTCAAGACGTTCGCCGAAGGACTTCGCGAGCCGCAACCTCTCACCCACGTCAGTGTGAACGGAGGCATCGCCGGCGAGGACGAGAAGAAGGGCATCACGAGGGCGGTGGTGCCACTGTCCGGTAGCGCGGTGGGCCACTCCGACGTCGACGGTGAGGTACCCACCAGCCTCCTTTTCCACAAGGGGGCTGACGGATGGTGTTGGCAGGATCTGCGCGACATCGTGAGCTATCTGGAGGACTTCCGGGACGCCTTGAACGCGGGCGACCTCGACGCACTGCACTCGATGCAGTGTTCGGGCGAGCAGTTGGGGATGCTGTCGGACCCGCTCGCCGACGCGATCGCTCTCGGCGAGAAGTGGACGATGAAGGACCCCAGCCACGACCCCGGGGCGTCGAATGTCGACTTCGTCGGTGGTGATGCCACATTGGACATCGGAATCAGTTCCACCAGCGGGGAGTTCTGCGTCATGAGCGGATTCTTGGAGAAGTGACCGCCGACGAGCCCGGCTCTCACCTCGTCGTCTTCGGGAGTGAGAGCCGGGCTCGTCCTATGTTCATTGATGTCCGGGAATCTCAGCTCGCGACGGGGGCCGGCACGCTCGGCTTCGTGGTGGGCTGACGCGAGCTCACCACGCCGCGCAGCGAGAGGCCGTTGGTCTCCGGCAACAGCAGTACCGGGACGGTCGCGATCGCCGCCGCGCCCATCAGGTAGAACGCGGGCCACATCGTGTTGCCGGTGGCGTCGACCAGCGAGCCGACGATGTAGGGCGCGGTGCCCGCGAAGGCCGCGGTCGACACGTTGTAGCCGATCGAGAAGGCGCCGTAACGAACTCGCGTGGGGAACATCGCGGGCAGCGTGGACGCCACCACGGCCAGGAACAGCACCAAGCAGCCGCCGAGCATGGCCAGGCCGCCGATCAGCATCAGACTGTTGACGCCGTCCTCGGTCTTGCTGCCCTCCATCAAGCTGAACGCCGGGATCGGCAGGGCGAGGAAGCCCGCGCAGCAGGCGACGAGGAGCGGCTTGCGACCGATCCGGTCGGACAGCGCGCCGATCGGCACGATCACGATCAACATCGCCAGGATGACGCCCATGATGATGAGCAGCGGGGTGTTGCCTTCGAGGCCGAGCTGGTCTTTCAGGTACGTCTCGATGTAGCCGAGGAGGATCCAGTCGCCGACGTTCAATAGGATCACCAGGCCGATCAGGTGCAGGATCGACTTCCAGTTGGTGGTGAGCAACTCCTTGAGCGGCGACTTGGCGACCTTGTGCTGACCTTCGAGGTCCTTGAACAGCGGAGTGTCCTCGACCTTCGTCCGCAGCCAGAGACCCACCAGGCCGAGCGGGCCCGCGATCAGGAACGGAATCCGCCAGCCCCACTGCTGCATGGCCGCGTCGCCGAGAACGATCGTGCACAGCGTCACCGTGGTGGCACCGAGGAAGAAGCCCACGAGGGTGCCGAACTCCAGCCAGCTGCCGAAGAAGCCGCGCCGCTTGGGTGGGGCGTACTCGGCGATGAACGTGGCCGCACCCCCGTACTCACCACCGGCGGAGAAGCCCTGCAGACCGCGTAGCAGGATGACGAGGATCGCCGCCCAGATGCCGATCTGGTCCCAGGTCGGCAGGAGTCCGATCACGAACGTCGAGCCCGACATGAGCAGCACGGTGAGGGCCAGGACCTTCTGCCTGCCGAGCTTGTCGCCGAGCGGGCCCAGCACGAAGCTGCCGAACGGCCGGATCACGAAGGTCACCGCCAGGAGCGCGAAGGTCGCCAGCGCGCCCTCCGAGGTGCTGCCCGCGTTGAAGAACGTCTGGCCGAGGATCGCCGGCATGAAGCCGAAGACGCCGAAGTCGTACCACTCGATGCAGTTCCCCATCGCCGACCCGGCAACGGCCTTACGAACGGCCTTCGGTTCCGGCACGGTATCAGCGTGCGGCGTCTGTGTGTTTTCTGCCGCCATGAGACCTCCCCGACCAGACAGTTGTGTCCGGCCAGTCTCCGCAAAGGTTCAGCCCTTCGCCACCGCTTGAGGTGAAATGTCTGGAATTGAGGACGTTTTACGGCGCCCGGATCGCCCCGCTGCCTCGAACGGAGCAGTTGAAGTGACATCGATCTCACCAGTCGGGTCGGGGGGCCGTTTTCGGGTCAGTGGTTCGGTCGACGACGTGAGTATCGTCACCGAGATTCCCGACCGGGGGCCGTTGAAACCGCCGTCTCTGGGGTCCTTTGTAGACATTGATTGTTCACGCAGAGTGTTCGATGGCAGTCGCGTGCCGCAATCGAACATGTTCAACCAATCGGGTGAATGGTGTGTCCCGCGGGTTGCGCTGTCCTAAGTGGTCGGTCAACTCGCCGCGGGTACGGTGACGTCCGGGTACTGACGGCACGTATGAAGCGCTCCACGCCGGGTAGGGAAGAGGTGAGGTGACCACGACGACGTTCCGGAGGCCAGCATGACGCGCGAACCAACGCATCGCCGCGCGACCCGTACGATCCGAGGAAGGCACGCCCGCGACCGAGGTGAACGCTGACGCCACATGGACGAGCCGGGTGGGGTCGAACGCATCGTCGCCTTGTCCGACGGTGTGTTCGCCATTGCCCTCACGCTGCTCGCCCTGCCGCTCGTGGACGCCGAGATCCACGCCGACGACGTGTGGGGCGACTTGCTCGGTCTTTCGCCGAAGCTCCTGGTGTTCGCGCTGAGCTTCGCCGTCATCGGTCGTTACTGGCGGGTTCACCACCGCGTGTTCGCGCGCATCGTCCGGGCCGACGGGACGTTGGTGGCGCTGAGTCTGCTGTTCCTCTTCTGGATCGCCTTGCTGCCCTTTCCCACCGCGGTGCTGGGCGAGCACGGCGACACCGCCGCCGGGGTGGTGCTGTACGCGACCACGATCGTCCTCACCGGTCTGAGTTCCACGGCGTTGTGGTGGTACGCGGCGGTGGGGCGGGCGCGGCTTCGAGCCGACGCCCGCCCGTTGACACACGAGGACACCGATCCGGAGGAGGTCCGTCGTAGCCTCTCGGGCGGGACCGCGGTGGTCGTCGGATTCGTTCCGTCGTTGCCGTTGGCGTTCGTCGATCCGACGCTCGCCGAGTTGTCGTGGCTACTAGTGATCCCTTTTGGACACTTGATCGACCGGATGTCCCGGAGAGGCCGTTACTTCTGGCCGTAGCCGCGCAACCGGTCGACGACGTGCTCGATCTCGGTCCGGGGCAGGAGCTTGGGCGAGCCGACCGCGCGCGCCGTCAGCCATACCTGACACACCCACTCCAGTTGCTGCGCCCGCGAGTACGCCGCCGCCAGTCCGGCGCCGTAGGTGACCGTGCCGTGGTTGCCGAGCAGGCAACCACGGCGTCCTTCCAGCGCGGTCACCATGTTGTCCGCCAGCTGCTGGGTGCCGTAGGTGGCGTACGGGGCGACGCGGATGCTGGCGCCGATAGTGGCCACCATGTAGTGCACGGCCGGCACCTCGTCGACCAACGTCGACACCGCGACGGCGTGGGTGGAGTGGGTGTGGACCACCGCGGTGATGTCCGCCCCGTCGGGGTCCGCGGCCCGGTTGTAGACGGCGAGGTGCATGGGCATCTCGCTGGTCGGCTTGAGGTCGCCCGCCACGGGCGAGCCGTCGAGCCGCAGCACCGGGATGTCCTCCGGGCGCAGGGACTCGTAGTCGACGCCCGTCGGGGTGACCGCCACGAGATCGCCCTCGCGCACGGAGATGTTCCCCGACGTCCCGACCACCAGGCCGTCGTCGAGCATCCTGCGGGCGTAGTCGCACACCGCCTCGCGGTGTTCGGCAAGCAGCATCTATCGGCTCCACTGTTGACGTGCCGAGGCCAGCGAGTCGAGGTAGTCGGCGTACCCCTGCTCGTAGACCTCGGCGATCTGCGGTTGTACGTGCACCGTGTGTGAGTTGGCCGCCCAGAGGTCCGCGTCGAACGGCTCGGACAGCGCTTCGGCGGCCACCAGGACGGCGCCTCGCGCGCCGACCCCTGGATCGCCGGGAACGACTATGTCCTTGCCGAGCACGTCGGCGAAGATCTGGGTCCACTCCGGCGAACGCACCCCGCCGCCGTTGGCGTACAGCGTGCCGGTGAGTCCCGCCGCCTCGAAACAGTGACGAGCGGCGTAGGCGATCGACTCGCACAGTGCCCGAACCAGGTCGGCGCGACTCGTCTCCAGGGACAGGCCGGTGAACTGCGCGCGGGCGGCGGCGTCGACGAACGGGGCCCGTTCCCCCGAACTCGACAGGAACGGCAACGCCCGCACGCCGCCCGCCCCCGGTGTGCTCGCCGTCAGCAGCTCACCGATCGTGGTCACGTCGATGCCGAGCATGCGGCACGCCCAGTCGAGTCCGGCGGTACCGACCATCGCGGGCATTCCCCGCAGGTAACGTCCCTCGTCGGGCGTGCACAACAGCATTCCGGCGGGCTCGCCCTCCGGATCGAACTCGGGGCTCGTGCTCAGCACCTGGCAGGCGAGGGTCGTGCCCGCGGTGAGGATGCCGTCACCGGGTTCGCGGACCCCCGCGCCGATGGCGCAGGCGGGCAGGTCGAACGGCCCGCCGGTGACCGGGAGGCCTTCCGGCAGTCCCAGAAGCTCCGCGCCCGCGCGGTTCAGCCGGAACACGGCGTGGGGCTTGGCGGGTTCGGCCAGCAGAGACTTCCGGTGCCGCAGTCCGCACGCGGCGATGGCCTCGTCGTCGTACTGCCGGGTGCGGGGGTCGAGGAAGGGCAGGGAGGCGTCCGAGACGTCCACCGTGATCTCGCCGGTCAGCCGTTGCAGCACCGCGTCCACGCAGTAGCCCGCCACGGCCGCCCGGTCGAGCGAGGACGGCTCGTGTTCGTCGAGGTACGCCAGGATGGGGCCCGCGCAGCCGGGGAACATGCCCGAGCCCGTGCGGCGGAAGACCGCGCGCGTGACGCCCGTGCGTTGCCATTCGGTGAGCAGGGCGTTGGCTCTGCCGTCCAGCCACGAGATCGCGGGCCGGACGCAGAACCCGTCGGCGTCGCGCAACCACACCCCGTCGCCCTGACCCGTGAGGGCCAGGGCGTCCACAGGGCCGTCGAGCTGGGCGGTCACTTCCCGCACCACGGACGCCACTGTCCCCAGTACCTGCTCGAAGTCCTGCTCCACCGCCCCGCCGGGCAGGTGCCGCACCCGCGACGGTGCGGACGCCTGCGCGACGGAGACGCCGGCGTGGTCGAAGACCACGGCCTTCGTCAGTGAAGTGCCGATGTCGACGCCGATGATCCGCAGCATGACTACCTCGTCAGCACGTCCGGGTTGGCGACGTTGGCCAGCGCCTCGCCGCGGACGTACCGGCCGACCTCGGCGGCCACGATCGCCGCGGCGCGGTCGGCCGTCTGCTTGCTGGCGCCCGCCAGGTGCGGCGTCGCGATGACGTTCGGCGCGTCCCGCAGCGCCCAGTCGGCGGGCGGCGGCTCCACGTCGTAGACGTCGAGGGCCACGGCCCCCAGACGACCGGAGCGCAGCATCTCGGGCAGCGGCGAGTAGTCGAGGAGGCCGCCGCGGGCCGAGTTGACCAGTACCGCCCCGTGGGGCAGCAGGGCCAGCTTCTCGGCGTCGATGAGGTTGCGGGTCTCCTCGGTGAGCCGGGCGTGCAGGCTGACCGCGAAGCTGCGCCGCATCAGCTCGTCCAGCTCCACCAGCTCGGCGCCGGCCGCCTCCACGGCGGCACGGTCGGCGTACGGGTCGGCGACCAGCACCTTCGCGCCGAAGGCGAGCAGCACCTTCGCCACCCGCGCGCCGATGGCGCCGTACCCGACGAGGCCCACGGTGGTGCCTTCCAGCTCCACCCCCGCGTTGGGGTAGGCGTAGTAGTCACCGCGCCACGTGCCCGCCAGCAGCTCGGCCGACGACGTCGAGATCCGACGCATGGCCGCCAGCAGCAGCCCCACCGCGAACTCGGCCGCCGCCGCGGCGTTGCGCCCCGGAGCGAAGGTGACGGCCACGCCCGCCTCCGTGGCCGCGGCCAGGTCGACGTTCACGGGACCGCCCCGGCACACCGACACCAGCTTCAGGTTCGGGGCCGCCTCGAACACCTTCCCGGTGAACGGGGCCATCTGCGTGACGGCGACCTCCGCGCCGTCCAGCGCCTCGATCACCTGCTCCTCGGTGCCGCTGGCCTCGTTCACCTCGGCGACCGGGCCGAAGGGCTCGATCGGCCAGGGGAGCGAGAGCTCCCGGAACTCGGGGTCGACCCCCGTGCCGGCCAGCTCCGCCCGCACGGCGGCCTGCAACAGGTCGGTGCCGACGAACTCGTCTCCTGCGCTGAGAATTCGCATCCCATTCCTCCTAGAAGCGCCGTCAGCAGGCGGTCCGGGTCTCGTAGTCGGTGATGCAGGCGACCTTCGCGGCACTGGCCGACTGGGGATCGAAGGTGTAGCCGACCCACTCACCGGTGATCTTCTTCGCCAGTTCGGGGCCGATGACCCTGGCTCCGAAGGTGATGATCTGGCAGTTGTTGGACTTGATCGACCTTTCGGCCGAGTAGGAGTCGTGTGCGACTGTAGCCCGGATGCCGGGCACCTTGTTGGCCGAGATGGCCATGCCGATACCGGTCCCGCACACCAGGATGGCCCTGTCGGCCTCGTCCTTCGCGATCTTCTCGGCCGCGGCGATGCCGAAGTGCGGGTAGGCGGTGTCGTCGTCCGCGCTCTCGGCGCCGAGGTCGATGACCTCGCTGACCCGGTCGTCGGCCTCCAACTGGTCGCGCACGGCGTTCTTCAGCTCGACTCCGGCGTTGTCCGCCGCCACCACGACGCGCATCAGTTCTCCTTCTCCAACTCGTCGCCGATGGCCGACACCAGCAGCGCGAACGACGTCGCGCCGGGGTCGGCGTAACCCTTGCTGCGCTGGGCCAGCCGTGCCGCCCTGCCCTTGGTGGGCAACAGGTCGGCCGTGTCGGCCGCGGCCTGGGTGGCGCGCTTCGCCGCCGCGCTCCACGCCTGCGCCACGCTCGCGCCGGTTCGCGCCTGCTCGCGCAGCGTGTCGCGGAACGGTTCGAGGGCGTCGAGCATGGTCTTGTCGCCGGGGCGCGCCTTGCCGAGCTCGACGAACGCGGCCACGGCGCGGTCGACCGTGTCGGCGACCGTCGTGGCGTCGACGCCGTCGGTCAATCCGGCGCCCGTCTCGGCGAGCAACACGCCGTACAGCGCGCCGGACGCCCCGCCCGCGGCGTCGGCGAACGCCGTGCCCGCCGCCAGCAGTGCCGCGGACAGTTCGGCGCCCGACGACTCGGCCCGGCGCGCGGCGGCCACGGCCGCCCGCATGCCGCGGGTCATGCCGAGCCCGTGGTCGCCGTCGGCGGCCACGGCGTCGAGCCTGCCGAGTTCGTCCTCGTTGTCCTCGATGCGCACCATCGCCGCCGTGAGGAGGCGATCGACCGGACCGGCGGTCCTCGCGGTGTCGGGCCGGGCCAGGGAGTCGTCGACCGTCGCCACGGGCGCAACCGGTTCCAGCGAGACGCCGGTGCTGCGGTACGCGGGCGTGTCGCACGGCGCGGCGTAGAGCGGGGCGAGGTCGTCGTCCAACGCGAGCACGGTCAGCGACACTCCGGCCATGTCGAGTGACGTGACGAACTCGCCCACCTCGGTGTGCAACGGGTTGAGCCCCTCGGCCGCGAGTCGTTCGTGCACGCGCTTGTAAAGCACGAACATGTCCTCGTACTTCGTGGTCCCGAGGCCGTTGAGCAGCACCGCGACCCGGCCGTCACCGCCGTTCGGCAGCTCGGGCAGCAGGCCGTTCACGAGTTCGTCGGCCACGCCCACGGCGTCGAGCCTCGGCACCGTGCGCACCCCCGGCTCACCGTGGATGCCGAGCCCGAGCTCCATCTCCGTCCCGTTCACGGTGAACAGCGGTTCGGCGGCGCCGGGCAACGTGCAGCCGTCGAACGCCACCCCGAACGTGCGTGTGTTCGCATTCGCCCGCGTCGCGAGTTCGTACACCGCGTCGAGGTCGTCGCCCCGCTCGGCGGCGGCGCCCGCCACCTTGAAGACCATGAAGTCACCGGCCACGCCACGGCGTCGTTCCGGCTCGTCGGCGGGTCCACTCGCGACGTCGTCGGTCACCAGTACCGTGCGGGACTCGACGCCCTCGGCCGCCAGCCGCCGCGCGGCGAGTCCGAAGTGGAGCACGTCGCCCTGGTAGTTGCCGTAAGAGAAGAGCACGCCCGCGCCACCCTCGGCGGCGCGCGCGGTGCGGTACACCTGCTCGGCGCTGGGACTCGTGAAGACGTCTCCCACCACGGCGCCCGTGGCCAGTCCGCGTCCGACGAGACCCGCGAACGCCGGGTAGTGGCCGCAGCCGCCTCCGATGATCACGGCGACCTTGCCGCGTTCGGGAGCGTGCCGGGCGACCACGCCGTAGGCGTCCGGCACCTTACGTATCGTGCGCCCGTAGGCTCCGGCGAAGCCGTCGAGCCAGTCGCGTTTGAACGTCTCGGCCCGGCCGAGGGTCCGGGACTTCCGTTGGGTCATGCGGGCCTCCCCACGGCGTCGTTGTCGGTGTCGCTCGCAAGTCGGTCGAGCAGGATGCGGCGCACGGCGTCGTTGCTGTCGGCCACCGCGCTGGCGAGTGCCAGGGCGTCCGGCTTCGGTGGGTAGGTCTTGTTGGGCAGCGCGACGACGGTGAGCCCGGCCGCCGCGGCGGCGCGGATCCCGTTGCTGGAGTCCTCGACCCCGAGGCATTCCTCGCCCTTACGGCCCAGGCGTGCCGCCGCCTCCAGGTAGACGTCGGGGCTCGGCTTCCCGCGCGGTACTTCCGCGCTGGACACCGTGGCGGTGAACTTGTCGGTCAGCCCGTAGGTCGCGAGAACGGCGTCGATGAGTCGACGCGGCGCCGACGACGCGAGCGCGATCGGAACACGGGCGCTGACGTCGATGACCATGGTGTCCGCGTCCGGCAGCAGTGGTGCCCGGCCGGCATCGACCGCCGCGATCATGCCGTCGACGACCGCGCGCTCCACCGCTTCGGGGCTTTCGGGGGAACCACTGCGTTTCGCGAGGTAGGCGGCCCATTCGGGCGCGCTCATCCCCTGCACCGTGGACGTGTCCTCCGCCGTCCACTCGACGCCGTACCTCGCCGCGTAGGCGATCCAGTTCTCCTCCCACAGGTGTTCGCTGTCGACCAGGACGCCGTCCATGTCGAACACCACCGCGGCGAGTGCCATCGAATCACAGCCCCTTTCACACGATCGCTGTTAAGTTAACACCGTGATTCGGGAAATGTAACTCCCAAGAGTGTGCGAACCGTCGTCTCGTGGGACGGAGAGAGGGCGTGGCCAGCCGTAAGTCCGGTGGTGGGGTTGTGCGGCCGGCGGGAGGAGAACGGTTGCCGGAGGTGACACACTCTCACCATGAGCAGTGACAGGTCCGGGACCGCGCGCAGCCGACAAGCCCGTCAACAACGCATCGCCGACTTCGTCATCGAGCACGGGACGGCCGCGCTCGCCGACCTGGTGGAGCTGACGGGTGTCAGCCACATGACCGTTCACAGGGACATCGACGATCTGGCCCGACGCGGGGTGCTTCGGAAGTTCCGCGGTGGGGTGTCGGCCTTGCCGTCCACTGTGTTCGAGAGCAACGCGGAGTACCGGCTCGGCGCCCACGTCGAGGCCAAGGCGGCCATCGCGCGCCGGGCCGCGACCTTGGTGGAGCCCGGTATGTCGATCATGCTGGACGACTCCACGACCGCGTTGGCGCTGGCCAAGCTTCTGCCCGAGTTCACGCCGTTGACCGTGGCCACCAACTACCTACGCGCCGTCGACGTGCTGAAGGACGTCGACGATCTCAGGCTCATCTGCATCGGTGGGGACTACTCGCGTACGCACGACTCGTTCCTCGGCATGCCGTGCCTGGAGACGGTTGAGCGCATCACCGTGGACATGGCGTTTCTGTCGACGTCGGCCATGAACGCGCACATGACGTTCCATCAGGAGCCCGAGATCGTGCTGGTGAAGCGGGCGATGCTCGCCTCGGCCGAGACGAAGGTGCTGCTCATGGACTCCAGCAAGATGCCCCGCGCCGCGCTGCACCGGTTGGCCCCGGTCGATCACTACGACCGGTTGATCGTGGACTCCGGAGTGGACGACACGTTGGTGAAGGACCTGCGGGAGCGCATCGAGGTCGACGTCGCCCCGCTGTGATCACCGGTGTGCCGGGCCGTGGCGTACTCGTCGGCTGAAACGGTCAAGTGGCAGAGAAACCACTTGTAACATCTTGCGCGTTAACTTAACGGCATTCATGATGCTTTCCGTCTGAGTACGGAGGCGTTCATGGTTTCAACGACGACACCACGGTCGACGGAGCGCGGCGGTCTCGCCCGCCTGCTGGACCGGTGGGGGCTTCCCGCGCCCCTCTTCCTCGGGTACGTCGGTCTGCTGCTCTTCATGATCGGCGATGGCGTCGAGTCGGGTTTCATCACACCGTTCATCGCCGACCACGGCGCGGGCACCGAGGTCCGTGCGTCCTACGTCATCACCGTGTACGGCGTGGCGGTCATGCTCGCGTCCTGGCTCTCCGGCGCGTTGTCCGAGCTGTGGGGCCCGCGTCGCGTGATGTTCGTCGGTCTCACGGTGTGGCTGACGTTCGACGCGCTGTTCCTCGCCGTCGCCGTGGCCGGGGAGAACTACCCGCTGATGCTGGTCTTCTACGGCCTGCGCGGATTCGGTTACCCGATGTTCGCCTTCGGCTTCCTCGTCTGGATCACCGCCGTCGCTCCGGTGGCCAGGCTCGGCGCGGCCGTCGGGTGGTTCTACTTCGCGTTCACCGGTGGGCTGCCCACCCTGGGCTCGCTGGTCGCGAGCTTCACCAACCCGATCCTCGGCCAGTACGGAACCCTGTGGCTGTCGGTCGGTATCCTGGGCCTCGGCGGTCTCATCTGTCTGCTCGGCGTGCGGGAGCGCACCGGCTATCAGCGGCTGGCTCCTCCCGAGGTCAAGCCCGTGCAGAGTCTGCTGTCGAGCCTGTCGATCGCGTGGAAGAACCCGCGGGTCGGCGTGGGCATGATCGTGCGCGTCATCAACACCGCGCCGGAGTTCGGCATGCTGGTGTTCTTCCCGACGATCTTCGCGCACGAGATCGGGTTCGGCATGAGCCGCTGGCTGCTGCTCGTGTCGGTCATCTACGGGACCAACATCTTCTTCAACCTCATCTTCGGCGTCCTGAGCGACAAGATCGGTTGGCAGACCACGATCTTCTGGTTCGGTGCCATCGGCTGTGCCATCTCGATCCTGCTGCTGTACTTCGTGCCGTTGAACCTCGGCGCCGACTACTACTGGGTCGCGCTCCTCGTCGGCGCGCTCTACGGTGCGACGTTGGCGGGCTTCGTGCCGATCTCGGCGTTGCTGCCCTCGCTCGCGCCGGAGAACAAGGGGGGTGCTATGGCCCTGCTGAACCTGGGTGCGGGTGCGGCCACGTTCGTCGGTCCCGCCATCGTCAGTCTGTTCCTCGGGCCGGTCGGAGCGGCGGGCGTGGTCGTCATCTTCGCGACGCTCTACGTGGTGGCCGCCGTGCTCACGCGCTTCCTCACCCTTCCCGAGACCACGAAGAAGGCCGTGGAGAAGGACGTCAGCCTCACCGAGGTCGCGGGAGGCGAACCCGTGACGAGCTGACAGCGCTCACCCGAGACGGGTCGCGGACGGCACCGGGCGGTGTCGCCTGCGACCCGTCGTCGTCTTGAGAGCCGTTTTTTAACCACTTGACCGTCGCTGCTTCTCCGCGATTGAATGCCGGGTCCACGACGAGGTCTGTGTGTCGACGTCGGGGACACCGATTCACCGGGGAGGGTGCCGTGACCGCACAGATCACCGCGGTTCTGATCTGACCTTTCGCGCACCGCTCCCTTCAATCGTCTCTCTTCCTTCGTCGCGGCTTGTCGTCGTTTCCGAGGCCGTTCATCGTCTCGTGTCGGGTGCGGTGCATTCCGAATCAGTCCACTGTGTTCACTCGTAATCATGTCCGAAAAGGAGCGATGAGCGACTTCAACAAGGCCGTGATCGAGGAGTTCCGCGCCCATGAGGGAAGGGCCGGCGGGCCGTTCGAGAACGCTCGTCTCCTGCTGCTCACCACCACCGGCGCCCGCAGCGGCAGACCGCACACGGTGCCGCTCGCATTCCTGCCCGACGACCGGGGACGCCTGCTCGTGATCGCCTCGGCGGCGGGCTCGCCGCGCCATCCCGCCTGGTATCACAATCTTCGTGCCGACCCGAGGGTCACCGTGGAGATCGGCGCGTTCACGTTCGAGGCCGAGACCGAGATCCTCTCCGGATGGGAGCGCGACGAGACGTTCGCCCGTATCGTCGCGGCCATTCCGAAGTGGGCGGAGTACCAGCGAAAGACCGATCGCGTCATTCCCGTCGTGGCACTGACACTCGGGGAGGCCGAGCCGAGCGACCGCCGGCGAGGCGACGAACTCGTCGCCGTCCACGACATGTTCCGGCGCGAGCTGGCACTCGTTCGTCACGAGATCTCCGGTTCGGGACCCCGGTTGGGAGCTCAACTACGAATCAACTGCCTGATGGTCTGTCGCGGACTGAGCCGTCACCACGTGACGGAGGATGCGGAGCTGTTTCCCGTCCTCGACGAGGAACATCCCGAACTCGGCCCGGTGGTGCGGCGACTGCGTGCCGAACACGAGGCGGTCGAGCGGCTCCTCGGTGAGCTGCGGACGGCGCTCGACGCCGACGACCTCGGCCGTGACGGGCTCCGGGAGAAGGTGGATCACCTCACCGAGGTGGTCGAGGCCCACTTCGGCCGCGAGGAGGAACAGCTCGTGCCCGTGCTGAACGGCAGGTCACGGTGAACGAGGCGGTCGTCTAGCCACCGGAACCGGGACGGGAGGAGGTGGGTACCGTGGGCACCTGCTCGCGACCGGAGCGGCTTTCCGGGTCCGCGCGGGGCGCGGTGCTCACCTCGGCCCAGACGACCTTGCCGGTCGGTGTGGCCTCGAAGCCCCAGTCGTCGGCGAAGGAGTCGACGAGGAACATTCCGCGGCCGTGCGGGCGACACGTCGACGGCATGAGCACGGTCGGAGGCAGCGAACTGCCGTCGTGGACCTCGGTGCGCAGCACGGCCTCCTCCCGCCACACGCGCAGCCGCAGGGGGCCGCGGGAGTGCAACACCGCGTTGGAGACCAACTCGGAGACGATGAGCAGGAAGTTGTACCGGGTCTCGGGGTCGACATCGCCGATCACGGAATCGGCGTCGCGTCGCGCTCGGCTCGGGACGTTCTTGTCCGAGTCGAGCCACACGTCCATCAGCGGGGTCGCGTGCGGAGCCCTGATCCTCCGAGTCATCTACGTTTCCGGCTCGATCTCGAACAGAGGAAGCAGACCCGCGATCTGAAGTACTCGATAGGCGTACCGATCGACGTTGACCAACTTCACCGTGCCGCCGCGTTCACTGATGCGCGCGTGTGCTCGAACCAGTGCGCTGATACAGGCGGAGTCGAAGAAGGACAGCCTTTTGAAGTCGACGACGAGCCGGTCGGCTCCTTCCGCGAGCAGCTGATCCAGCGCATCGTCCAGTTGAGGCGCCACATCGTGGTCGATCTCGCCACAGAGAGTGATTCGCCCTTCGTCGTTGCTCACCAGTTCGACGTGGACCGTGGAACCCTCGGGTCCGTCGGAAATTCGCATGGTGGGCGATTTGTCGCCGTCCGTCATGTTCGACCGCTCCTGGATTTCGCCTACACCTCCTACCGGGGAGTACCCAACCTGGAGGTTGGCCATGTCCGTGCCCTAAGTTTGCCAGGAACAGCCGCATATCTCAGCGCGAAGAAATCCCCCTTCATTGGAGCCGACACGTGACCGACGAAATCCACCATCCAGTCCGGGCCCGTGTGCTCCAGTTCCTGGCGGAACACGAGGAGGACATCCGGCGCGAGTGGGTGGCGACCCCGTTGTTCGGCACCCGCGACCGCGTGGACTCGCGGGAAGAGGTGTCCGCGTTGCTGAGCGGGGTGAGGGAGGTCATCCGGACCGAGGCGGAGGAGGACCCCGGCGCCGACGGGTTCGCCGAGGTGAGCACGGTGCTCGGGTCCCTGGCCGCACGGTCGGCGGGCGGTCCCTCGGGCAGCAAGCGACCCGACGTCACCGTGCTCAAGAAACCGCTGCTGCGGTTGTGGGAGCAGCAGGAGGTGCCGGGCAACGATGCCTACTATGGGGCGCTCATTCTGTCCGCGGCCCTGAACACCCTGAGGATCACGCTGCTGGAGATCGAGCTGTCCGCGGGCGCCGACACGATCCTCGCGCAGCAGGAGCAGCTCGCCGAGCTGTCCACCCCGGTGGTCAAGCTGTGGGACGGCATCCTCGCCATCCCGTTGATCGGCACGCTCGACAGCATGCGGAGCCAGGCCGCCACCGAGAGTCTGCTCGAACAGATCGTGAAGCAGCAGGCCAGGGTCGCGATTCTCGACATCACCGGGGTCACCGCCGTCGACACGCTCGTGGCGCAGCATCTGCTCAAGACGGCGATGGCGGCCCGGTTGATGGGCGCGGAGTGCATCATCAGCGGAATCCGCCCGCAGATCGCGCAGACGATGGTGCAGTTGGGGATAGACCTGGGTGAGGTCGCCACGCGGGCGACCCTGGCGGATGCCTTCGCGTACGCGTTGCGAACGTCCGGTTTCCTCCTCGCCCGGACCGACGAGATGAAGTGACCTCGGCATGAGCACCACGACCTCGATCGTCGGACTCGGAGACGTCCTGCTCGTCACCATCCAAGGTGAGCTGAGCGACGACGACGCGCTCCGACTGCAGGAAGAACTCACCACGCGCGTGGCGGACACCGGTGCGCGCGGCGTGCTCATCGACATCTCCGGTCTGGAGATCGTCGACTCCTTCCTCGCCAGGACGTTGCACGACATCGCGGGCGCGAGCGCCCTGCTGGCCGCGAGAACCGTGGTCGTGGGGATGCGTCCGGAGGTGGCCATCACGCTCGTCGAACTGGGGTTGACGCTGCCGGGCCTGGAGACCGCGTTGACGGTGTCCTGCGGCCTTTCCCTGTTGAACGGCACGGGGTCACGATGACGAGCGTCTCGACGGTGCACGAGGTGCCGATCCGCGAGGAGGTCGACATCGTGCACGTCCGGCAGGCTGCGCGGGAAGTCGCGGTGTCTGTCGGTTTCTCCCTGGTGGAGCAGACCAAACTGGTGACGGCGGCGAGCGAACTCGCCCGGAACACCTTGAAGCACGGCGGCGGCGGGACCGCGGAGGTGGAACTGGAACGGTCGGCGGGGCACACGGCGCTCCGGCTGGTGTTCCGCGACGAGGGACCGGGGATCGAGGACGTCGAACTGGCGTTGACCGACGGATACAGCAGTGCGGGCGGACTCGGCCTCGGACTCAGCGGCGCTCGCCGACTCGCCGACGAGTTCGACCTCCGGACCACGCCGGGGGAGGGGACGACGGTGGTCGTCGCGTTCGGTACGAGATCGGCGCGGAGGTGACCGGGGGAGCGCTCGCGGTGACCGCGCCGGGGCACGTGACGCGGGCGCGCCAGCTCGCGAGCCGCGCGGCACGGGACGCCGGATTGCCGGACCCCGACGTCGAGCGAGTGGTCCTCGCCACCACGGAACTGGCCACCAACCTGGTGAAATACGCCACGGACGGGCTGCTCGCGGTGATGCCCACCGAGGGCCGGTTGGACGTCGTCGCCACCGACCGGGGCCCGGGCATCGAGCACGTGTCCCGAAGCATGCGGGACGGATTCTCCACCACGGGCACCTTGGGGGTCGGGCTCGGCGGGATCAGGCGCATGGCCGACGAGTTCGACATCTTCTCGCGCTACGGCGAGGGCACGACGGTGCTGGCGCGCTGGCACGGGGCGGTGGAGGAGGCCCCATGGGGTTCCGGGCTGAGGATCGGGGCCGTCCTGCGGGCCGCGCCGGGTGAGACGACGTGTGGCGACGACTGGGTGGCCGCGCACGCCGACGGCGTGGTGACCGTGGTGTTGAGCGACGGTCTCGGGCACGGTCCCGCGGCGGCGGAGGCGAGCCGGTCCGTCACCGCCCACGTGAGGGCGCGTCCCGAGGCGTCCCCGAGCGAGCTGCTCGCCGCCATGGATGCCGACATGGGCCCGAGGCGTGGTGCGACGGTCGCGATCGCCCAGTTCCACACCGCACGGTCGACCGTGTCGTTCTGCGGAGTGGGCAATTCCACCGTTCGCCTCGTCCGGGGTGACGGCACTCACGAGGCCCTCGTGTCCACGCCCGGCATCGTGGGGAGAAGGCAGCGAAGCGGCAGGCGGTCGTCGCCCCTGGTGCGGCCGTGGGACGGTCGGGGCCTCCTCGTGATGCACACGGACGGTGTGTCCGAGCGGTGGACCCCGGCGGATCGGACGGACGTGCTCGCCCACGACCCCGCCACCGTGGCAGGCTGGCTGCTGGGAACGTACGGCAGACACCGGGACGACTCGGGTGTCGTTGTGGTGTCCGGAAGTGGAACCACATGACGGAAGACCTTCGCGCGGCAGGACGACACGACGCCGTGCGCGCCACGCTTCGGGACGCGCTGCACGGTCGTGAGCTTCCGCCCGACGTGTGGCGTCGGGTGCTGGCCCGGCTGCACGACGTCGCTCCGGAGGATGTGCTGGGGGTGGCGTTGCGGGAGTTGGCGGACGTGCTGAGCGATCGCGACCGCGATCTGAGCTGGCATCAGTCCGAGCTGGAGCAGACCAACGCGGGACTGCTCGCCCTGCACGCGGAGATCGACCGACAGCGACAACGCACGTCGTTCCTCGACGAGGTGTCGCGGGCCTCCACGAGGTCCCTGGACGCCGGGCACCTGCTGGACGAGGTCGCCGAACTGGTGCGGTCGCAGGGCTTCGCCGACGCCACACGGGTCTGGACCCTGACGGAGTTCGGGCTGTCCTGTCCCGACGCCCCCGAACGCGAGCCGGACCAGGCCACGCGCAGCGCGATGAGGACTCGGGAACCGGTACGGGAAGGCTCGCTCAGGGTGAGCGTGCCGTTGACCGCGGGCCCGCATGTGCTGGGGGTTTTCGACCTGTATCGGGAGAGCGCCGAGTTCACCGACGACGACCTGACGCTGGCGACGGGCATCGCCAACCGGGTCGCCGTCGGGCTGCGCAACGCCAACGAGTACGAGCGGGAACACGAGCTCGCCGAACGTCTGCAGCGGGCGATGCTGCCCACCCTGGCGTCGATGCGTGACCTCGGGCTCGTCGCCCGGTACCGCTCCGCCACCAGCGGCGTCCACGTCGGGGGTGACTGGTACGACGCGGTGACGCGCCCGGACGGCACGGTGGTGCTGATGGTCGGTGACGTCACCGGCCACGGCGTGGACGCCGCCGTCGTGATGGGAAAGCTCCAGAACGCCCTGCGTGCCTATGCGCTCGAAGGCCACGGCCCGGCCGCGTCGCTGCGGTTGGTACACGACCTGTTGCGAGGTCTGGACACCCCGCTGTACGCCACCGCCGTGGTCGCGGAACTGGAGCCGGCCACGGGCCTGCTGCGCTGGACCAGCGCGGGACATCCCCCGCCGTTGCTGCAGGACCACCACGGCGACGTCTCCTTCCTGGAGGTCGAGCACGCTCCGATGCTGGGCATCCACATCCCGGCGGAACTGGAGTTTCCCCAGCACGAACGTGAGTTGTCCCCGGGGTCGTCGGTGGCGTTGTTCACCGACGGGTTGATCGAGCGCAGGACGAGCGACCTGGACGCGGGCATGGCTCGGCTGGTGGAGGCGTTCCGTGCCTGCGACGGCGACTCCCTGGAGGACAGGGCCGAACACGTGTTGCGGACGATGCTGGGTTCCACCGACCACGACGACGACGTCTGTCTGCTCATGTGCCGATGGGAGGGGTGATCGCCTTGCGCGGTCAGAGGTCGCCCGTGGTGAACTCGATGACGGCCAACTTCTCGCCGCCGGCTCCGCAGGTGTGGTAGCAGCGCACCGAACGCACCAGCGCGGTGAGCATGTGCCATCCGAGTCCGTTGTCGGGCAGCGCGGTGCCCTCGCGACAGCAGAGTTCCGTGCGCGCCGTGATGGTGCCGTCTCCGAGGGTGAAACGAGTACGGAGGGTGGTGGGTGTCGCGGCGCGGGCCAGAAGCAACCCACAGGTCTCGTCCACGGCGAGTCGGAGGTCGGCGATCGTGTCGAGTTGCAGATCGAGCCGGATGGCCAGGTCGGCCGCGACGTTTCGCACCACCGGTACGAGCAGCGGGTCTGCCTCGACCGTCACCTCTACGGTCCGGTTCGACACCTTCGGCCCCCTTCCTGACGGGTGAACCGTATGACGAAGGGGTGCGGCGGCGAACCGACGACGCGGAAGGAACGAGGATCAATCCGACGAGATCACACTTCCGAGGGAAGTTAGGTTCGTCTAACCTCACCCCATGCGTAGTTCACTGTCCCGCCGCGCGTTCCTCGGCGGCAGCCTCGCACTCGGTGCGACGGGCCTGCTCGCCGCTTGCGGCGGTGGAACGTCGAATGACCGGCCGAGTGGTCGGGAAGGCGGCTCGGGAGCGTGGTCGTTTACCGACGACACCGGCAACACCGTCAGCCTCGACCGGCGACCCACTCGCATCGCCGGGCTGAACGACGCGATCGCGTCGCTGTGGAACTACGGCATCGTGCCGGTGGCCTCCTTCGGATACACCGCGCTCGCCGACGACGTGAACTTCGAGGGCAAGGACACCTCCGAGGTCACCGAGGTCGGCACCACCTACGGGCAGATCGACATCGAGGCGCTCGCGGCGCAGCGGCCGGACGTGATCGTCACCCACGCCTACCCCGTGGACTCCTCGGGCAAGCTGGACCCCAAGAAGCCGCTGTACGGCTTCAACGATCTCGATCAGCAGAAGCTCGTCGGTGAGATCGCGCCCATCGTCGCCATCGCGATGGCGGGGTCGGCCACCGGAGTGGTCGACCGCACCGTGGAACTCGCCAAGTCCCTCGGCGTGACCGACGACGACCTCGCCGGGCCGAAGAAGGAGTACGAGGCCGCCCGTGACCGCCTGCGCGAGGTGGCGCGGAAGGGCCTCACGGTGATGGCGGTGGCCGCCTATCCCAGCGACGGGGTGCACATCGCCAAGGCCCAGGACGATCCCGCGTTGCGCAGCTACGTCGAACTCGGTCTGTCCTATCCGGACCCCGGCGGGAGCGAGTACTACTGGCAGTCGGTGAGCTGGGAGAACATCAGCGACTACCGCACTGACGTGGTGCTCTACTCGCTGCGGGCCATGGACGGCGACGCCATGCTCGACCAGCCCACGTTCGCGCAGTTGCCCGCGGCGAAAGCCGGGCAGGTGTACCCGTGGGAGTTCAGCTCGATGGACTACGTCGCGCAGGCCCGGACCATCGACAACCTCGCGGAGAACCTGGAGCGCGCCCGCAAGGTGACGTGAGCCGCGGCGGGACGGGCGCGACGCGACCGCCCGTCCCGCCGTTCGTGCTCACGACTGGCCGGACGTCTTCGCGAGGGTGGCTTCCTCGTCGGGGATGGGCTGCAGCGCCGACTCGCCACGGCGCAGCACCTGGTCGGCCTCGGCCAACCTGGCTCGGGCCTCCTCGCGAATCCGGGTCAGGCGGTTGACGATGTCGTTCGCCTCCGTGGTGCGACGTTCGGCATCGGCCTTGGCTTCCTCGACCAGCTTGTGGGCCTTGGCGGTGGCTTCCTCCACCAGCCTCTTGGCCTCGGCCGTCGCTT
Organism: Saccharomonospora glauca K62; assembly: GCF_000243395.2. NCBI lineage: Bacteria > Bacillati > Actinomycetota > Actinomycetes > Pseudonocardiales > Pseudonocardiaceae > Saccharomonospora > Saccharomonospora glauca. The sequence goes on along the minus strand of NZ_CM001484.1, from coordinate 3,714,286 downwards.
CGGCGATGCGCCGCTCCGCCGCGTTCTTGCTCGCCGTCGTCTGGTCGGCGATGTGCTTTTCCAGCGCACTCTTCTCCGCCGACATCCGAGCCTCGAACTCGCTTTCGATCCGGCGGCGCTTGCGTTCGGCCTCGGCGTCGAGCTGTTCCCGACGCTTGGCTGCCTCGGTGGTCATCCGCTGCACCTCGGCCTTCGTGGCCGCCAGCGCCTGCTCGTGCTCCCGCTTTAGCTCCTCGGCGTGGCTGTCGAGCGTCTTCAGCAGCTGCTGGTAGCGCTCGTGGAGCCGCTTCGACACCTCGCTGCTCTCGGCCCAGTTCTTCTCCGCCGCCGCCTCGGCGCGGGAGAGGATCTCGGCGGCCTGGGTCTCGGCGAGTTGCACGGTGCGCTGCATCCGCTCGTCGAGGTCCTCGACACGCTCCGGCGGTTTCTTCAGCTCCTCCACGCGGTCCCGAAGCTTGGCGATCTCCCGGCGGGCGCCGTCGAGCTCACGGGACGCCTCGTTGGCCTTCGCCAGCGCCGCGTCCCGCTCGGTCATGAGCCGGTGTACCTGGGCCTCGAGATGATCGAGGTACTGCACCACCTGGTTGCGGTCGAAACCATGCCATGCCTGGCCGAACTCCCGCCTCAGCGGAAGCAGACGGTGATCGTGGTCGGAAGCCATGTTCTGACCGTACCCGCGTGCGCCCGCGTCTCGGCGCCAGGCAGGCCAACTGGGTGAGTGGTGTGCACCGCTCATGACGTTCACACCGGCTCGGCGACCACCACGCGGTTCTCCGCGTAGCCGGTGGTGCCGCCGAGCCAGCGGCCACCGCACGTCACGAGCACCAACCGGTGGGGTCCGCTCTGGCCGAACAACTCGGGGGCACGGGAGGGCAACTCGTCCTTCCCGAGCGTGAAGATCTGGGAGACGGCGTAGGTGAACGTGGTGCCGTCGTCGTCGGTGACGGTCACCCGGTCTCCGATGTGAACGTCCCACAGCTCGGCGAACGGCCCGGTGCGCCCCTGCCAGTTGACGTGCCCGGCGAAGACGCTGGCGCCACTCGGCGCGTCGAGCCCGGCGCCCCACCAGGTGGCCTCGCCGAGATCGTCGGGCACCGGCAGCACCGCGTCGGGGCCGAGTTCCTTGCGCACCAACGTCGCCGTGCCGCCGTTGGGCAGCACGACGGTGCCCGGTCGCTGACCGCTCGGTGCGGCGACGGGTTGCTCCACCGCCGGTTCGGCGGGCTCGTCCGGTTCGGCGGACTCCCTCCCGTCGTTCCCCGGCTCGTCGGGTTCGGTCTCAGGATGTGCACTCGGCTCCGGCGTGTCCCGCACCGCCGTCGGGGGAGGGGAGGCGGGCACCGCGATGCCCGCCTCCACCGTCGAGGAACGTAGGGCCAGGACCCCCGCACCCACCACGAGTTCCACGGCGAGCACGGTGCCCACCCCGAGCAGGTAGGCCCTGCGCCACCGATGACGATCGTCGGGGCCGAAAGTTCCGGACGTCGGTGCCGTCATCGTTGCCGGAGGACCCTCTTCCTGACCAGCCAGCCCACGAGCGCCGAGACGGCCAGGGCGAGGCCTCCGAGTGCCACCAGCGCACCGACCGGGGCTCCCGTGGTGGTCGCCGCCTGTGCCGTCGTCGTCTGCGCGCCGGCGGGGATGGTGCGAGGCACTTCGTTCGCGACGTTGGCGATGCGGAGTTCGAGCGTCTCGCCCGGCCGGAGCTCACCGCAGGCCGTCGGCGGGTTCTCCGGGTCGAAGGCGTCGGTGTAGCCGTTCGGCGGTCGCACTTCGATGACGCACACCTTCTGCGGGGTGCGCAGGTTCTCGATCGTGACGACGCCCTCGGCGCCCTCCGTGGTCACGACCAGCGGCTCGCCGTCGGAGCCCACGAGTTCCTCGCCGTCCGAGGAGATGGCGGGGGAGGACTTGTCCTCGGCCGTGAGTCGCAGCGGCACTCCGGCGATGCCCTCGCCGGTCTCCTCGTCCACCTTGGTCACCTTCACCACTCCCGGTGCGGGGATGGCGGTGGTGGCCACCTCGGCGGTCAGCGTCTGCTCCCCACCGGTGGAGACCACGCGCTGGGTGTCGGCGGTCACCGGGTCGCGGACGTAGGGACGGTCGGCGGGAGCCTTCAACGTGGCCACGATGCCGGGCTGCTCGCCCGTGGGCACGGCGCTGACGTTCACGGTGCCGTTCTCGTCGGTGACCACGGTGACCTGCTGGGTCTCGGGAGCCTCGGCGTCCTCCGCGCCGCTCTCGGTGCCGTCTTCGGTGGCTTCCCGAGCCCCCTCGGCCGTCTCGGTCTTCTCGGCGTCCTCGGTCCCCGTCGTGGTCTTCGCGTCGGCCTCCGTGGCCTTCGCGGTCTCGGGTTTCTCCTTCGCGTCCTTCGCGGTCGCCTCGGCGTCGGCCTCCGTGGTGGGTTCGGTCGCTTCGGTGGAGGCCCCGACGGCAGCCGCGCCCTCGTCGGTCGGACGCTGTTCCACCCCGCCGTCGCCGGAGAGCGCCAGGTCGGTCAGCGTCAGCGTCACCTCGACGCCGGGAACGCCCTTGCCGTCGGCGTTGGTGACGGTCACCGACCACTCGCCGGGGGCGTCGATGATCTGCTCACCCTCCGGGGCGTTCGCCGTCACGTTCCAGGGGCCGCGGTTCGCCTCGGCGTCGGCCCGGAGCCGCTCCACGGCCTCCTGTGCCGACTTCGGGAGCTTGGCGAAGTGGGCGTCCACGTCGTAGCCGATCTCGGTGAAGGGCTTCTTCGGGTCGAGGTCGGCCGCGGTGCGGGGAGCCGCCGTCCAGGAGTGCAGCAGGTGAGCCAGCGCGGCGGCCTCGTCGGCGTCCCGCGTGTCGCCGTAACGCAGCAGCAGGTACGAGATGTTGGCGGCCACGTCGGCGGGCAACGGGTCGCCCCACTTGGTGAGAAGTTCGTCGCCGGGCTCGTACCGTTCCTTGCTGTCGGGGGCCTTGAGGGCGAACGACACGCAGAACACGTGCTCACCGTTCACGACGTAGGAGCCGAGCCAGTCGTAGGCCCGGCTGCGGCCTCCCCAGGACTGTCCGGGAGTGGTTCGGTGGCCGATGCCCTCCTCGACCTCCGCGGACGCCGCGGGCGCGACCACGACGAGAGAGAGGGTGCCCAGCACAGCGACCAGGGCGAGGCGGAATGCCCGAGCGAGGCGTCTTCGTGTCACGGGTCGAAACCCCCATCGTGTTTTCGTGAGATCCCCATCACGTCGAGGCGGGGAAATGGCGATCGCGTCGGCGGTGTTCGTTCGCCGTGGTGAGAATGGCGTGAGACCCCCCACAAGGCAATCGGCCAGGCGGTGGACCTGTGGGGGCCGAATTGGGAAGGATGCGGGGGAGCGTCCTCGCGCCGGCCCCCTGCGTCGGACACGGTTCAACTTTCGAACCGGTTCGAGCAGGTAAAGTTGTCTTTACTTCAGTGCAGGGAACCAATCGGCGCGCACGGTCGTTGAGTCCGATGCAAGTGCCGAAAGATCCAGGAGGATCAGGTGCGAACTTCCAGCAACCCCGCCTTCCGCAACCTGCCCAGGTCTGCGGCGGGCACCCCGTACGCGGGTTTCGACCAGCCGTACGGCCAGCCCGGCTATGGCGCTCCGGCTGGCTACGGCGCCCCGATGGGCTACGGCGCTCCGCGGACTTCCTCCGACGCGGCGACCCGGCCCATGACGGTCGACGACGTGGTCATGAAGACCGGTGCCTCGCTCGGGGTGACCCTGCTCGCGGGTGTCATCACGGCGATTTGGGCGCAGGCGCAGGTGGCCGCGGGGTCGATGGGGGCCATCACCGGTGCCATGATCGGCGGTCTGCTCGTCGGTCTCGTGCTGTCCCTGATCATCACCTTCAAACAGGTGGCCAACGCGCCGATGACGCTGGCATACGCCGCGGCCGAGGGCGTTTTCCTCGGGGCGCTCACCGGCGTGTTCGAGCTGGTGTATCCGGGCATCGCGTTGCAGGCGATCCTCGGTAGCGCCGCCGTCTTCGTCGTGATGCTCGTGGTCTACAAGACCGGCGCGGTGAAGGTGACGCCCAAGTTCCGCAAGTGGATGATCGGCGCCCTCGGCGGTGTGGCGATCGTCATGCTGGTGAACCTCGTGTTGGCCCTGTTCGGCATCAACACGGGGCTGCGGGACGGCAGTGGGCTGGCCATCGTGTTCAGCCTCGTGGTGATCGGTATCGCCGCGTTCAGCTTCCTGCTCGACTTCGACATGGCCGACGAGGCGATCCGTCAGGGCGTTCCCGCCAAGTTCGCCTGGTACGTGGCCTTCGGTCTCCTGGTCACTCTGGTGTGGCTGTACCTGGAGATCCTGCGGCTGCTGTCGTACCTGCAACAAGACTGACACTCGCGTCGCCGACGCGACGACCGGAAGGGCGCTCGACCGAAAAGGTCGGGCGCCCTTCGTCTGTGTCGACCCAATTGTGACCGTTTCGGCGGGCATATTGATGTTCCGGCGATTTTCACCCTATGTGATCATTGTCGTTGTCAATTCGCCCGAACGGATGTGAGGTCGCGTGGGCTCCTTCCCCGGCGCCGGTTCCCAGCCCGGTGTTCCCTACCCGAATTCGTCGTACGGTCAGCCCCTTCCCGGTGAGCAGGGGGCTTCGCAGCAGCCGCGCTACGGCGAACTCCCGAGTACGCCGCCTCCGATGCCCGTGCCTCCGACGCCGCCGAAGAAGTCGAAGACCGGGGCCGTGGTGGCCGCCGCCGTGGTGGCGATCGCCGTGGTGGCCGGACTCGTCGCCGTCATCGTATGGAAGAGCCAGGGTGACGCGGCACTCACGCCCGCGAGCCCCGAGGCGGGGGAGTGCGTCGCCATCGAGGGTTCCGACAACGCGGCGCTGGCGAGGCCCGTGGATTGCTCCGACCCCGACGCCCTGTGGCAGGTGGCCGTTAGCCTCGACGACTCGGCGAGCTCGTGCCCGGACGGGGACTACGACGAGTACAGCAGCTACGCCGACGGCACCAAGCTCTGCCTCACGCTCAACGTGGAGACCGGTGACTGTCTGGCGAGTCACGGCGGCGTGAACCTCTCCGAATTCGGCAAGGTCGACTGCACCGACGCCGCGGCCGAGTTGGAGATCCTCGTGGTCGAGGACGGAGCGACCGACATCGACGAAGTGTGCGGCGCCATCGCGGAGGCGTTCAGCGGCGTCTACTACTCCGAGCCCGCCAGGGTGATCTGTTTCGGCCACTCGCAGAGTGTGTGACCGGTGAACCGGTGTGCGCGAGGACGACCGCGCACACCGGTTCCGCTCAGCTCAGTCGTTCGATCACCATGGCCATGCCCTGGCCGCCGCCCACGCACATCGTCTCAAGTCCGAACTGCTTGTCGTGGTGCTGCAGCGAGTTGATCAGCGTCGTGGTGATCCGCGCGCCGGTCATGCCGAATGGGTGGCCGACGGCGATCGCCCCGCCGTTGACGTTGAGCTTGTCGATGTCGATGCCCAGGTCCCGGTAGGAGGGGATGACCTGCGCGGCGAACGCCTCGTTGATCTCCACGAGGTCGATGTCGTCGATGGTCATGCCCGCCCTGGCCAGCGCCTGCTTCGACGCCTCCACGGGACCGAGGCCCATGATCTCCGGCGAGAGCCCCGACACTCCGGTGGAGACGATGCGGGCGAGCGGTGTGATGCCGAGTTCGCGGGCCTTCGTGTCGCTCATGATCACGAGGGCGGCGGCACCGTCGTTGAGCGGACAGGCGTTGCCCGCGGTGACCCGGCCGTCGGGACGGAACACCGGCTTGAGGGCCTCGACGCCCTCCATGGTCACGCCCGGCCGAGGGCTGTCGTCGGTCGACACGACGGTGCCGTCGGGCAGGGTCACCGGGGTGATCTCCTTGGCCCAGAAGCCGTCGGCGATCGCCTTCTGGGCCAGGTTCTGCGAACGGACGGCGAACTCGTCCATCTCCCGCCGGGAGATGCCCTTGTGCAGCGCGAGGTTCTCGGCCGTCTGCCCCATGGCGATGTAGATGTCGGGCAGCTCCCCGGTCTCCCTGGGGTCGGTCCAGTCGTCGGCCCCGGACTCGGCGCGCTCGGCCGTGCGGGCCTCCGCGTCGGCGAACAAGGGGTTGTGGGTGTCGGGCCACGAGTCGGAGGTGCCCTTGGTCGACCGCGACACGGTCTCGACACCGGCCGAGATGAAGACGTCCCCCTCGCCGGCCTTGATCGCGTGCAGGGCCATGCGCGTGGTCTGGAGGCTCGACGAGCAGTACCGGGTGATCGTGCAGCCCGGCAGGTGGTCGTATCCGAGCTGGACGGCGACGACCCGTCCCATGTTGAACCCTTGCTCGCCACCGGGCAGGCCACAGCCGAGCATCAGGTCGTCGATGTCGCGCGGGTCGAGCTCGGGCACCTTGTCGAGCGCCGCCCGTACTATCTGTGCGGTGAGGTCGTCGGGACGCATGTTCACGAGCGAGCCCTTGTGAGCCCGCCCGATGGGGGAGCGGGCGGCGGACACGATGACGGCTTCGGGCATCGAACACTCCTTCGGGTCGACTAAGCGCGTGCTTAGTTCCATCCTGCCCGCCGCGCACGGGATTGCAAAGAAGTGCGCCGGACACCACACCGCGTCGCGGCGGGTGTCCGGCGCGTGGTGTCACAGGGAGGTGATCCGCCCCACGCCGCCCTCGGGGTAGTCGGCCGCGGTCACCGTGCCGCCCAGGCCCTCGGAAAGGAAGCCCTGCACGGCGAGCTGGTGGGTCAGTCCCACGCTCGTGAATGGCAGGTCGGTGAACGGGTAGCCGTCCCCGCCACGGGCGGAGAAGTCGTTGGTCGCCACCGTCACCGGCGGCCCCTCCACGACGACCCCGTCGGCCACCAGGACCGTCCCGTCGTCCAGCACCACGTCCCGCACGCGCTCACCGGGGGTCACGATCTCGTTGGTGCCCTCCCGGATCTCCTGCGCCTGCCGGGTCGGGTCGTAGGTGAACTTCAGGCCCGCCACCTGCATGAACGCGCCGGAGGCGTCGGGGGCGGCGGCGACGCCGCGTTCCAGAAGCTGACGCAGCACGTCCCTCGGGACCTCCGGGACCACGGCGACAAAGTTGGCGAACGGGGCGACCTCGTAGGTGTTCAACGCGGTCACCTCGCCGGCGGGCAGCACCGAGTCGTTGCGGATGCCGCCGCCGTTTTGGATGGCGACCTGCGGAACGGGCACGTCGTACTCCTCGGCCTGCTGCCGGCCCGCCCACAGGATGCTGTCGGCGACGAGGTCGCCGAGGTTGGTCTCGCGGCTGCGGACGTCGTTGCGCACGCCGTTGAGCGGCACCTCGCTGGTGGCCACGACCTGCTCGGCCAGCAAGGCCACGTGCTCGGCCACGGGCTTTTCGACCTCGGCACGCACGATCGGGTCGCCGTGGACGGCGTCCGGTCCGACCCCGGACACCCGCACCGGCCCGGTCTGCTGCTCGTCGACGCCGAGGACCCTGCCCCAACGGTCGAAGTTCAACACGAGCCTGCCGATGTACTTGTAGTCGCCCGGCACCGCGACGACGGGCACGGTGCGCCCGTCGGCGTCCTCGGCCTCCAGCGGGAAGCCGCGCTCGGGCACGTCGCCGGGGATCAGCCGGTCGCCCTCGTTGGCGAGGATCTCGCCGCCGCCCGCGCCGAGCACCGCGTCCACGCCACGAAGCTGCGGGACGAGCGCGAGTTCGTTGTCGATGTCCTGGAGGTGGCTGACCAGCAGGACCTTGTCGATGCCGCGACGGGCGAAGTCGTCGGCCAGCGCGTTGGTGATCTCGGCCAGCTCCGGCTTCACCTCGACGTCGCGAGGGCTCGACAGCGTGGGCAACTCCGGCGTCGTCAGCCCGATGACGCCGATGCGCTCACCCGCCGTGCGGAACACCCGGCTCGTGGCGAGGGTGCCGTCGTCGGTGTGGGCGGCCAGCGCGGGTTCGCCGGAGACGTCGAGGTTGGCGCTGACGAACGCCACCTCGTCGCCCGCCGTGTCGAGGAAGCGGGCGAGCTCGTCCGGCCCGAAGTCGAAGTCGTGGTTACCGATCGTGCTGACGTCGAAACCGATGTGCTTCAGCGCGAGCGCGTCGTAGAAGGGGGCGTCCTCGACGGTGCTCGCCGAGTACTCGGGGCCGGGAAGGAAGTTGTCGCCGCCGGAGATGGCGATCTCGCCTCGGTGTCCGGCCTGGCCGGGGCCGGGCTTGCCGCGGGTCGCCTCGGCACGCAGCTTGTCCAGCAGCGTGGCCATGCGCGACGGGCTGCCGTAGGGGTGGGTGCCGCCGTCGACGATCGGTCCCTCGTCGGTGCCGTCCTCCTGTTCGCCGCCCGGCACGCCGAGCAGGGCGGACTCCATGTCGCTGCTGAACAGCACGGTCAGGGTGAAGTCGACGCGGTCAGAGTCGGTGGCCGATGCGGGGAGTGCCGCCGTGCCCAGCAGCGTCGCCGCGGCCAGCGCACACAGCGCGGCCTTGCGAGGTGTTCTCACGTGGGCTCCTCGAAATGCTCGCGAACGCGATGTCGCGCCAGAGCTAACCACACGAGTCCTATTCGGACAATGGCCTGGGTGTGGTGACCGACGAAGGTCGGTGTCCCCGTCCCCGCCCCCGGCCGCATACCCTGGTCGCATGGAATACGCCGAACACGTGACCGACCTGGTGGGCAACACTCCGCTGGTCAAGTTGAACGCCCTCACGAAGGACGTGGAACCGCTCGTGCTCGCCAAGGTCGAGTACTTCAACCCCGGCGGCAGCGTCAAGGACAGGATCGCCCAGCGCATGATCGAGGCCGCGGAGGCGTCGGGCGAGCTCAAGCCGGGTGGCACGATCGTGGAGCCCACCTCCGGCAACACCGGGGTGGGACTGGCCATGGTCGCGCAGCGGAAGGGGTACCGGTGCGTGTTCGTGTGTCCCGACAAGGTCAGCGAGGACAAGCGCAACGTGCTCAAGGCGTACGGCGCGGAAGTGGTGGTGTGCCCGACGGCCGTGCCGCCGGAGCACCCCGAGTCCTACTACAGCGTCTCCGACCGCCTCACGCGTGAGATCGAGGGCGCCTGGAAGCCCAACCAGTACGCCAACCCGCACAACCCGGAGAGCCACCACTACTCCACCGGCCCGGAGATCTGGAAGCAGACCGAGGGCAAGGTGACGCACTTCGTGGCCGGTGTGGGTACCGGCGGCACCATCTCGGGTACGGGGCGTTACCTCAAGGAGGTCTCCGAGGGGCGCGTCAAGGTCATCGGCGCCGACCCGGAGGGATCGGTGTACTCGGGTGGCACCGGCAGGCCCTACCTGGTGGAAGGGGTCGGCGAGGACTTCTGGCCGGAGACCTACGACCGCGAGATCGCCGACGAGATCATCCCGGTCTCCGACGCCGACTCGTTCACCATCACGCGCAGGCTGGCCCGCGAGGAGGGGCTGCTCGTCGGCGGCTCGTGCGGCATGGCCGTCGCCGCCGCCCTCGAACTCGCGAAGCGGTGCGGGCCGGACGACGTCATCGTGGTGCTGCTGCCCGACGGCGGTCGCGGTTACCTCGGCAAGGTCTTCAACGACGCGTGGATGTCGTCATACGGGTTCCTCTCACCCGAGTCCCAGGACGTGACGGTGGGCGACGTGCTGCGTCGTAAGGACGGCAGCCTGCCCGACCTCGTGCACACACACCCGAACGAGACGGTGGCCGAAGCGGTCGCCATCCTGCGGGAGTTCGGTGTCAGCCAGATGCCGGTCGTCAGTGCCGAGCCTCCCGTGATGGCCGCCGAGGTGGTGGGAGCGGTCAACGAACGCGACCTCCTGGAGGCCCTCTTCACGGGCAAGGCCGCCCTGACCGACCGCCTCGAACAGCACATGTCGCCGCCGTTGCCCACCATCGGTGCAGGTGAGCACATCGGCGCCGCGATGAAGGCCCTCGGGTCCGCCAGCGGCGCGTTGGTCCTCGTGGACGGCAAGCCCGCCGGGGTCGTGACTCGCCATGATTTGCTGGCGTTCCTCTCGGGTCACGCCTGATCAGAATAAGATCATCGAGCGAAGTGCCAGGGGCGTTACGCGCTGCACGGGTCACGATCCGATAGCGTGTGCGCGAGCGAAATCATCAAGGTCCTCGTCAAGGGGGTTCACGACCCAATGAGTGCTCCGCAGCCACCGAACCAGCAGTGGGGTGGCGAGCAGCAGCCCCAGGGGCCGTCCAGCGGTCCTCAGCCTCAGCAGAACGGTCCGTTCGGGGACAGCCCCGAACCGACGCAGGTGGTGCAGCCACAGCAGCCGCAACAGCAGCAGTCACAGCAGTCACAAGGCGAGCAGCCGCTCGGTGACAGTCCCGAGCCCACGCAGGTCGTGCAACCTCCGAACCCGGCCGGGGGAGAGCAGCAGGGCGTGAACGCCGAGTCGACCCAACTCGTGCCTCCGGGCTCGCAGCCGCAACCTGCGATCCCGTACTCCCCGCCGCCCAGCGCGTCGGCGGACAACCCCGCCCCGCAGGGCAGCTTCGGGCAGCAGCCCCAGGCCGGTGGTTTCGGTGCGCCGGGCCAGGTCGGTCCCCCGTCCGGGCCGCAGCCGCAGCAGGGCTTCGGCGGGCAGCCGGGCCAGTTCGGGCAGCAGCCCGGCCAGCCCGGTCAGTTCGGGCAGCCTCCGCAGGGAGGCTTCGGCGCTCCCGGCGGTTTCGGCCAGCCCCAGCAGCCCGCGTTCGGCGGCCAGGGCGGCGGCATGAACATGGTCGGCATGATCGTCGGTGGCGTCGTCGCCGTCATCTCCCTGCTCTCGCTGATCCTCACGTTCGGCGACCTCGGTGAGGTCGGCGACATGAGCGATGCGGTGGAGGCCTACCCGCCGCTGGAGGGGATGTTGGAGGAGGCGGGCTTCGCGTCGGTGGGGACCCTGACCTTCTACCTGGTCATGATCCTCATCGCCTCCGTGGTGGCGCTCGCCGGTGGCGTGTTGATGGCCCTGAGCTTCCTGATCAAGGGCGCGCTGCGGAAGATCACGCCTTTCGTGGTCCTGGGCGGCGGTGTCCTGCTGGCGCTCTTCGGTCTCCTGCTTATGATCGGGACCTCGCTGGACGACGATTTCGTCCAGCAGATGGGCGGCACCGAACCCGATATCGCTAGCGCGACCATCTACTTGTTCCTCGGCATTCCGGTGCTCGTCGCGGGTGTGCTGGCGGTCCTTCCCGCCACGTCCAAGCTGCTGGGTGTCGGCGGTGGTTCCGGCGGTCCCGGCGCCCCCGGCGGTTTCGGCCAGGTGGGTGGCTTCGGCCAGCCGGGCGGTCAGTTCCCGCAGAGCGGGGGCTTCCAGCAGCCCGGCCAGCCGGGTGGCTTCGGTCAGCCCGGTGGTCAGTTCCCGCAGAGCGGGGGCTTCCAGCAGCCCGGCCAGCCGGGTGGCTTCGGTCAGCCGGGACAGCCCGGTCAGCCGCCGCAGCAGTGGTGAGCCGCTGAATCGAATTCCTCGAAGGGGCCGTGGGCTTTCTCGCCCGCGGCCCCTTCGGGTCTCTCCGGCGTGTCAAGGGGGCCGCACGTAGGCTGTGGGCATGGTTGCAGACCCGCGTTACGGATTCGAGACACGCGCCATCCACGCAGGGCAGGAACCCGACCCGCGCACGGGTGCGGTGATCGTGCCGATCTACCAGACCTCCACTTATGCGCAGGACGGCGTCGGTGGCACCCGCGAGGGGGACTACGAGTACTCCCGCACCGCCAACCCGACGCGGACCGCGTTGGAGGAGGCGCTCGCCGCACTCGAGGGGGGTCGGCACGCGCTCGCGTTCGCCTCGGGGATGGCGGCCAGCGACGCGGTGCTGCGTACCACGCTTCGGCCCGGCGACCACCTGCTACTGGGCAACGACGTCTACGGCGGTACCTTCCGGCTGATCGACAAGGTCCTCACCGAGTGGGGCGTCAACTACAGTGTCGCAGCTCTGTCCGACCTCGACGAGGTCCGGGCAGCCATGCGTCCCGAGACCAAACTCATCTGGTGCGAGTCGCCCACCAACCCGCTGCTCGGCATCGCCGACATCGCGGCGCTCGCGGAGCTGGCCCACGTCGGCGGGGCCAAGCTCGTCGTCGACAACACCTTCGCCACCCCGTACCTCCAGACGCCGCTGGAGCTCGGCGCCGACATCGTCGTGCACTCCACCACCAAGTACCTCGGCGGACACTCGGACGTCGTGGGCGGGGCGGTGATCACCGATTCCGACGAGCTGCGGGAACGGCTGTTCTTCCTGCGCAACTCGGCGGGCGCCGTGCCGGGTGCCTTCGACGCGTGGTTGACGTTGCGCGGTCTCAAAACGCTGGCCGTGCGCATGGAACGGCACTGCAGCAACGCCGAACTCGTCGCCGAGGCTTTGTCGGTTCACCCCAAGGTCGAGCGTGTCTACTACCCCGGCCTCGCCGAACACCCCGGCCACTCGATGGCGGCCAAGCAAATGCGCCGGTTCGGTGGAATGGTGTCGTTCACGCACGTCGACGGCGAGCAGGCGGCGCTCAACGTGGCCGCCCGGACGAAGTTGTTCATCCTCGCCGAGTCGCTCGGCGGCGTGGAGTCGCTGATCGAACATCCGGGCCGCATGACGCACGCGAGCGTCGCCGGGTCGTTGCTTCAGGTTCCTCCCGAGCTGGTGAGGCTGTCGGTGGGTATCGAGGACGCCCACGACCTGCTGGCCGACCTCAGGTACGCGCTCGACGCCTCGTAGCGTTCGACGGCGCCGCCGTCAGGGACGGAGGTTGCTGGGAGAGGTCTCGGTGGTGCCCGGCCGGTCGTGGTCGTGCCCGATGCCGGCCTCTCTCAGCTCCGCGCCGGAGACGCAACCGCCGACGAGGATCGTCTTCCTGCCCTCGGTGACGTAGTGGCCGGGGTCGCACTGAGCTTCCGAGACGGTGTAGACGGCGGCTCCGGTGAGGGCGAGAGCCGAGATCACTCCGGCGAGAAGCGGCATCACACCCGCGGAACGCGCCCCGTCCGACGTGCGTGCCCTTCCCATACGCGTCTCTCCTGACTCGGGTTTCCGGTGCTCCCGGCGTGCCTCAAGCTTACCCAATCGTGATCTGGCGAAGCAGGTAACCTCGTCGTCACGCTCAGTGCAGTGACATCATCCCCGTCATGGGACTTGTCAGCGTGGACACAATCCGCGAGGCGAGGCGGCTGCTGGAGTCCGTCGTGCGGAAAACGCCGATGGAACATGCGCGTGACCTCGAACCCCCGCAGGGCGGGTCGGTGTACTTCAAGTGCGAGAACCTGCAGCGCACCGGTTCGTTCAAGATCAGAGGCGCGTACACCCGCATTCACGGGTTGAGCGCGGAGGAACGTGCCAGGGGGGTCGTCGCCGCCAGCGCGGGTAACCACGCTCAGGGAGTGGCGCTCGCCGCCTCTCTCCTCGGTACGAAGGCGACCGTCTACATGCCGGAGCGAGCTCCGCTGCCGAAACTGGCCGCCACCCGTGGCTACGGCGCCGACGTCTGCTTGCACGGCGAGGCGCTGGAGGAAGCCATGGCCGAGGCGATCGCCTTCGCCGAACGTACGGGTGCGGTGTTCATCCACCCGTTCGACCACCCCGACATCATCGCGGGCCAGGGCACGGTTGGGCTGGAGATCCTCGAACAGGTGCCGGACGTCGCGACGATCCTGGTGGCCACCGGCGGTGGCGGGCTGGTCGGGGGTGTGGCGAGCGCCGTGAAGGCGATCAAACCGGACGTCCGGATCGTGGGAGTGCAGGCCGAGGGCGCGGCCGCCTTCCCGCTCTCGCTGTCGGCGGGTAATCCGATGCGGCTGGAGAGCACGCAGACCATGGCCGACGGCATCGCGGTGGGAGAACCCGGTTCTCTCACGTTCGAGCACGTCCGGGCACTCGTGGACGACGTCGTGACGGTGAGCGAGGAATCGCTGTCGCGGGCCGTGCTGCTGTGCCTGGAACGCCGCAAGCTCGTGGTGGAACCGGCGGGTGCGGCCGCGGTCGCCGCGTTGCTCGAACACCCCGGTGTCTTCGAGCCGCCGATCGTCGCGGTGCTCTCGGGCGGGAACGTCGACCCGCTGCTGCTGTTGCAGATCATCCAGCACGGTATGACGGCCGCCGGGCGATACCTCAGCTTGCGGCTGCGGGTGGCCGACCGCCCCGGCTCGCTCGCGGGGCTGTTGTCACTGGTCGGCGAGCTGGGCGCGAACGTGCTCGACGTCGAGCACTCGCGTATTTCCGGGCGACTGGCGATGGGCGAGGTGGAAATCGCGTTGAAGTTGGAGACTCGCGGTCCCGAGCACTGCGCCGACGTCGCCGCGCAATTGCAGCGGGCGGGATACCGCGTGTTGGTCTGACACCGGGGGTGCCGTGGGGCCGCCGGGGGAGGAGCGGCCCCACGGGGTGTCACAGGTTGCCGCGACGGGCCTGTTCGCGCTCGATGGCTTCGAACAGGGCCTTGAAGTTGCCCTTGCCGAAGCCGAGCGAGCCGTGCCGTTCGATCAACTCGTAGAACACGGTCGGGCGGTCGCCGATCGGCTTGGTGAAGATCTGGAGCAGGTAGCCGTCCTCGTCACGGTCGACGAGGATGCGGTGCTCCTTCAGCGTCTCGATCGGCACCCTGACCTCACCGATGCGGGCCCGCAGCTCCGGGTCGTCGTAGTAGGAGTCGGGGGTGTCGAGGAACTCCACACCCGCGTCCCGCATCGCCTTGACGGTGCCGATGATGTCGTTGGTGGCCAGCGCGATGTGCTGGCAGCCTGGGCCGTCGTAGAACTCCAGGAACTCGTCGATCTGCGACTTCTTCTTGCCGATGGCGGGCTCGTTGAGCGGGAACTTCACCCGGTGGTTGCCGTTGGCCACCACCTTGCTCATCAGCGCCGAGTACTCGGTGGCGATGTCGTCGCCGATGAACTCGGCCATGTTCACGAAGCCCATCACGCGGTGGTAGAAGGCCACCCACTCGTCCATCTTGCCGAGCTCGACGTTGCCGACACAGTGGTCGATCGCCTGGAACAGCCGCTTCGGCGCGCCCTCGGGTTTCGGGACGGAGCGCTCGCGCGCCTCGTAACCCGGCAGGTAGGGCCCGGAGTAGCGGGAGCGGTCGATGAGACTGTGGCGAGTGTCACCGTAGGCGGCGATGGCGGCCATTCGCACGGTGCCGTGCTCGTCGGAGACGTCGTGTGGTTCCTCCAGCACGGTCGCGCCGTTCGCACGGGCGTGTTCGACGCACTTGTCGACGTCGGCGACTTCGAGGGCGAGGTCGGTGATGCCGTCGCCGTGCTTGCGGTGGTGGTCGAGCAGCGGTGACGTGGGCTTCACCCCACCGTTGATCACGAATCGCGCCGAGCCCGACTTCAGGACGAACGACTTGTACTCGTAGTTGCCCGTCTCCGGGCCCGAGTAGGCGATGAGGTCCATCCCGAACGCCGATTGGTAGAAGTGCGCGGTCTGGGTGGCATTGCCGACCACGAACACCACGGCGTCCATTGCCTTGACGGGGAACGGGTCGCTGGCCACGTCGTGGTCGACCAGGCCGACGAGCTGCCGGAGCTGGTTGTAGTCGATGTCGTCGAGTGCTGGGTTCGCCATGTGACGAAGAATGCGCGCGTCGCGCAGACTGGGCAACAGTCGCCCGAAACAGTGGACAATCTGCCCAGTCAAATCGGCATTCGGGTGATCACTTTGGCGCAGATTGCGCAGGAGGTCGGCATGGCACTGGACTCACTGGACGCTCGACTGTTGTTGCTTCTCACCGACGCGCCCCGCCTCGGCGTACTCGAATGCGCCCGCCGACTCGGGGTGGCTCGGGGCACGGTGCAGGCGCGGCTCGACCGGCTCACCGCCTCCGGGGTGCTCAAGGGGTTTCCGCCCGAACTCGACCTCGCGGGGATGGGCTATGGCCTCACCGCGTTCGCCGTGCTGGAGATCGCCCAGGGGCGTCGCGCCGAGGTCGCCTCCGCGCTCGCCGCCATCGACGAGGTGTGCGAGGTCCACGCCACCACGGGGCAGGGTGACCTCTTCGTACGGTTGGTCGCGCGATCCAACGACGACCTGCAACGCGTCATCGACGAGGTGGTGGGAGTACCCGGTGTGCGCAGGACCGCGACGTCCATCGCGTTGTCCACGCCGGTCCCGCGGGTGCGGCCATTGCTCGAACGAATCGCCGACCGACGGGGTTGAGAGTCTCGGAACCCGGCTCGTGACGGGGCCGGGGCAAACCAACGGCCGGTGCGCCACCTCGGCTGCACCGGCCGTTCACGTGTCGTCCCGGAGTCGGCTTCAGCCGCCGTAGGGAACCGCCTTCACGAGCGTCACCTTCTGGGTCTTGCCGTTGGGCAGCGGGTACTCCCGCGACTCACCTTCCTTCGCCCCGAGCAGGGCCTTGCCGAGCGGCGAGTCGGGCGAGTAGACCTCCATCGGTCCGGTTCCGCCCTCTTCACGGGTGGCGAGCAGGAACGTCTCCTCCTCGTCGTCACCTTCGTAACGCACGGTCAGCACCATGCCGGGCTCGGCGATTCCGTCGTCCTTCGGAGCCTCACCGACCTTGGCCGAGCGCAGCAACTCCTGCAGGTGGCGAATGCGGGCTTCCTGCTGCCCCTGCTCCTCGCGGGCGGCGTGGTAGCCACCGTTCTCCTTGAGGTCGCCTTCTTCTCGGCTGGCGTTGATCTTCGCTGCGATGACCGGACGATTCGCGATCAGCTCGTCGAGTTCGCTCTTGAGCCTGTCGTAGGCTTCCTGGGTCAGCCAGGTCACCTTGCTGTCGCTCACGGTCACCATCTCCTCCTCGGGGCCTGCCAAGCCTGGGTGTACAAGCCGGCTGCCACGCCGTCGTGGCTGCTAGATAAAGGAAAGACACGGCCCGCGTGGGACCGTGCCAACGAGTAAATGATAGCACGAAAGCGCCCCCCGAGGTTGGCGCGTTCTCGACTGCCGGGCGATCCGGCGCCTATTTCACTCCGTTGGCCGCTCGGGGGTTGACAAGTATTCGGGAACATCATAGGAGCACCCGTACACGTCCGCGGTGACGGGCCGCTCGATGCTCCGCACAACTGTGCTCAGGCGATGGACGCCCGGTGGAACGTAGAGCTCCTTCCTTCCGGTCTCGGCTCCGTTGATCTCACGGACCCTGACGATGCACACGGCCGGGCGAGACGGGTCGTCGCGGTTCACGTCCACCGTGATCTCCATGGAGTTGCCCGGTCGTTCCTCGAAGGCGACCCGCTGGCCGTCGATGGGCGCGGCGAACCACTGTGAGTACGCGACGTAGCTGCCGATGCCCAGAACCGCGACGACGACGAGTCCCGTGAGCCAGGCTCGCCTACCACGCAGGCGTCGGTGGGAACGGTTCCCGCGCGCGGAACCGTAGCGATCCTCCAGAGCGTGTGCCGGCTCACGGCCGGGCTCCGAGCTGCTCAAGGAGGGCCTCCCGAACGGTCCTGTCGTCGCGGCGGGAGAATGAAAACACCCACCTCGCGTGTTGAGTATCCGTGAAAGCGATACGAACGTGGGTTGGGGGTCCCACATCCGACGTGGGGATCGAAAGGAACCGAGCCGAACATGGCGCCAACCGACGACGAAGAGAGGGCGGACAGGGTGGACGCGGGGTTACGGCTGATGGCGGTGCACGCCCATCCGGACGACGAGTCGAGCAAGGGTGCCGCCACGATGGCTCGCTACGTGGCCGAGGGGCACGAGGTCATGGTCGTGACGTGCACCGGCGGCGAGGCGGGCAGCGTGTTGAACCCGGCCATGGACCGACCCGAAGTTCACGAGAACATGGCGAAGCTGCGCAGGGAGGAGATGGCCAGGGCGGCCAAGATCCTCGGGGTTCAGCACCGTTGGCTCGGTTTCGTCGACTCCGGGCTGCCGGAGGGAGACCCGCCGCCCCCGTTGCCGGAGGGCTGCTTCGCCAAGGTGCCGCTGGAGGAACCCGTCGCGAAGCTCGTGCGGGTCATGCGTGAGTTCCGCCCGCACGTCGTCACCACCTACGACGAGAACGGCGGCTACCCGCACCCGGACCACATCCGCTGCCACGAGGTCACGATGGCGGCTTACGACGCCGTGGCCGATCCCGAGCGGTACCCGGAGGCGGGCGAGCCGTGGCAGCCGCTGAAGCTGTACTACGGCCACGGCTTCTCACGGGCGAAGTTCGAGGCGTTCCACGAGGCGCTCACCTCGCGCGGGTTGCCCTCTCCCTACGAGGAGTGGCTGAAGAACTGGTCCTCCGACCGGCCCGACGTCATGGAGCGCGTCACCACGCGGGTGCCGTGCGCCGACTACTTCGAGGTGCGTGACGACGCGTTGCGAGCCCACGCCACGCAGATCGACCCCAACAGCCGGTGGTTCGCGGTGCCGCTCGACGTGCAGCGGGAAGTGTGGCCCACCGAGGAGTACGAGCTGGTGCGCTCGCTCGTCGACACGACCTTGCCCGAGGACGACCTGTTCGCGGGGGTTCGAGAAAGGGTGACGACATGACACTGCCGGCCTTCGCGGTCGTGCCCGCCATGAACGCCGGGGTCTGGCTCGCGCAGCAGCCACCCGGTGGTGACGGTGGGGACGGCGGCGGTCAGGGCGAGGACTTCGGCAAGTCCTCGCCCGTCGGCCTGCTGTTGTTGCTGGTGTTCTTCGTGGCGGTGGCCTTCCTCATCCGCTCGATGACCAAGCACCTCAAGCGCGTTCCCGCGAGCTTCGACGACGACGAGGCGTCGTCGGCCGGCAAGACCGACGGCGACGGGGCCGGCAAGACCGACGGCGCCGGCCGTGACCACGAGAGCGCGACCACGGCCGGAGCGGACACCGGCTCCGGAGGCGGTGACTCCGGCACCGGCGACTGAGCGCCGCCGTGTGGAGCCCAGCGCGTCGAGCAGCCGCCCTCGTGGTCACCGTCGGGGCCCGGGCGATCCCCCGGTTGGTGCGTCCGACGACGTGAAGGTTGCGTTTCGACCGCGACACCGTGTTACCGCCGTCCACAAACCGGTCGAGGACGGAGAGCACCACGTCGACGTCGCCCGCCGGGCCGGACGTCACTTCGCTGTGAGCCGCCCGGACGTGTGACACGCTGGGGACATGAACCGTCTCGCCACCGCCACCTCGCCGTATCTGCTGCAACACGCCGACAACCCGGTGGACTGGTGGCCGTGGGGGCCCGAAGCGCTCGCCGAGGCACGGCGCCGGGACGTGCCGATCCTGCTGTCGATCGGGTACGCCGCCTGCCACTGGTGCCACGTGATGGCCCACGAGTCGTTCTCCGACGACGAGGTGGCGGCGTTCATGAACGACCACTTCGTCAACATCAAGGTCGACCGGGAGGAACGCCCGGACATCGACGCCGTCTACATGACCGCCACCCAGGCCATGACGGGCCAGGGCGGGTGGCCCATGACCTGTTTTCTCACCCCGGACGGCAAGCCGTTCCACTGCGGTACCTACTACCCGCCCGTGCCCGCGCACGGGATGCCGTCGTTCAAGCAGGTCCTGGTGGCGGTCGACCAGGCGTGGCGGGAGCGCCGGGACGAGCTCGTGGAGGGCGCCGGACGCGTCGTCGACCACATTGTCGAGCAGACCAAGCCGTTGAGCCTGCGTCCGGTCACGGCCGAGACCGTCGCGGCGGCCGTGTCGAAGTTGCGGCGGGAGGCCGATCCGGGCAACGGCGGATTCGGGGGCGCGCCCAAGTTCCCGCCGTCGATGGTGCTGGAGTTCCTGCTCCGCCACTACGAGCGCACGGGCTCGGTGGAGGCACTGTCCGTTGTGGATGCGACGGCCGAGGGCATGGCGCGCGGCGGCATCTACGACCAGCTCGCGGGCGGGTTCGCCCGGTACTCCGTGGACGCGGGATGGGTCGTGCCGCACTTCGAGAAGATGCTGTACGACAACGCGCTGCTGTTGCGGTTCTACGCGCACCTCGCCCGGCGCACCGGCTCCGCGCTCGCCTACCGGGTCGCGGGGGAGACGGCGGAATTCCTCCTGCGGGACCTGCGAACGCCGCAGGGCGCGTTCGCCTCGTCGCTCGACGCCGACACCGAAGGGGTCGAGGGCCTGACCTACGTGTGGACGCCACAGCAGCTCGTGGACGTGCTCGGTCCCGAGGACGGCGCCTGGGCCGCGAAGCTGTTCGGGGTCACCGAGGAGGGCACCTTCGAGCGCGGGGCCTCCACGCTCCAGTTGCGCCGCGATCCCGACGACCCCGCCCGGTGGATGCGGGTGACCTCCGCTCTGTCGCGGGCGCGTGCCGCACGGCCCCAGCCCGCTCGTGACGACAAGGTGATCGCTGCGTGGAACGGGCTCGCCATCACGGCCCTGGCGGAGGCGGGGGTGGCCCTGCGACGGCCGGAGTGGGTCGAGGCCGCGGTCGCTGCGGCGGCGTTCGTCCTCGACGTCCACGTCGGCGGCGACGGTGCCGAGGGCCTGCGGCGCAGTTCCCGCGACGGGGTCGTCGGCGATGCCGCCGCGGTGTTGGAGGACTACGGCTGTCTCGCGGACGGGTTGTTGGCGTTGCACCAGGCCACCGGCGAGCCGGTATGGCTCACGGAGGCGACCGCGTTGCTCGACACGGCGTTACGGCGCTTCGGGGTCGACGGGGCGCCGGGGGCCTTCCACGACACGGCGGCCGACGCCGAGGCCCTCGTGCACCGGCCGAGCGATCCCACCGACAACGCGAGTCCCTCCGGGGCGTCGGCGTTGGCGGGTGCGTTGCTCACCGCTTCCGCGCTGGCGGGGCCCGAGCGCGCGGGAGCGTACCGGGCGGCGTGCGAGGAGGCGTTGAGCCGGGCGGGTGTGCTCGTGGAGCAGGTGCCTCGGTTCGCGGGGCACTGGCTCTCGGTGGCGGAGGCGTTGTTGTCCGGCCCGGTGCAGGTCGCCGTCGTGGGTGCCGGCGCGAAGGACCGTGCCGAGCTGGTGGCGGAGGCCGCCAGGGGAGTGCACGGCGGGGGCGTGGTGCTCGGCGGCGAGCCCGAGGCCGAAGGCGTGCCGCTGCTGGCCGACCGTCCGCTTGTGGACGGTGCTCCGGCGGCGTACGTCTGCCGAGGTTATGTGTGTGATCGCCCGGTCACCACGCCCGAAGCCCTGGCCCGCTCCCTCTGACGCCGTGTCCGCAAGTTACGCACGCGTGTCCGCAAGTTACGCACGCGTGTTTGCACTTCCCGTACGAGCGATGCGTACGCGAACTGCGAACACGTGTGCACAGCCTGCGGACACGCGTGCACAAGCTGCGGACACGATGTCGGGTTGATCTTCGGGCTGCGGTCGGTTCGGTTCTGGGGCAGGCTTGAGCACATGGAGTTGTTGACCGAAGCGTTGACCCGCCTGCTCGACGGGCGATGGGCGTCGGTGCGCCGCGACGTCCGGGAACACCTCGCCGCGCAGGCGGTCCGAGGAGCCCTCGACACGGCGGGGCTGGACGTCGCCGCACACCGCGAGCTGATCGCCCGGCAGCTCCGGGCCCTCGCCGAGACCGGACGCCCCCGGCTGGGTTTCCCCACCGAGTACGGGGGCGGCGGGGACATCGGCGCGGCCGTGGTGTCGTTCGAGATGCTCGGCTTCGGCGACCTCTCCCTGATGGTCAAGTCCGGCGTTCAGTGGGGACTGTTCGGCGGAGCGGTCCACCTCCTCGGCACCCGGTACCACCACGAGCGCTACCTCCCGGACATCATGTCCGGCGCTTTGCTCGGCTGCTTCGCGATGACGGAGGTCGGGCACGGCTCCGACGTGCAGCACCTGCGCACGACGGCCACCTACGACCCCGGCACCGCCGAGTTCGTGGTGCACACGCCCGACGCGGCGGCGTCGAAGACCTACATCGGCAACGCGGCGCGGGACGGGCGCATGGCAGTGGTGTTCGCGCAACTCGTCACCGGTGGCGAGAGCCGGGGCGTGCATGCCCTGCTCGTGCCGATCCGCGACGAGCACGGCGCGGTACTGCCCGGAGTCACCGTCGAGGACTGCGGGGTGAAGGCCGGGCTCAACGGCGTCGACAACGGCAGTATCACGTTCGACCACGTCCGCGTGCCCCGCTCGGCGCTGCTCAACCGCTACGGCGACGTCGCCGAGGACGGCACCTACACCAGTCCCATCGACAGCGACGGCAAGCGGTTCTTCACCATGCTGGGCACGCTGGTGCGCGGGCGTGTCAGCGTCGCGGGCAGCGCGGGCAGTGCCACGAAACGCGCGCTCACCATCGCCGTGCACTACGCCGACCGCCGTAAGCAGTTCGAGGGCCGGGACGGCGCCGAGGCCACCATCCTCGACTACCTCGCACACCAGCGGCGCCTGCTGCCCGCGCTCGCCACGACGTATGCGCTGCACTTCGCGCAGGAGGACCTCGTCGCGGAGCTGCACGACCTCCAGACCGGTACGCCCGAGGACGTCGCGGAGGCCGACGAGATCCGCCAGCGAGAGCTGGAGTCCCGTGCCGCGGGGATGAAGGCGCTCGCCACCTGGCACGCGACACACACGATCCAGGCCGCTCGCGAGGCGTGTGGCGGCGCCGGCTACATGGCCGAGAACGTGTTGCCCTCGCTCAAGGCGGACACCGACGTGTTCACCACGTTCGAGGGCGACAACACGGTGTTGTTGCAACTCGTCGCGAAGGGACTGCTCACCAACTACCGGCTCCAGTTCGAGGACCTCAGTCCACTTGCGACGGCTCGATTCGTGGCCGAGCAGTTCGTCGGCGCCGTGATCGAACGGACGGCGGCGAGGAGGGTGGTCGAACGTATCGTCGATGCCTCACCGGCTAGGGACGACGACGACGTCGTGTTCGACCGTGCGTGGCAGTGCAAGCTGTTCACCGACCGCGAGACCCACGTCCTCGACGGGCTGGCGCGGCGGTTGCGAGCCGCGACACGGGACAACGCGTTCGACGTCTTCAACGCCGCCCAGGACCACGTGTTGCGTGCGGCGCGAGTCCACGTCGAACGTCTGGTGCTGGATTCCTTCGTCGCGGCCGTCGAGCGTTGTGAGGACGCCGAGGCGAGGGCGCTGTTGGACAAGGTGTGCGACCTGTACGCGCTGTCCGTCGTCGAGGCCGACCGCGCGTGGTTCATGGAACACGGCAGGCTCACCAGCGGACGGGCCAAGGCCGTGATCGCCGGGGTGAACCGGCTGTGCGGGGAACTGCGGCCCCACGCACGCACGCTGGTGGACGCCTTCGCGCTTCCGGAACCGTTGTGGCGGGTGCCGATGCTCGACTGGACCTGAACTCCGGAGGCCACCGTGTGGTCGGCGTCCCGTGACCTTCGGCGAGCGGAGCCGAGGGAGGACCGCGAAACCTCGGAGGGTTCCCGCGTCACCGTGGGGACGTTCAACATCCACCACGGTGCCGGGCCGGACGATCGGCTCCACCTGGATCACGTCGCCGCCGTCATCGCCGACACCGCGTTCGACGTCGTGGGACTGCAGGAGGTGGATCGGTGCTGGGGTGAACGCAGCGAGTTCGTCGACCAGGCGCGGTGGCTGGCCGATCGGCTCGCCATGCGGGTGGCCTTCGGCGCGAACCTCGACGAGGCCCCGCCCCATGAGAAGATGCCGCGACGGCGGTACGGCACGGCGATCCTGTCGCGCTTTCCCATCGCGGCCAGCCGCAACATCGCCCTGCCGAGGCCCGAGGGCGGGGAACCACGCGGCCTGTTGGAGGCCGTCGTGCGGGTGCGTGGAGTACCACTGCGCTTCTACTCCACGCACCTGCAACACGACTCGCCGGCGGAGCGGTGGGCGCAGGTCGAGACCGTCAACGAGGTCATCGCCGCCGCCGACCGGCCGATCGTGCTCGTGGGCGATCTGAACGCCATCCCGGAGGCCCCGGAGATCCAGCGACTTTCCCCGAAGCTGCACGACACGTGGCCGAAGGCGGGAGACGGCGACGGCTTCACCTACGACTCCGTGGCCCCGCGCGCCCGCATCGACTACGTCTTCGCGAGAGACGGGGTGTGTGCTCGCTCGGCGCGGGTGATCGACACGGACGCCTCCGACCATCTTCCGGTGGCCGTGGACGTGGTGATCACCGCGCCGGACGGAGCGGAGCACTAATCACGATAGACCCCACGTCTGTCCCAGGTGGTAGGCCGCGCAGACGTTCACGTCGAGCAGGTAGGCGCCCGCTCGCCCGCACTGTCCCTCGCCGGTGCCGGGGTCGACGGGCTGTCCGTGCCCCATCCCCGTGATCGTCACGGACTCGACCACGGCTCGCCCGGCGCCGTCCTCGTACACCGCGCGCGGGTAGCCGCCCACGGTGTCCTCACGATCGGCGACGGCGTCGGTGCCGTGGACGTCGGTCCACTGTTCCACGAGTTCGCGCTGGTTGGCGACGACCACCGTGCGGTCGGCGTCCCCGTGCCAGATGCTCACCGTCGGCCAGGGACCTTCGTGCGAACTCGCCGCGCGTACGAGATCGCCCCACGCCGAGGGGCTGAGGTTCTTGCCCAGGTACATGCAGGTGTAGGACTCGTACAGCGCCGAGGCGCAGCGGTAGGGAAGCCCGGCGATCACGGCGCCGCCGGCGAAACGTTCGGGATAGGTCGCGAGCAGGGCCGATGTCATGCCTCCGCCCGCCGACAGACCGGTCACGTACACGCGGGAGGCATCACCTCCGGTGGCGGCCAGCGCGTGGTCGACCATGCCGAGTATCGACGCCACTTCTCCCCGGCCTCGCGTGGTGTCGCCCGAGGCGAACCACTGGAAGCAGTTGCTGAGGTTGTTCACCGCGCGTTGCTCGGGAAGGACGACGCTGAACTTCCAGCGCTCGGCCAGTTCGACCCAGCCGGAGGCCAGGCCGTAGTCGGTGCCGTTCTGTGTGCAGCCGTGCAGGGCGACCACCACCGGCCTGCCTTCGGGAAGATCCTCGGGCACGTACTGCAACATGCGCAGGTTTCCGGGGTTGTTTCCGAAGTCGGGAACCTCCGTGATGGAGCCCGCGAGTGCTTTCGGATCGCTCGGCATCGCTCGGGCGGACATGGGAGAGGTCGGAAACGCGACGGCCAGCAGGAAGGCCAGCAAGGGGGCCAGAAGGAGCGGGAGAAAACGCTGTCGCATGTGGACGTAAGTGCTCACGAGTCCCTCCTCACGTCGTCGTGATCCAAGCCACGGTAGGAGGGGGTGGTGATCTCTTGCCATGTCGGCGGCGGCCACATTGCGTCGCCCGACTGTGGGGCGTTCCCACATCCCGCAAGGCGATCCCTGCCCCTACGGTGACGAGGGACCGGATACCGGAGTCGGAGGTTTCGGAAGATGCGCGGGCGCAAGGTCGCGGCGGTGTTGGCGACGTTGTTCGTCGCGATGCCGGGCATGGCGGGGACGGTGGCGACGGCGAAACCCTTTCCGGACACGTGCACCGAGCGACCCCTTCCGGTACCGGGGGCGCAGTACCAGGAGGTGGCGTGTCTGGCCGACCTCACCACCACGGGGACCACGCGTACGGGACACACCGATCCGGCCGACTGGGCGGGACTGACCCAGGAGTCGCTCCCGGTTCCCGACCCGGTGCCGGGCGTGCAGATCGACGGCTACTTCCCCGACGACTCCACCACCAACACCAACCACGGCTGGAACCACGACTCGCAGTTTGTGATCCGCCTTCCGGAGCACTGGAACGGTGGGCTGGTGGTGTCGGGATCGCCGGGGAACCGGGAGCAGTACGCCAACGACCGCGCCATCTCCGACTGGGTGCTGTCGAAGGGATACGCGTTCGCCGCCACGGACAAGGGCAACACCGGATCGGAGTTCTACACCGACGGCAGGCGTCCGGGCGACGCGATCGCCGAGTGGAACCGTCGGATGACCCAGCTCGCCCGTGCCGCGAAGGTCACGGTCACGCTGCACTACGGCAAGCGCCCGACCACGACCATCGCGACGGGACTGTCCAACGGCGGTTACCTGGTGCGTTGGCAGTTGGAGAACCACCCCGAGCTCTACGACGGCGGCGTGGATTGGGAAGGTGCACTGTGGTCGGAGAAGGGGCCGAATCTGATCGAGTACCTGCCCAAGGCGTTGTCGGCCTACCCACGCTACGCCGCCGGTGGTGACGACGCCGACGCGGCGCACGCCGAGATGGTGGCCGCCGGGTTCGTCGCGGGCTCGGAGTTTTTGTGGCAGTCCCACTACGAGATCTACTGGGACCTGACCCAGCGGATCTACCGCGAGGAGTTGGACCCGGAGTTCGACGGCGAGCTTTCGGCCGGAATCCCGTTCTGCTCGCCGGGCACGCCGCGTTGCGACGCCGACTACGACTACCGGCAGCGGCCGAGGTCCGTGCACAGGGCCGTCGAGCGCATCGGGCTGACGGGGAAGATCGGCAAGCCGCTGCTGACGTTGCACGGCACGCTCGACGTCCTGCTGCCGATCGGGAAGGACTCCGACGTCTACGCCGAGATGGTGCGCGAGCAGGGACGCGGGCACCTGCACCGCTACTACCGCGTCGAGGACGGCACGCACACCGACTCGTTCGTCGACCAGTACCCCGACGAGCTGCGGGGACTGACTCCCTGCCACCGTACGGCCTTCGAGGCCCTGGAGGCTTACCTGGCCGAGGGCGCACCGCTGCCGGAGTCCGCCACGATCCCCCGCCCGACCGATGCCACCCCGCAGGAACTGGTGACGACCTGCTCCCTGTCCTGACCCGCGTGTCCGCAGGCTGTGCACGCGTGTCCGCAGCCTGCGCACGCGTGTTCGCAGTTCACGTACGCGTGTCCGCGCGGCGGCGCTCCGGCCGTGTTCAGCCCAGCGCGCGCCGGTACAGCGCCTCGATGTCCTCGCGCCGCGGCGGAGCCTCTCCGAGTACCGCCTGCATCATGAGCCCGCAGGTGAGTGTGGCCACCATCCGCCCGGTCAACGGGTCGGTGCGGGCGATGAACAACTCGGCGAGCGCGTTGTCCCAGGCGACGGCGGCGTTTCGCAGGTGCGGTCGCTGGAGCGCGAGCGCGTAGAGGTTGTACTCGGCGATCGTGTCGGCGCGTTTCCTGGTCACGGAGTCGAGCACCAGTTCCGCCAGGGCCGAGGCGAGGTCCGCGTCGGCGGGTAGTGCGGCGTCCCATTCCCGAAGCGCGGCCACGTTGCGTCGTGCCGCTTCGTCAAGGGCGCTCGCGATCAGGTCTTCGAGCGTGGCGAAGTGATAGGTGGTGGACCCGAGGGGAACCCCCGCCTCCGCCGCGACGGCGCGATGGGTGAGCGCGTTGATGCCACGCTGGGCGATGACCGTGATGGCCGCACGAGCAATGCGATTGCGACGGTCCGGGTCGTTCGGACCACGGGTGCGTCTGCGTGTCGCCGGTTGCTGCGCCGTCATGCGCTGGCTCCCCTCCCAAGCCGATCCCGGCAAATGACATCACACCACGTCGGACGGGGTGTGACGGCCCTATCCCTTCACTGTGTACGCACGTACATATAACATGTACCAGCGTACACAAATTGTGTGGTGTGCACCACGTCGCGGATACGAGGGAGTGGGATACCCGCCTCATGAGAGACCTCTACATCGACGGAGCCTGGGTCGAGGCGATGGCGTCGACCGACGGTCGTGCCGTGCTCAACCCCTACGACGGCAGCACCGTGACGACCGTGTCCGAAGCCGGTCCGGAGGACGTGGACGCCGCCGTGGCCGCGGCCCGGCGCGCCTTCGACGACGGTCCGTGGCCCGCGACCCCCGCCCGGCAACGCGGAGAACTGCTGCGTCGGGTGGCGGATCTGCTGCAGCGCGATCGGGAGGAGATCGCGCGTGAGGAGAGCATCGACACGGGCAAGACGCTGGCCGAGGGAGGCATCGACGTCGACGACGTCACCAACGTCTTCCGTTACTACGCGAACCTCGCCGACGCCGAGGCCGGCCGGGTGGTCGACACCGGAGATCCCGGAGTGGTCAGCCGGATCGTCTACGAGCCCGTCGGGGTGTGCGCGCTCATCGCGCCGTGGAACTACCCGCTGCTGCAGATCTCCTGGAAGGTCGCGCCCGCGCTCGCGGCGGGCAACACCATGGTGCTCAAGCCCAGCGAGTTGACACCACTCACCACGATCACGTTGGTCCGGCTGCTGGAGGAGGCGGGCCTGCCCCGTGGCGTGGTCAACCTCGTACTCGGCGACGGGGCGAACGTGGGAGCGGCGATGGTGCGGCACCCCGCCGTCGACCTGGTCTCGTTCACGGGTGGTCTGGCCACCGGAAAGAAGATCATGGCGATGGCGGCCGAGGGCGTGAAGCGCGTCGCGTTGGAACTCGGCGGGAAGAACCCGAACGTCGTCTTCGCGGACGCCGACTTCGACACGGCCGTCGACTACGCGCTCGCGGCCGCGTTCGTCCACTCCGGTCAGGTGTGTTCCGCCGGGGCCCGGCTGATCGTGCAGGACGAGATCCACGACGAGTTCGTCGCCGAACTGGGGCGGAGGGCCGACGCCATCCGGCTCGGCAACGGTCTCGACGAAGGCACCGAGTGCGGGCCGTTGGTTTCGGCCGAGCATCGAGCCAAGGTGGAACGTTACATCGAGCGCACGATCGCCGAGGGTGCTCGGCTCGTGGCGGGCGGCAGACGTCCGTCCGAACCGGAGCTGGCGAACGGGTTCTTCCTGCGTCCCACCGTGTTCGCCGACTGCACGCGCGACATGACCGCGGTGCGGGAGGAGGTGTTCGGGCCCGTCGTCACGGTGGAGCGCTTCCGCGACGAGGCCGAGGCGATCCGCATCGCCAACGACACCGACTACGGCCTCGCCGGTGCCGTGTGGACGAACGACGCCTCCGTCGCACAGCGGGTGGCGGGCGCGCTCCGTCACGGCACGGTGTGGATCAACGACTACCACCCGTACCTGCCGCAGGCCGAGTGGGGCGGGTTCGGCAAGTCGGGCATCGGACGCGAGCTCGGACCGACCGGCCTCGACGAGTACCGCGAGGCCAAGCACATCTACCACAACATCAACCCGAAACCGATGCGCTGGTTCTCCGGCGGTCCCAAGGAGGGATGAAGAAGTGGCAAGAAGGTACGACTACATCATCGTGGGCGGTGGGTCCGCCGGATGCGTGCTCGCCAATCGGCTGAGCGAGGACCCGTCCACCAGCGTTCTCGTGCTGGAGGCCGGTCGCTCGGACTGGATCTGGGACATCCTCATCCACATGCCCGCGGCGCTGACCATGGTCATCGGCAACCCGCTGTACGACTGGCGCTACGAGTCCGAACCCGAGCCGTACATGAACGGCCGCCGGGTGTACCACGGCCGTGGCAAGGTGCTCGGTGGGTCGAGCTCCATCAACGGCATGATCTTCCAGCGCGGTAACCCGATGGACCTGGAGCGCTGGGCCTCCGACCCGGGCATGGAGACCTGGGACTACGCCCACTGCCTGCCGTACTTCAAGCGCATGGAGAACTGCCGTGCCGGTGGTGACCAGTGGCGGGGCGACAACGGTCCGCTGTGGCTGGAACGCGGTCCCATGAAGAACCCGCTGTTCGGCGCGTTCCTGGAGGCCGCGAAGCAGGCCGGTTACCCGCTCACCAGCGATGTCAACGGTTACCAGCAGGAAGGTTTCGCGGCGTTCGACCGCAACATCAAGAACGGTCGGCGCTGGTCGGCCTCGCGGGCGTACCTGCACCCGGTCAAGCACCGGCCCAACCTCACGGTGCAGTGCCTGACGCACGTCAACCAAGTGCTGTTCAACGGCAAGAAGGCCATCGGCGTATCGGTCACTCGATTCGGCCGTCGCAAGTCGGAGAACATCTACGGTGGTGAGGTCATCCTCTGCGGTGGGGCGATCAACACGCCGCAGCTGCTCCAGCTCTCCGGCGTGGGCGACCCGCGTCACCTGCAGCCGCTCGGCATCCCGATCGTGCAGGATCTGCCCGGTGTCGGTGAGAACCTCCAGGACCACCTCGAGGTCTACGTGCAGCACGCCTGCAAGCAGCCGGTGACCTTCAACCCCGCGCTCAAGCTGCGCAACCGTCCGAAGATCGGTCTGCAGTGGCTGCTGACCCGCACCGGCCCCGCGGCGACCAACCACTTCGAGGCCGGTGGGTTCGTGCGCGGTAACGACGTGGTCGACTACCCGAACCTGATGTTCCACTTCCTGCCGGTCGCGGTGCGTTACGACGGCACGCAGGTCGAGGTCCCGCACGGCTACCAAGTCCACATCGGACCGATGTACTCGGACGTCCGGGGCAGTGTCAAGATCAAGTCGGTCGACCCCAAGGCCAAGCCGGCGCTGCGGTTCAACTACCTGTCCACGGAGAACGACCGCAAGGAGTGGGTCGAGGCCATCCACGTCGCTCGCGAGATCCTGAAGCAGCCCGCGCTCGACGAGTTCAACGGCGGCGAGATCTCGCCCGGACCCACGGTGCAGACCGACGAGGAGATCCTCGACTGGGTCGCCCGCGACGCCGAAACCGCTTACCACCCCTCGTGCTCGGCGCGCATGGGCATCGACGAGATGTCCGTCGTCGACCCGAAGAGCATGCGTGTGCACGGCACGGAGAACCTGCGCGTGGTCGACGCCTCGGCCATGCCGTATCTCACCAACGGCAACATCTACGCGCCCGTGATGATGCTCGCGGAGAAGGCATCCGACCTCATTCTGGGCAACACGCCTCTGCCGCCGGCTGACGTTCCCTACTACCGGTATGAACGCACTTCCAAGGAAAGGTGAATTTGAGTGTCCGATAGCGGCGAACATAAGCTCGCGAAGGACAGTCCTAAGATCAATCGCGTCACGTTCGTCGGAGCGTCGTCGATCATCCTCGTGATCGCCCTGTGGGGGATCATCGCTCCGGAGAACGCCGCGGAAACCATCGGTGTCCTCGTCAACTGGGTTTCGGAAGGACTCGGCTGGTACTACATCCTGCTCGCCACGGTGATACTCGTGTTCGTGGTGATCGTGGCCGTGTCCAAGTACGGCAAGATCACCCTCGGGCCAGTGGAGTCCAAACCGGACTACAACCTCTTCACCTGGGGTGCGATGCTGTTCGCCGCGGGCATCGGCATCGACCTCATGTTCTTCTCGGTCTCCGAGCCGGTGACGCAGTATCTGCAGCCCCCGCAGGTGGAACCGGAGTCGCTCGAAGCCACCCGGGACGCCGTGGTGTGGGCGCTGTTCCACTACGGTATCACCGGCTGGGCCATGTATGCGCTCATGGGAATGACGCTCGGGTACTTCGCGTTCCGGCGCGGCCTGCCGTTGGCCGTCCGAGCGGCGCTGTACCCGATCATCGGTAAGCGCATCCACGGCCGTCCCGGCCACGCGGTGGACATCGCCGCCGCCCTGGGCACGGTGTTCGGCGTCGCGACCTCGTTGGGTATCGGCGTGGTGCAGCTGAACTTCGGGTTGAACTTCATGTTCGGCATCCCGCAGGGCACGGCGGCGCAGATCGGGCTCATCGTGCTGGCGGTGCTGATGGCCACGATGTCCGCCGTGTCCGGTGTCGACAGGGGGATCCGGCGGCTGTCGCAGCTCAACGTGATCCTCGCGGCGGCGTTGATGCTGTTCGTCCTGTTCGCCGACAACCCAGTGTACCTGCTGGACGCGTTGGTGCTCAACATCGGCGACTACATCGCCAACTTCGGCGACATGACGCTGAACACCTTCGCGTACGACCGGCCCACCGAGTGGCTCAACTCCTGGACGCTGTTCTTCTGGGCCTGGTGGATCGCATGGGCACCGTTCGTCGGCCTGTTCCTCGCGCGCATCTCGCGGGGACGCACGATCCGGGAGTTCGTGGCGGCGACGCTGATCATCCCGTTCATGTTCACGGCCACGTTCCTGTCGGTGTTCGGCAACAGCGCGCTGCGCCTGGTGCGAGAGGGGAACGAGGAGTTCGGACAGGTCGCGGCGAACACACCGGAACAGGGCTTCTACACGCTGTTGGCGCAGTACCCGGGCGTGACGTTCAGCGCGGGCCTGGCCACGGTGGTCGGGTTGCTGCTTTATGTCACCTCCGCCGACTCGGGCGCTCTGGTGTTGGGAAACCTGACGTCGAAACTGTCGACGTCCACCGCCGAGGCCACGTCGGGGGTCCGGGTGTTCTGGTCCGCCGTCATCGGTGTGCTGACCTTGGCGATGCTCATCGTCGGCGGGGTCGGGACGCTTCAGAACGCCACCATCATCATGGGGCTGCCGTTCTCGGTGGTGATGGTGCTGGTGATGTGGGGCTTGTACAAGGCGCTACGCCAGGAAGGACAGGGCACCGACCAGTTCCTGCCGGCGGGTGGGTCCGAGGGCAAGTCCGACGCCGAGTCCGAAAGGGTCGCCGCGAAACGGTGAGGTCCGAGTGTGGAACCGGGCGCCGGTTCTCGCCGCCCGGTTCCACACCGGCCATGGCGTCCTGATATTCGAAAGTTGTCTCGCCCGCGGGTGCGGCACGGGTTCCCAGACCCGGTGCCGCACCCGCGTTGTTCGTTCGTGGTCTGTGCCCGGTGAGTGGCTTGACCTGGGAGTTCGGTGAATCCGACTCGTGAGGGTAAAAGGTTCGTTACTCTATGGCCCTGCGGGATGTTCGTACGCGGGACGAGGAGAGCGAACGGTGTCGGAAGCCGGTGGGGGGACTGGCGACCTGTCGGTCGGTGAGGCCGTCCGGTTGGGCCTGTCGATGATGCCGGGCGGTGACGGGGTCGGCGTCAGCATGGCGGCCCTGTGGAACAACACCAACTTCATCGTCGACGGCAGAGCCTCAGCCCCCGGTAAGGGCGGAGGCTTCGAACTCGACGTCGACACCGCCGAAGGCCTGTACCGGGAAGCCGTAGCGCTTGCTTATGAGCTGCAGGAACAGGTACGTGATGCGCTGCAGTTGCGCAAAACTGACCCGCCTGCCGAGGACCCGGCAAGTATGAGCTTCAACGATGTCGGGAGTCAGGCGTTCGAAGCGGGTGCTCAGCACGTCCAGGCTGAGGCTGATTTCTACCGGGGACTCGCGCGGGCGTTGGGCAAGGCGTTGGGTGTGTATCAGGAGTCGGACGAGCAGGCCGGACGTGATATCACCATCGCCGGTGGGGAGAACGATTCCGGCGGAGGTTATGTCTGATGGGGCGCGTGAGTGCGGTGGTGGGTGTCGGTCTGGTGTTGGCCGTTGCTGGGTGTTCGGAGGGTGTGGACGGGGATGCGGCGCCGACGTCTGAGTCGTCGGTGTCCGTGTCGGCGAGTCCTTCGTCGAGTGCTCAGGCGGGTGGGTCGGAGTTGCCGCATAGTGGTGCGCCGGCTGTGGCGGATCCGTTGCCGGAGTCGGCACTGCCCAGTGATCCGTGTGAAGTGCTCACGCCGCAGCAGGTTGAGGAAATACTGGGCGAAGGAGCGTCGGAGGGTAAGCGGAAAGACTTGGATGAGCTTGGGCCGGGCTGTGACTGGGGGAACCAGGACACCCTCGGTGGGTTCAAAATCGGTTTCGACACTGTTGCCCGGCAGGGCTTGAGTGCGGCGTATGCCAATGCCAAGCCACGGAGTGCGATCTTCCGTGAGGTGGGGCCGGTCGATCGTTTTCCCGCGGTGGCTTATAAGGACAGTGAAGACGACCCTTATTGCACTGTGGTGGTGGGGTTGGCTGATGACTACGCGATATCGGCCACGGTGACGCTGAGTTTTGAAAAAGAAGAAGCCGGGGTGGATTCGTGTGGGCCTGCCGAGAGGATCGCTGCGACCGTTGTGGGGAATCTGAAGGACCGGGCGGGGGAGTGACGATGGAATCGTTCGACGGGGTCCGGAAGGTTTGGATCGGGAAGCGGAAGTCCCTATCACTGGGCTGAGGGGGCAGGCGATGGCCGTAGGTGCGCTCCGCGACACCGCTCTGCCGACTGAGGACCTGGCGCAGGAGCCGTGGCGAAGGTCAGTGCGCAAGCGTTGGGCCGGGATTCGGCAGGTCGGTGCTGAGTGGCACTTTCCTCGGGCTCGTGGACACCGGTGTGTCATGGCTCTGCTGAACGGGCCGGGCGGGAGTGGTTCCGGCGGAGGTTATGTCTGATGGGGCGCGTGAGCGCGGTGGTGGGTGTCGGTCTGGCGGTGTTGGCTGTCGCTGGGTGTTCGGAGGGTGTGGACGGGGATGCGGCGCCGACGTCTGAGTCGTCGGTGTCCGAATCGGTAGGTCCGACATCTACAAGTGCTCAGGGGAGTGGTTCCGGGCTGCCGCACAGTGGTGCGCCGGCTGTGGCGGATCCGTTGCCGGAGTCGGCGTTGCCCAGTGATCCGTGTGAGGTCCTCACGCCGCAGCAGGTTGAGGAAATACTGGGCGAAGGAGCGGCAGCGGGTAAACGAGCTGACTTGGATGGGCTCGGGCCGGGCTGTGACTGGGGGAATCAGGAAACCCTCGGTGGTTTTCAAGTTAGTTTTCATACTGCCACCCGGCAAGGCTTGAGTGCGTCGTATGCCTATGCCAAGCCACAAAGCTCCATCTTTCGTGAGGTGGGACCGATTGAAGGTTTCCCTGCAGTGGCTTACAAGGACAGTGAAGACGACCCTATTTGCACTGTGGTGGTGGGGTTGGCCGATGAGTATGCGATATCCACGGGCGTGGCTCTGAGCATGGAGAAAAAGAACGCCGGGGTGGATTCGTGTGGGCCTGCCGAGAGGATCGCTGCGACCGTTGTGGGGAACCTGAAGGACCGGGCGGGGGAGTGACGATGGGGCTGTTCGACGGGGTCGGGAAGACTCTCCAAAAGAACCTGAACGCCATCATGGCCAGCAGGGGAATGGTTCCGCTGCACGAGTTGGTGCGTCGGATCCACGAGGGCGATTCGTCGAAATGGCACGAGGCCGCCACCAAGGCCAACAGCGTGGTCGAGGCGCACCAGGACGCGAGCGAGCGCAGCATGAAGATGTTGCAGGTCCTGGAGAGCTCGTGGACGGGCGAGGGTGCCGACGCCGCCGCGGAGAAGATCCGCGCGGGAGCCAAGGCGACGGAGATGGCCGCCGCCGTGTACGCCGCCAACGCCCGGCGATACACCGACAGCGCATACACGTTCGATAACGTCAAACAGCAGCTTCCCCCGATCCCCGAGACCCCGCCGGAGCGGGACTTCATCGACGTCCTGACCCCGTGGGACACCGACAACGAGAAGCAGGTCAACCAGTACAAGGCCGACGTCCAGCGGGCCCGACAGATCTACGACGGCTACGAACAGGCCATGCGATCCGCACAACAGGGCGTGGTGCAGGACTTCGGCCGGTTCGATTCGTTCGACACGGGCGACCGTGAACTCGGCACGATCGAACGAAGCGAATCCCGGCAGGCGGAAAGCTCCGGAACGGGCGTCAAGACGTTCCACGAACCCGGCCCATCGGTGTCCGCCGGTGCCCCGGTCTCCGGTGGGGCGCCGACCCCCTCACCGATCTCCGGCGGCGCCGTCCCGAGCGGTTCGGCACCGAGTCTCCAGTCACCCACCCCGGTGGCGTCGTCGCAGCCGAACGGCAGCACGTCCTTGTCGGGATACGTGCCTCCGGACGTGAACCGCCCCACGCCCGGCTATTCCCCGCCGAACCTCAACCCCACCACCGGATTCGGTCCGGGAAGTGGTGGTGGCGGCACGTCCAACACGCCGGGATTCGGCCCCGTCGGCACGACGGGGGGTTTCGGCCCGGCCGGTGGTGGTTCGTCCACAGTGGGCGGCTTGAGGGGACGCCTCCCCGGGCCCGGCCTCGGCGGTGTTCCCGGCGGGATCGGGCCCGGCGGCGCCGGTGGTGCCGCGGGAGGCGGCGCCGGTGGTGCCACGGGAGGTGGGGCCGGTGGAGCGGCTCCCGGTGCGGGTATGGGCAGGGGAACGGGTGCGGTCCCCTTCGGACCGAGCGGTGGCGGTGGACCCGTGGCCGCCGGTGGCCCGGCCGGTGGTGCATCGAGCGCGGCAGCCGGACGGGGTGCGATGCCCATGGGGGCCATGGGCGGCGCCGGGCGCGGCGGGCAGGGCGGTGACGACCAAGAACACCAGCGCCAGTACGTCCAGGCCACCGACGAGGCGTTCCAGCTCACCGAAGACGGCCAAGTGCTCCGTGACCCGAACACGGGCCACGTCATCACACCTCCGACCATCGGCGGGTAGGCATGACGACCGTGTTGACCAGTCCCATCGCGCTGCCGCGAGTGGTGTTGCTGCACCTGTGGGAATTGGAGGGCCTCGGCGACCCACACCCACTGCTGGGAGCGTTCGACGTGTACATCCCGCAAAGCGAGCGGGGTGAGTTCACGAATCAATGCTTCCAGCGGTTGGCTGAGCTCGGCCTGGCCCACGGGGACATGCTCACCCGCGAGCTCCGCGTCATCCTGCGGATCTTCGCCTCGCCGGGTCGGGAGCTGTACTGCTGGAGTGGCTACACCGACGACCCCGGCCGCGACCGGAAGTTCCTCGTGGCCGCCGCCGGTGGCGAGGCGGCGGCTATGCAGGTGCAAGACGAGTCGGTGGCGATCGTGTCGATCGACGAACGTCGCCTGGTCGAGGAGTTCGTCGGCGAACTGCCCCAGGTGCCACCCGCCCCGGTGTCGGAGCTGCACACCACCAGGGACGCCTTCGACACCCGCGACGAGCACCACGACATGTTCGCCACGCGACTGAGTCCGGAAAAAGAGCTCGAGGAGCGACTGAAAGCCCCACGCGAGGCGGTGCACCAGGTCTACGTCGGTGGCACCTCGGACGGCCGGTATCGGCGCAGCGGGCCGTTCTCCGTGATCGATCTCCGTGACCGGGGCAGGATCGTGGTGTTCGCCGACGAGTCCCGGAACCTGCACTGTCTTCCGGGAACCCCGGCCAATCTGGCCAGGATCCTCACGGCGGCCTGGTGAACCGGACGATCGGCCCGACGAGGACGAGTCGGTGAACGGGGTCGAGACGGGATGATCCCGGCCCGCCCGTGGACGAGGTGTGTCAGGCGTACATGGCCAGCCAGATCGCGATGTAGTGCGTGATGGCCGCCGCCACCGTGCACGCGTGGAAGAACTCGTGGTACCCGAAGGTCTTGGGCCAGTAGTTCGGCCAACGGGTGGCGTAGAAAACCGACCCCACCGTGTAGAGGGCCCCGCCGACGAGCAGCAACACCAGCGCCGCCACGCCCGCGTTGTGCGCCAGCTCCGGCAGCACGAAGATCGCGACCCAGCCCAGCGCGATGTAGATGGGCACGCCGAGCCAACGCGGCGCCGTCGGCCACAACATCTTCAACGCGACACCCGCGACCGCGCCACCCCACACCACGCCGAGCACGACGTACCCGGTCGGCTGGGACATCGCCAACAGTGTGAACGGCGTGTAGGTGCCCGCGATGAACAGGAAGATCATCGAGTGGTCGGCGCGTTTCATCCACGCGTACGCCTTGGGGCTCCAGATCCGCCGGTGGTACAAGGCGCTGACCCCGAACACGCCGAGCACCGTGACCCCGTAGATCGACGTCGCCAGGGCGGCGAGCCCCGACACGGTCGACGCGGCCAGGGCGATCAGCGTGGCACCCGCCGCGACCGCGCCGAAGAAACTCCAGAAGTGGATGTGCCCACGAAGCCGCGGACGGGTGTCGACGACGTCGGACGGTGTTGCTTCGTTCTGTTTGTGCGTCGCTACGCTCACAGAGAAGCAGGCTACGGAACCGTAGGTTATCTCGCACAGTCCCCAGTCGGGGAGTAGTCGAAGCTCACTTTGCCGCCAGGCGTACGCTGCCGTGATGTGAGTCTTCGGTCGTTCCTCTCCCACGTGGTCTACACGGTCTATTCGTGGCGGCTCAAGCAGCAGGCCGCGGGACGACACCCGCGCCACATCGGCATCATCCTCGACGGCAACCGCCGCTGGGCGCGTGAGGCGGGCTTCACCGACGTCAACGGTGGTCACCGGGTGGGCGCGCGCAAGATCGCCGACTTCCTGGGCTGGTGCCGGGAGGCCGACGTCGAGGTGGTCACGTTGTGGCTGTTGTCGACGGACAACGTGCGCAACCGGTCCAGTGAGGAGGTCGCGGCGCTCCTGGAAATCATTCCGGACGTCGTGGACGAACTCGCCAAACCGGGCAACCCGTGGCGGTTGTCGATCGTGGGCGCCCTGGACATGCTGCCCACCGACGTGGCGGCTCGACTCACCGCCGCGGCGCAGCGCACCGACGGTCGCACCGGGATGATCGTCAACGTCGCCGTCGGATACGGCGGGCGGCAGGAGATCGCCGACGCCGTGCGCAAGTTGTTGCGGCAGTACGCCGACGAGGGCAAGACCATCCACGAACTCGCCAAGATCCTGGACGTCGACCACATCTCGGAGCACCTGTACACGTCGGGGCAGCCCGATCCCGACCTGATCATCCGAACCTCCGGGGAACAGCGGCTGTCGGGATTCCTGCTGTGGCAGTCGGCGCATTCGGAGTTCTGGTTCACCGAGGCGTACTGGCCCGCCTTCCGGCGCGTGGACTTCCTGCGAGCGCTGCGTGACTACGCGGTTCGCCATCGCCGGTACGGCGCGTGAAGTCACGGTAAAGTCACGCCGACATCACTCGACTGTGTCCCAGGTCGCTCACCAAACGTGAATTGGTGCACCCCCGATTCACCTAGCTGGCTGCCTGCGTGAAACGGGCGTCGCAGGTAGCTTCCGAAGTGGCGGCGCACGGACCCAGGTGAGTCGCCGCGGGAGGCCCTGGTCGTGACAGTGGTGGAGCGAATGGCGGTCCTGCGGATCGCGGAGTTGCTTCCGAAGCGCACGAGGGGGCCGGCACCGGCCCTTCGTGGTCGCATGCCCTGACCACGCGTGAAGCGTGTCGGAGCCGGCGACCAGCCAGGGCAGTGCCCGGCCCCAGCGAGTGCGGGGCGTGGTGCCGACGCCCCTGAGGGAGATGCCGTCGTGACTGCGCAGCGTGTGCCCCGAAACGACTCCAGCCGCTCGACCGTCAGCGCCCCGAGCGCCGACGCAGGCACTGATTCCGGCGAAACCGGCGACCGAACGCCCCGCACCTACGTACTCGACACGTCGGTGTTGTTGTCGGACCCGTGGGCCATCACCAGATTCGCCGAGCACCACGTGGTGTTGCCTCTCGTCGTGGTCAGTGAGTTGGAGGGGAAGCGGCACCACCCCGAGCTCGGGTGGTTCGCCAGGGAGTCCCTGCGGCTGTTGGACGACCTGCGGCGCATACACGGTCGCCTCGACACTCCCGTGCCGATCGGCGACCACGAGGGAACGGTGCACGTCGAGTTGAACCACTCCGACCCGACGGTGCTCCCGCCCGGCTTCCGTACCGATTCCAACGACCATCGCATCCTCGCCTGCGCGTTGAACCTCGCCACCGAACGGGAGTCCGTGACCCTGGTGACCAAGGACGTCCCGTTGCGGGTCAAGGCCGGCGCCGTGGGGCTGGCCGCGGACGAGTACCGCGCCGAGGAAGTGGTGCCCTCGGGGTGGACGGGGATGGCCGATCTCGACGTCCCGGTCGAGGCGATCGACGAGTTGTTCGCCTCCGGTGAGGTGGACCCGGCCGATTTCGGCAGTTCCGAGGCCGCGGAGCTGCCCTGCAACACCGGTCTGCGGCTGTTGGCCGGCACCAGGAGCGCGCTGGGGCGGGTGACGCCGAACAAGCGGGTGCGGTTGGTGCGCGGGGACCGCGAGGTGTTCGGTCTGCACGGTCGGTCGGCGGAACAGCGCATCGCGCTCGACCTGCTGATGGACCCGGAGGTCGGGATCGTGTCGCTCGGCGGTCGGGCGGGCACGGGGAAGTCGGCTCTCGCGCTGTGCGCGGGGCTGGAGGCCGTGTTGGAACGCGGGATGCACCGCAAGGTGGTCGTGTTCCGTCCGCTGTATGCGGTAGGTGGGCAGGACCTGGGATATCTACCCGGAACCGAGAGCGAGAAGATGCAGCCGTGGGCGCAGGCGGTGTTCGACACGCTCGGCGCCCTGGTGAGTCAGGCGGTGATCGACGAGGTGTTCGACCGCGGGATGCTGGAGGTGCTCCCGCTGACGCACATCCGGGGTCGGTCGCTGCATGACGCCTTCGTGATCGTGGACGAGGCGCAGTCGTTGGAGCGCAACGTGCTGCTCACCGTGTTGTCACGGCTGGGCACGGCGTCGCGGGTGGTGCTCACCCACGACGTGGCGCAGCGGGACAACCTGCGGGTGGGCAGGCACGACGGCGTGTCCGCGGTGATCGAGAAGTTGAAGGGGCATCCGCTG
The DNA here is from genome assembly GCF_000243395.2 of Saccharomonospora glauca K62. NCBI lineage: Bacteria > Bacillati > Actinomycetota > Actinomycetes > Pseudonocardiales > Pseudonocardiaceae > Saccharomonospora > Saccharomonospora glauca. Next base: position 3,674,356 of record NZ_CM001484.1, on the reverse strand, counting down.
TTCGCCCACGTGACGTTGACCCGCTCCGAGCGCTCGCCGATCGCCGCGCTCGTCACGGAGATGCTGGAGAACCACGGCTGAGCCGGATGCCGCACCCTGCGGACACGGTGCCGAGACGCCCGTGTCCGCAGGCTGTGCACTCGTGTCCGCAGGTTAGGGACGTGTGTCCGCAGGTTAGGGACGCGTGTCCGCAGGTTGTGCACGGGTGTCCGCCCCGCGTGCTCCGAAGCCGTGTACGAGAACTGCGAACACCCGTACGAGACCTGCGGACACGAGTACGCAAACTGCGGACACGCCGGGGAGGGGGTTACCAGCCCGCGGGGAGGGGGCGGCCTTCGGCGAAGCCGGCGGCCGACTGCACGCCCAGGACCGCGCGCTGGTGGAACTGCTCCAGGTTCGCCGCGCCGGCGTACGTGCAGGCGGAGCGCACCCCCGCGGTGATGGAGTCGAGCAGGTCCTCGACGCCGGGACGCTGGGGGTCCAGGGCCATGCGCGACGAGGAGATGCCTTCCTCGAACAGCGACTTGCGCGCGCGTTCGTAGGCGTTGTCGGAGCGGGTGCGGGCGGTCACGGCGCGCTTGGAGGCCATGCCGAACGACTCCTTGTAGGGCCTGCCGTGCTCGTCGTAACGCAGGTCGCCGGGCGATTCGTACGTGCCCGCGAACCACGAGCCCACCATGGCCGCCGAGGCACCCGCGGCCAGCGCGAGCGCCACGTCGCGCGGGTGCCGCACGCCGCCGTCGGCCCACACGTGCTTGCCCATCTCGCGGGCGGCGGCCGCGCAGTCGATGACGGCGGACAACTGCGGCCTGCCCACGCCGGTCATCATGCGCGTGGTGCACATGGCTCCGGGGCCGACGCCCACCTTGACGACGTCCGCTCCGGCCTCGATGAGGTCGCGCGTGCCTTCCGCCGTGACGACGTTGCCCGCCACCACGGGCACCGACGGGGAGACCGAGCGCACGGCCTTGAGCGCGGCCAGCATCTTCTCCTGGTGGCCGTGGGCCGTGTCGACCACGAGCACGTCGACGCCGGCGCTCAACACGGCTTCGGCCTTGGCGGCGACGTCGCCGTTGACGCCGATGGCCGCGCCGATACGCAACCGGCCGTCGGTGTCGAGAGCGGGGGTGTAGATGCCGGCCCGCAGCGCCCCCACCTGGGTCAGGACCCCCACCAGGCGGCCGTCGGCGTCGACCCCGAGCGCCAGGTTCTCGCCGCGTTCGTGCAGCCGCTCGTACACCTCGCGGGGAGGCGTGTCGAGCGGCACCGTGAGCACCGATTCCTCCAGAACCTCCGACAGGCGGGCGAAGCGGTCGACTCCCGAGCACGCGCTCTCGGTGACGATGCCGACGGGACGGTTCTCGTCGTCGACGACGGCCACGGCGCCGTGGGCGCGTTTGCCCACGAGGTTCAGCGCGTCGGCGACCGCGTCCTCGGCCCGCAGGACCAGCGGCGTGTCCCACACGGTGTGACGGCTCTTCACCCAGGCCGTGATGTCGGCGACCGCGCCGGGGTCGACGTCCTGGGGAAGCACCACCAGACCGCCCCGGCGGGCGACGGTCTCGGCCATGCGGCGGCCGGCGACTGCGGTCATGTTGGCGACGACGATCGGGATGGTGGTCCCCGTGCCGTCGACGGTGGAGAGGTCGACGTCGAACCTGGACTCCACCGCCGAGCGGTTGGGCATCAGGTAGACGTCGTCGTAGGTCAGGTCGTGAGTGGGCCGATGGCCTTCGAGGAACCGCACGAGAGTCCAGCGTAGAGGTTGTGGGAGCGCGATGTCAGGCCTCGCCGGAGTCATTCCCCGGCAGGAGGGCGCGAACGGCGTCGATGGTGTCGGCGTCGGCCACTTCCTTGTCCGGCCGGTACCGCAGCACCCTGGCGAACCGGAGCGCCACCCCACCGGGGTAGCGGGTGCTGATCTGCACGCCGTCCAGTTCGATCTCGACGACGAGGGCCGGGCGCACGTACACCGTCCAGTCGTCGCGACGGCTCTCGTGCCGGGGCAGTTCGGCGGTCTGCCAGGCCAGCAACTCGTCGGTGAGTCCCTTGAAGGTCTTGCCCACCATGATCGGTGGTCCTCCGTCCGGGTCTCGCGCGCCGAGGTGGAGGTTGGACAGGTAGCCGCGTCGACGACCGTGCCCCCACTCGGCGCCCAGGACGACGAGATCGAGGGTGTGCACCGGTTTCACCTTCAGCCACGCCCTGCCGCGGCGGCCGGCGGCGTAGGGCGAGTCGAGGTCTTTGACCATCACGCCCTCGTGGCCCGCCTCCAGGGATGCCGCGAGGATCGCGGCGGGGTCACCGGGTTCCTGCTCGCCGGGGACGACGTGGTCCCCCGCGACGCCTCGCAGCGCCTCCCGGCGTTCCCGGAGGGGAGCGTCGAGCAGGTCGGTGCCGTCGAGGTGCAGGCAGTCGAAGAAGTACGGCCGTAGCAGCAGCGCGCGCACCTGTTCTGCACGGGTACTGCCGAAGCGCGACATGGTCTCCTGGAACGGGCGCGGCCTGCCGTCGTCGGTGAGCGCCAGCGTCTCGCCGTCCAGCACCACGGACCGGCACGGCAGCCCGCGGACGAGGTCGGTCAGCTCGGTGACGTACGCGGTGATCTCGCGCAACGTCCGGGTGTAGACGCGGACGTCGTCGTCGCGGCGGTGGACCTGGATGCGGGCCCCGTCGAGTTTGTACTCGACGGCCACGGCGCCGAGTTCGGCGGTGGCGGCGGCGAGTGATTCCGCCGGTGAGGCGAGCATCGGACGGAGTGGTCTGCCGACCTCGATGCGAAAGGCCTCCAGGGCGGCCGTGCCGCCCGACATGGCCGCGTGGGCGGCGGCGGGAAGTCGGCCGGACAGCATGAATGCGCGCCGTACGGCGTCGGCTGGCACGTCCGCGGCGGCCGCGACGGCCTCGACCATGACGCCTTCGAGCGCGCCCTGGCGCAGCTCGCCGGTGAGCAGCCGGAAGAGGAAGTCCCGTTCCTCGGCGGTGGCTCGCGACAACAACGAACGCAGCAGCTCCGAGCGGCGACGGGCCGACCCGCTCCCGGTCGTGGCCGCCAACTCGCCGAGTGCCGAGTCGACCTCGCCGACGGTCAGCCGGGGTGACTCGGCCGGGGCCGCTCGCAGTTGGGACAGCGTCCGCCAGCCGACACCGATGCGGCCCTGCGTCGGCGTACCCGTCAGGAAGGCCACGGCGGCGGCGAGCTCGTCGGCGGGCGCGCCGGTCAACAGTTCGGCGAGGACGTCGACCTTGGCCTTGCGGGAACGCCGCGCCGTGAGGCCGGCGGAGGCGGTGACGACGTCGTGGAGCCGCATGGGCCCATCATCGCGCCGAGAGCCGACGACGCGCATGGCGACGAAACCGGAGCTCACGGTTCTTTCCCGTATACCAGCCGGTATAGGGTCCGGGATCACTAAACCGGTCGGTATACTCCCGGTGTATGACCGATGATCTCGCGTTGACCCCGGCCGCCGAACGGGTGCTCGAAGTGGCGAGCCGATTGTTCTACGACAACGGCATTCACGCCGTCGGTGTCGAGTCGATCGCGAGTGAGGCCGACGTCACGAAGAAGACCCTCTACGACCGGTTCGGCTCCAAGGACGCGCTCGTCGCCCAGTACCTCAGGCGTATGGACGAGCGTTACCGGGAGCACGTCCGAGCGGTGGTCGAACGTCGGGGTCGGATCACACCCGCGCGGCGATTGCTGCTGTTCTTCGACGCCTTGGAGGAATGGATGGCGACGGAGAACCCGAGGGGGTGTGCGTTCGTCAACGCGCAGGCCGAGCTGCCCGACGCCACCCACCCGGCCCGTGAGGTGATCCGTGAGCACAAGCAGTGGATGTTCGACTACCTGCGGGAACTCGCGCGGAACGCGGGGGTGCGCAACCCGCGCAAACTCGCGACCTCGTTGCTGACGTTGCTGGAGGGTGCCGCGGTCACCGCCTCGCTCGGCATCGTGCCGGGAGCGGTGGGCAATGCCAAGGACGTGGCCCGGCAGCTCATCGGGGTGAGTTGACGCGCGGCCCGGCCGTTTTTAAGTCTTGACAAACCGCTTTGCTGATTCTGCAATATTCTCATGGAGGACGTCCTCGGGGCGGTCGGGCCGCGGCTGCGCCGGCTGCGCAGGGAACGCAACTGCACGTTGTCCGCTCTTTCGAAGAGCACCGGAATCTCCGTCAGCACGTTGTCCCGGCTGGAGTCGGGGCAACGCAGGCCCAGCCTCGAACTGCTGTTACCGATCGCGCGAGCCCACCGCGTGTCGCTCGACGACCTTGTCGGTGCGCCACCGGTGGACGATCCGCGCGTACGAATGCGGCCGGTGCGGCAGGACGGCCGGACGATCGTGCCACTCACGCGCAACCCCGGCGGACTGCAGGCTTTCAAGATCGTCATCGAGCCGCGTGAGGAGGAGCCCGAGCCGAAGACCCACGAGGGCTACGAGTGGCTGTACGTGCTCAACGGCCGCCTGCGGCTGGTGCTCGCCGAACACGACATCGTGCTCAAGACCGGTGAGGCGGCCGAGTTCGACACCCGGCTTCCGCACTGGTTCGGCAACCCGGGCACGCAGCCCGTGGAGATCCTGAGCCTCTTCGGTCCCCAGGGCGAGCGCATGCACGTGCGCGCCCGCTCCAGGCGGAGTTGAGGGCGGGCGCCGTCAGCGTTTCCGGTCCCGACGCCGGTCGGCGACGGAGACGGCTCCCACGAGCACTCGGGCGATCAACCCCACGGCGATGAGTCCCAGCACCATCTGCAGCGTCGTCACCACCCTGGCGGTGTGACTGACCGGCGCGATGTCGCCGAAGCCGACGGTGGCGAAGACGGAGACGGTGTAGTAGAGCGCGTCGGCCTTGTCGACCGGTTCGGTGAACGCGGTGGGATCGACCCGTCCCAGCGCGGTGTACGTCGGGGCGAAGACCACCAGCAGCAACGGCACCGCCAACCCGAGGGCCTCGATCGCGCGCAGTCGTGGGGTGGCGGAGCGGGAGACCGCGAGGACCTGCCGAGTGATCACCACGGCCCACCCCGCGAGCGCGAGCACGAACCACACCCACGTCGCCGGGTGGGCGCCCTCCAGCGGGATGAGGAAGTATCCGACCACCAGGACGGCGGCCGACAGCGCCGCTCGCGACAGCGAGGCGGCCACCGCGCGACCTCCCACGCGCGGGCCATCCTCGCCGCCTCGCGAGTCGGACACGATCACCTGTTACCGCGAGCCATCCTGAGCACGTCGAGCGCCTCGTCGAGCTGCTGCTCGGTGAGCTTGCCGTTCGCCACGTGGCCCCGCTCGATCACGACCTCGCGGATCGACCGACGCTCCGCCAGCGCCTGCTTGGCGATCGAGGCGGATTCCTCGTAGCCGAGATAGGCGTTGAGCGGCGTGACGATCGACGGGGACCCTTCCGCGTAGGCGCGGGCGGTCTCCACATTCACCGTCATCCCCGCGATCACCTTGTCGGCGAGCAGCCGCGACACCGCCGCGAGCAGTCGTGCCGACTCCAACACGTTGCGAGCGATCACGGGCAGGTTGACGTTGAGCTGGAAGTTCCCCTGCGAGCCCGCGAACGCCACGGCCGCGTCGTTGCCGATCACCTGCGCCACCACCTGCAACGTGGCCTCGCAGATCACCGGGTTCACCTTGCCCGGCATGATCGAGGACCCCGGCTGGAGGTCCGGCAACGCCACCTCGGCCAGACCCGTCCGGGGCCCCGACCCGAGCCAGCGCAGGTCGTTGGCGATCTTGTTCAGGGACACGGCGATCGTGCGGAGGTGCCCCGAGGTCTCGACCACCCCGTCCTGGGAGGCCTGCGCCTCGAAGTGGTCCCGCGCTTCGGTGAGCGGAAGCCCCGTGACCTTGGCGAGTTCCTCGGCCACCGCGGAACCGAACCCCGGAGGCGCGTTCAGCCCCGAGCCCACCGCCGTACCGCCGATCGGCAGCTCGGCGAGCCTCGGCAGCCCGCTGCGCAGTCGCTCGATACCGAACCGCACCTGCGCCGCCCAGGCACCCGCCTCCTGGCCGAAGGTGATCGGCACGGCGTCCATCAGATGGGTGCGGCCGGACTTCACCACGTCCCGCCACTCGGCGGCCCGCTGCTCGATCACGGTGGCCAAGTGGTCCAGCGCGGGCACCACGTCGGTGAGCACGGCCTCGGTGGCCGCGACCCGGAGGGTGGTGGGGAACGTGTCGTTCGAGGACTGGGAGGCGTTGACGTGGTCGTTCGGGTGCACGTCCCGGCCCAGCGCGCGTGACGCCAGCGTCGCGATGACCTCGTTGGCGTTCATGTTGGAGGAGGTTCCGGAACCCGTCTGGAACACGTCGATGGGGAAGTGCTCGTCGTGCTTGCCCTCGGCGACCTCGTCGGCCGCGGCTGCGATGGCGGCGGCGGTCTCGCCGTCCAACACCCCCAGTCGCGCGTTGACGCGTGCCGCGGCGGCCTTGAGCAGCCCCAGTGCTCGAATCTGGGAACGCTCCAGACCCCGCCCCGAGATCGGGAAGTTCTCGACGGCACGTTGCGTCTGCGCGCGGTACAGCGCGTCGGCAGGCACGGCGACCTCGCCCATGGTGTCGCGCTCGATCCGGTACTCCTGTTCAGCCATGTCGCCAGTCTGGCGCAGCTTTACGACCACCGCCGCGTGGCGTGAAGCACTAGGATCGCCACTGCCATCGCGAAAGGCTGGCGGGTTGAGGAAGGCGGTGTGCCATGAGCGCGCCCGAGCCACTGTCGGTCGACCTACTCGTGGTGGGTGCGGGGCCCACCGGCCTGTACGCCGCGTACTACGCGGGTTTCCGAGGTCTGTCCACGGCGATCGTCGACTCCCTTCCCGAGGCCGGGGGACAGGTGACCGCGATGTACCCGGAGAAGATGATCTACGACGTGGCGGGGTTCCCCGCCGTGCGCGGTCGTGACCTCGTGAAGGGACTCGTCGAGCAGGCGAGCCAGTGGAACCCGACCTACCTGCTCGGCCGTCGGGCGCAGGAGTTGCACACCGTCGAGGACGGCACGGGTGACCTTCGGGTCACCCTGGAGGACGGAGCCTCGATCAGAGCCGGCGCCGTGCTGGTGACCGCGGGCATTGGTGAGTTCACCCCTCGCCCGTTGCCCGCGGGCGAGGGGTGGTTGGGACGCGGCCTGGTGCACTTCGTCCCCGCGCTCGACGCGCATGCGGGCCAGGACGTCGTGGTGGTCGGTGGCGGGGACTCCGCGTTCGACTGGGTACTGGCCTTACGCCCCGTCGCGGCGAGCGTCACGCTCGTGCACCGGAGGGCGCGCTTCCGCGCCGCCGACTCCATCGTGCGGCAGGCGTACGCCGAGGGAGTGCGGGTGATCACCGACGCCGAGGTCACCGCGTTGCGAGGCGACGCCGCCGGCGAGTTGGCCGAGGTCGACGTCGAACTCCGGGACGGTACCCGCATGAGCCTGCCCGCGCAGACCGTCGTCGCGGCCCTCGGCTTCACCGCTGACCTCGGCCCCATCGAGAGCTGGGGGCTGGGGATCGAGCGGCGGGCCATCAAGGTGGACACCACGATGGCCACGGCCCGCGAACGCGTCTACGCGGCCGGCGACGTGGCGTCGTACCCCGGCAAGGTGAAGCTCATCGCCACCGGGTTCGGGGAGGCCGCCACGGCGGTCAACAACATCGCCGTGGCGCTGGACCCGAGTGCCAAGCTCTTTCCGGGGCACTCCAGCGACGCCTGAGCCGCGTCGGAGCCGCTGTGGCGGTGCGGCTCAGGGCAGTGGGGGAACGACGTCGTCCTCCCCCGTGCCGTCGAAGTCCACCGACGAGTACGCCCTCAGCTTGGTGAGCCGGTGGTATCCGTCGATCATCCGGACGGTCCCCGACTTGGACCGCATCACGATGGACTGAGTCGTCGCCCCACCCGCGCGGTAGTGCACGCCCCGCAGCAGGTCGCCGTCGGTCACACCCGTGGCGCAGAAGAAGACGTTGTCGCCCCGCACGAGGTCGTCCGTGGTCAGCACCCGGTCCAGGTCGTGGCCCGCGTCCAGCGCCTTCTGCCGCTCCTCGTCGTCCTTCGGCCACAGCCGCCCCTGCAACTCACCGCCGAGACACTTCATGGCACACGCGGCGATGATCCCCTCCGGCGTGCCGCCGATACCCAGCAGCATGTCGACACCCGTGGTGGGACGCGCGGCGGCGATCGCGCCCGCCACGTCGCCGTCGCTGATGAACCGGATCCGCGCGCCCGTCTTGCGCACCTCTTCGACGATGTGCTGGTGGCGGGGACGGTCCAGGATGCACACCGTCACGTCGGACACGCTGCTGTGCTTGGCCTTGGCGACCCGGCGGATGTTCTCCGCGATCGGCGCCGAGAGGTCCACGGTGCCCGCGGCCTCGGGGCCCACGGCGAGCTTTTCCATGTAGAACACGGCCGACGGGTCGAACATCGCTCCCCGCTCGGCCACCGCGAGCACGGCGAGGGCGTTGGGCATGCCCTTCGACATGAGGGTCGTCCCGTCGATGGGGTCGACGGCCACATCACACTCGGGGCCGTCACCGTTGCCGACCTCCTCGCCGTTGTAGAGCATGGGCGCCTCGTCCTTCTCGCCCTCGCCGATCACGACGACACCCCGCATCGACACGGTGCCGATGAGCTGGCGCATGGCGTCGACCGCGGCGCCGTCACCGCCGTTCTTGTCGCCCTTGCCGACCCACCGGCCCGCGGCCATCGCGGCGGCCTCGGTGACGCGGACAAGTTCCATCGCGAGGTTGCGGTCCGGTGCCTCACCGCGACGCGGGTTACGTGCTGGCTGGCTGGCGGCGGTCATGGTGCCTCCCGATGATGTCGTCCGACGCTCTTTAGCCTTAGCTAAGAGACCAACGGGCGTTACGCCCACGCCTGTGTCGCGGAGATCACGCGACGTCACGAGCCGTTGCCGTCGCCCGCGATCTCGGCGTCCGCGTCCGGTAGGTCCTGCTCCTCGGCCGCGTCCTCTGCGTCTTCCACGGTAGCTAGCGCCGCCTCGATACGCTCGCGAGCGCCTTCGAGGTGCCGTTCGCACAGCCGGGCGAGTCGTTCGCCCCGCTCCCACAGCGCGAGCGACTCCTCCAGGGACAGACCACCCGCTTCGAGTCCCTTCACGACCTCGATCAACTGGTCGCGGGCTTCCTCGTAGCCGAGGCCGTCGAGTTCGTCATCGTTCGGTTCGTTCACTGTGCTCGTTCCCGTCGTTGGCGGTTGCGGGCGGGTCGAGCCGCACACTACCGGGCTCCCCGTCGTCCGGCCCGTTCCTCACTCACGCCTCGGGCGCGTCCACGACGGCTCGAACGGCGCCGTCGGTGACCCTCACCCGCAGCGGAGTGCCGTCGCTTACCTCGGAGACCGACCGCAACACCCTGAGATTGCCTTCGGCGTCGGTGTACTGCACCACCGCGTACCCCCGTTCCAGCGTCGCCGAGGGACCGAGGGCCGCCAGGCGGGCCCTCGCCGACGCGAGCGCGGACTGTTCGTGGGTGAGCGTGGTGAGAATCGCCCGCCGGCCCCGCTCCACCTGAGCCTCGATCTCGTCGGCGCGACGCTCGATCGGGCCGAACGGGTCGGAAAGCGACGGTCTGCTGCGGATCTGCTCCAGCAGGCGGGCCTGCGTGTCCACCCAGCCGTGGAGAGCCCGCCGCGCCCGGTCACGGAGCTGATGCACTCGGGCCGTCTCCTCGGCCACGTCCGGGACCACGGTCTTGCCGGCGTCCGTCGGGGTCGAGCAGCGGCGGTCGGCGACGAGGTCGAGCAGCGGCGAGTCCGGTTCGTGCCCGATCGCGCTCACCACGGGCGTCCCGGCGGCGGCCACCGCCCGGCACAGGGTCTCGTCGGAGAACGGCAGCAGATCCTCGACGCTGCCCCCGCCGCGGGCGATGACGATGACGTCGATGTCCGGATCGGCGTCGAGGGCCGACAGCGCCCGGACGATCTGCGGCACCGCTTGCGCGCCCTGGACCGCGGTGTTGATCACCCGGAACCTGGCGGCGGGCCAACGGGCGTGCGCGTTGACGAGAACGTCGCGTTCGGCCGCCGACGCCCTTCCCGTGATCAGTCCGATGCCCTTCGGAAGGAAGGGCAACGGACGTTTGCGCTCGGGGGCGAACAGGCCCTCGGCGGCCAGGAGTTTGCGCAGGCGTTCGATGCGGGCGAGCAACTCGCCGATACCCACCGGGCGGATCTCGTCGGCCCGCAGGCTGAGGGTTCCCCGCCCCAGGTAGAACGTCGGCCTGGCATGCACGATCACGCTCGCGCCGTCGCGCAACGGCGGCTCGCACTCCCGCAACAGCTTCGCCGAGCAGGTCACCGTCATGGAGACGTCGGCAGCCGGGTCCCGCAGCGTCACGAACGCCGTCTGCGTGCCCGGCCGCGCCGAGATCTGGGTGACCTGGCCCTCCACCCACACCGAACCGAGTCGGTGGATCCAGTCGGCGATCTTGCGGGCGACCGTGCGAACCGGCCAGGGATTCTCGGACGTGGAGGGGGCGGAACCCCCGCGGGTCCGCTCGGCGCCGCTACTCACCGTCCTTCGAACCCTCGGTCTTGTGGACGTTGGCGATCCGCCGGGTGAGCATTCCGACGAACGACGGGCGGTTCTCGTGCGTGCGCTCGTAGTCGAGAAGCTCTTCGAGCTGGGGCAGCGATAGGGAACGCAGTCGTGCCCGAACCTGCGGCAGGGTCAGGTCGTCGTAGTTCTCCAGACCTCCCGGCGCGGCGCCGTCGGGACTGTCGAACTCGCCCTCGGCGTGGTGGGACGCGAGGGCACGCTCCTCCTCCGCCCATGGATCATCACCGTTGGTGTCCGGTGCGGTGGTCGTTCCGGTGGGGGTCCTGCGCCCGACGTCACCGATGTCGTCGAGGTCCTCGTCTTCGAGGTCCTCGTCGAACGTCGCCCATTCCGGCGTCTCCTCGGGGCGACGAAGTGCTGACAGAGCGTCGTCGCCCTTGATCGCCAGTTCGGTGACGTGCTGCTGCACGCGCATGGACAGTTGCAGCGCCTGACTGGCCACGGTGACGGGCAGCTCCACGAGCTGCTTGGGCAACCCACGCACCCGCTCGGCCGTCGTGACGGCCAGGCCGGCGGCTACCCGGAGCGGGAACGGGACATGTTTCATGCCTCTAGCCTGCCGTACCGGGCGCGCCGTGCCCAACCCGATGCGGTCGAGCGTGTCGGCTGTCCCACGTGATCGTCCCGAGCAGGCGCGAAGTGGCCTCCCGTACCCTGGGTTTCATGAGTGCAGCGAGCCCCGCCCCGAACGGCAAGCGTGTCCTGCTGGCCAAGCCTCGCGGCTACTGTGCCGGCGTGGACAGGGCGGTCGTCACGGTGGAGAAGGCCCTCGAGAAGTACGGTGCTCCCATCTACGTCCGCAAGGAGATCGTGCACAACAAGCACGTCGTCGAGACGCTGCGCAAGCGCGGTGTCATCTTCGTCGACGAGACCTCCGAGGTGCCCGAGGGCGCGCTCGTGGTGTTCTCCGCGCACGGAGTGTCGCCCGCGGTGCACGCCGAGGCGGCGGCACGTAATCTCCGCACTATCGACGCGACCTGCCCGCTGGTGACGAAGGTCCACAAGGAAGTCAACCGGTTCGCTCGCGACGACTACGACATCCTCCTCATCGGTCACGAAGGTCACGAGGAGGTCGAGGGCACGGCCGGCGAGGCTCCCGATCGCGTCCAGCTCGTGGACACCCCCGAGGACGTGGACAAGGTGACCGTTCGCGACCCGTCCAAGGTCGTGTGGCTGTCGCAGACGACGTTGAGCGTCGACGAGACCATGGAACGCGTCCGCCAGCTCAAGGAGCGGTTCCCCGAGCTGGCCGACCCGCCGAGCGACGACATCTGCTACGCGACCTCCAACCGTCAGAGCGCGGTCAAGGCCATGGCCGCCGAGTGCGATCTCGTGCTGGTGGTGGGCTCGCGGAACTCCTCCAACTCGAAGCGGCTCGTGGAGGTGGCGCTCCAGGCGGGTGCCAAGGACGCGCACCTGATCGACTACGCGCGTGAGGTCGACGAGGAGTGGTTGCAGGACGTCGAGACGATCGGCGTCACCAGCGGCGCGTCCGTTCCGGACGTGTTGGTGCTGGAGTTGCTGGACCACCTCGCCGAGCGCGGCTGGAAGGACGTCCAGGAAGTCACCACCGCCAACGAGAAGATCTCCTTCGCGTTGCCCCGCGAGTTGCGGGAGGAGAAAGCGCGTAGCGGCGTGAGGTGATCGCCACGCGGTGACGGGCGATCAGGTGCGGTCGTCGTCCCACGGCCGCCCACGCCGCGGCGGGTGGTCACCACGAGGCCTGCCGCCGCGAGGCGGCTCGGAACGCGGCGCCCCACGTCGCGGACCGGCACCGGGCTGACGCCCCCGCGGGGGTTGCTCGCCCCGTGGCGGTTCCTCACCCCGAGGTGGAGGCGGGACACGGCGGCCACGCCTGGCCGGAGGCTCCTGGCGGCCTTCTCCACGGCGCTGCTTGTCGACCTGGTCGGCCGGGGGCGGCGTCGCGCGCCGACGCGGTGGCGGATTCCCCTCGCGCGGTTTGCGCGGTTGGTCGGCGTCCGGACGCTGGCGTCGGGGCGGCGGAGCGGCGGGTCCCCCTCGCGGCCGAGCACTTCGTTCGGGAGGCGGAGCCGCCTTGCTCCTGGCCCCCGCAGTGCCGGGCACGCGGCGTCGTGGACGAGCTTCACCCGCCGAGTCGGGCCGGGCCGCGCTCATGGTCGGGCGTGTCCTGTCGTCCACGTCCTCCCCGGCGACGGCGGCGGCCTCCTTACCGGCGCGGTTCTTCCCCGGCTCGGCCTTGCCCGACTCCGCTTTCTCGGAGTCGGTCTTGTCGCGGCCGGACTTGGTCCGGGCCTCCGGATCGCGCTGCTTCACCAGCCGCAGGATGCCCACCAGCACCGTCGCGGCCGTGGTGCCCGCCATGACCGGGAAGCTGTTGATGAGGGGAGTCCCGATCGCCAGCGCCTTGGACAGCATGTCGCTGCCCTCGGGCAACCCCGACGCGGTGAGCACGATGAGCGGAACGGCCAGCGCCATCGCCAGCGGCGGCTGCACCATCGGACCGAAGAGGCTCTTTCGCTGGACTGCGAGGACCGCACCCAGGGCACCGACGACATAGCACACGTGGAAGATCAGGGAGAGGCCGTCGGTGGCGAGTTGATCGACGAAGGCTCCGATCAGTGCCAGCCCGAACGCCAGTAGTACGGCGCCCCACCAGGGCACACCCCGGCGGGAGTTAATGACAGAGCGTTCGTTCCACGAAAGCGCGGCCGTGTCCTTCTCGGCGCTTTCCGCGTCACCCCGACGGTCACGAATGGCGGTCACGGGGCAACACCGTATCCCGTGCGCGGTGAAAACCTGTGACCCGCCGGTAGGAAAGCCGCGCGAAAGGGCATCGAGTGTGACGTCTCGGGGCAAGAGCGACGAATCGCCCACTCGTTCCGCGGGTGCTTCGTGACTGATAACGCGTGCGCCATGATCGATAACGATAAATTGGCCGGGGGGCTCATGTCGCCGACATCTCATCATTTCGGCGAATCTCGGGTACTGGGGACGGGCTCGCCGCGGCCTCGGTGAGGGGGGCTACCTGCGCCCGGAAGCTGTCGAGGGCTTCGATCTCGCGCCGGCGAGCGGAGAGGAAGCGCTGCAGATGCGTGCTCGACAGGTTCAGCGCTTCCACGGCGTTGCCCGCGGCCCTGTGTGCGGCGGCCGCCTGCGACCGCACCTTCTCGACGTCGTCGATGAGCGTGCGCTCCGTCGCGGCGAACAGCGCCGCGGAGGCCACGACGGCGAAGCCGGTGGGGCCACAGAGGAAGACGCGACGGTCCAACAGCCACCGCAGTAGGTCCGGATCGGTGTCCAAAGCCGCCACCACGGCGGCGTCGGAGGGCACGAACATCACGGTCCCGTAGATGGCGTCGGCCCAGCGTTGGTAGTTCTTCGAGGACAACTCGGCGGCGCGCGAGCGCAGGTTGCGCACGTGGACTCGCAGGGCGTCGAGACGCTCCTCGGGGTCGTCGGTCTCCACGGCCTCGGCCCAGCAGGCGAGACTGGCCTTGGCGTCGACGGGAACGGTGCGTCCACCGCCGACGGTGAGCAGGAGGTCCGGTTTGGCGGCACCCCCGCCCGCGACGTCCGTCTGCAGCGTGAAGTGCAGCCCTTCCCGTAGACCGAGCGCCTTGGCGGTCTCGACTAGTACCCGTTCACCCAACTCGCCGCGTCCGCTGATGGAGGCAAACGCGACTTCGTACCGGCGCAGGGCCGCCCGTTGCGCGTCCACTTTGGCGCGTTCGGCCTCCACCTGGCGGGCCGCCCTGTCGACTCTGCGCATGCTGTCCTGGTAGAGCCTCCACAGCAGGGCCAGGGCAGCGGCCAGCAACAGCGCGGCCACGATGGCGGCTGTGGTCAGAATCGTCGAGCCCACCGTGTGTCCGTCCTTCCCCAGTCGGCGCATGACGCGATGACGTTTGACGCGGCCGCCGCTCGACCACTCGGCATCCCGTGCCGTTCCTCCATCATGGCGGAAACCGAGGATGAGAACAGTCTTCTCGGAATTCGAACACACGTTCGAGTGATCTGTGGGGGATAGGGGTGCGAGGGCGACGGATTCGGGGCTTAGCTTGTCGGCGTGCGACTGCTCCATACCTCCGACTGGCACGTGGGCCGAACGTTTCACGGTGCCGATCTGCTCGCCGATCAGGACGCGGTGCTCGCCCACCTCGCCGAGCTCGTCGAACGGTTGTCCGTGGACGTCGTCCTCGTCGCGGGGGACGTCTACGACCGCGCGGTGCCCTCCGCCGAGGCCGTCCGGGTGGCGACGGTGGCTCTGCGCAGGCTCCGGCGGGCGGGAGCCGAATTGGTGATCACTTCCGGCAACCACGACTCGGCGGCGCGGCTCGGTGCCTTCGCGGACTTCGCCGAGGCCGGTGGTCTGCACCTGCGTACCACGATCGAGGCCATCGACCGTCCCGTGCTGCTCCGGGACGAGTACGGTCCGGTGGCGCTGTACGGGATCCCGTACCTCGAACCCGATCCGGCGCGGCTCGCGCTCGGGCTGAAGGACGCGCGTGGGCACACCGCGGTGCTCGGCGAGGCCATGCGGCGAGTGCGGAAGGACCTGTCCGAACGGAGTCCCGAAACCCGGTCGGTGGTCCTGGCGCATGCCTTCGTCACCGGTGGTGTGAGTAGCGAATCCGAACGCACGATCGCGGTCGGCGGGGTCGAGCAGGTGCCGGGGTCGGTGTTCGACGGCGTGGACTACGTGGCCCTGGGGCATCTCCACGGGCCCCAGCGGTTGGCCGAGCACCTCCGTTACTCGGGGAGCCCGCTTGCGTACTCGTTCTCCGAGACCGCCCCCAAGTCGGTGTGGATCGTGGACCTCGACGAACACGGGTTGGCCGCCGTCGACCGCGTCGAGTTGCCAGTGCCCCGGCGCCTGGCGACGTTGCGGGGGCGGCTGGACGAGCTGTTGGAGGACCCGGCTCACGAGGAGGTGCGCGAGTACTACCTCTCCGTCACCCTCACCGACCCGGTACGGCCGGTCGATGCCATGAGGAGACTGCGCGGCCGCTTCCCGTACGCCGTCCATCTCGACTGGGAGCCCGAAGGCGGAGCCTCGGGGGCGCTGCGGTACTCCCTCGCGGTTCGAGGGCGGACGGACATCGAGATCGTCGAGAACTTCCTGGCCGATTGTCGAGGCTCGGAACCGAGCGAGCGCGAGCGTGAGTTGCTGGTGGCGGCGTTGGAGGCCGCCGGCAGGGCGAACGCCGATCATCGGGAGGTCGTGCGATGAGGCTGCACCGGTTGGAGGTGTGCGCGTTCGGGCCGTACGCCACGCGTCAGGTCGTCGATTTCGACGCGCTCGGAGCCGATGGTCTGTTCCTGCTGCACGGTGACACGGGCGCGGGAAAGACCACGTTGCTCGACGCGGTGGCGTTCGCCTTGTTCGGTACCGTGCCCGGCGCTCGGGCCGAGGCCAAACGACTTCGGTGCGACATCGCGGACCCCGACCAGCCCACCGAGGTCGTGCTGGAGCTCACTGTCCAAGGGCACCGGTTGCGTATTGTCCGCAGCCCCGAGTACGAGCGGCCGAAGCGGCGCGGTACGGGCTACACCAAGCAGCCGGCCAAGGTGTCCCTGACATGGCTCACCCCACCTCCCGACGGCGGTACGGCGGAGGCCGTCACGCGCAACGACGAGGTCGCGCGGGTGGTGCAGCGGCTGCTGGGAATGAACGCCCAGCAGTTCTTCCAGGTCGTGCTGCTGCCGCAGGGGGAGTTCGCCCGGTTCCTTCGCGCCGACACGAAGGAGCGCGCCGAACTCCTGGAACGGCTGTTCGGCACCGAGCGGTTCACCGCCGTGGAAGCCTGGTTCGCCAACGCGCGAAAAGAACGTAAGGCGGAAGTGGAGGCCAAGCGGGCCGGGGTGCGCGAGTTGGTGGCGCGGTTGGCGCAGGTGGCAGGGGTCGACGCACCGGAGGAACCGGACCGCGAGTGGGCGGCCACGTTGAGGACGCGGGCCGCGGTCGAGGTCGCCGAGGCCCGTGCCGAGGAGAAGGCGGCGCGCGAGGCCTGGGAGTGGGCGCGGCAACACCTTGGGGAGAGCAAGGACGCGGCCGAGCGGGTGCGTCGGGTTCGGGCCGCTAGGGAACGCCTGGCCGAATGGGAGCGCGGCGCACGGGAGCGGTCGCGGTGGACCGCCGAGGTGGAGGCCGCCAGGCGGGCCACCACGGTCGCCGAGCTGGCGGCCGACGGACGCGCGGCGGAGGACCATCACGGTCGCGCGGTCGAGGAGGAGGCGACGGCCGCGGCGGCGTGTCGTGAGCTCGGCTTCGACGACGTCGGCCTCGACGTCGAGGAGCTCCGCCGACGTGCCGGAAGCCTGCGTGAGGAGGCGGGCGGGCTCGCGGGGCTGGTGGAGCAGGCACAGCGACAGCACACCGAGCAGCGCCGACTGACGGACCTCGACGAGTCGATCGCCTACTACGCGGAGCGCATCACGGTGCTTCAGTCCAAGCTGGACGGACTACCCGAGCGGCTGAGCGAGTTGACCCGGCAACGCGAGCTGGCCGTCGAGGCCGAGGCGCGGCTCGACGGGATCAGGGCCAGGGAGGAGGAACTGGCGGCACTGCTCGCCGATGCCGAGTCCCTGCCCGAGTTGGAGCGTGCCGCGGCAAGTGCGCGTGAGGCGGAGCTCGCCGCCGAGGCGGCCCACAACGAGGCCAGAGGCGTTTTGCTCGACGTTCGAGAACGACGGTTGGCGGGCATGGCGGCCGAACTCGCGAGCGGCCTGGTGGAGGGAAAACCGTGCCCGGTGTGCGGCTCCGGGGAGCACCCCGAGCCCGCGGTGGCGACCGCCGACGCGGTGAGTGAGGAGACCGAACGCGTTGCCGCCGAACGTGAGGTGGAGGCGGCCCGACGGCGGGAGGAGGCACGAGCCGCCAGGTACGAGGCGGAACACCGGCGGGACACCGCGGCCCAGCGGCTGGCCGGGCGCAGCGCCGCCGACCTGGCCGAGGAACTGGCGGACGTACGAGCCGAACGACAACGGTTGACCGAGCACGCGGGGCGGTCGGACGCCTTGGCCGCCGCCGTTCGGTCGGCCAAGGAGGAGGAGCAGCGACTGCTCGCCGAGCGGGCTTCCCACGAGCGGTCGTTGACCGAGCACGAGGCCGAACGCGCCGTCGTGGCCCAGGGCATCGAGGAGCGCGCGGAAGCCCTCGCCGTCGCGCGAGGGGAGTTTCCCGACGTCGCGGCCAGGCGGGACCACCTGCTGGCGCTGGGGCGGGCGCTGGACCGGCTCGCCGACGCCCGTACGGCGGTCATCGCCGCTCTGCAGCAGCGGGACGAGAGACGTCGTTCGGTGGCGGACGCCGCGAAACGGGCCGGGTTCGACACCGTGGAGGAAGCCCTGGAGGCGGCGCGGTCCGCGGAGCGCATCGCCGAGCTGGAGGAACTCCTCAGGAAAGCGGCCGACGAGAAGGCGGCAGCGGCCGGGGTGCTCGCCGATCCCGAGCTCGCGGGGATCTCCCCCGACGACGACGTCGACACCGGCTCCGCCGAGGAGGCGGAACGGGCGGCGCGGGAACGCGCGGAGGCCGCGGTCGCGACGGTGCGTTCCCGTGAGCAGGTGGCTCGCGACATCGAGGAATTGGCGGGGAAGTTCGACGCCGCACTGGCCGAACTCGCTCCGGCCGAGCAGGAGTTCGCCGAACTCAACGCGCTCACCGACGTGCTGAGTGGCCATGGACAGAACGCGCGCCGTATGTCACTGCGCTCGTACGTGCTCGCGGCGCGGCTGGAGGAGGTCGCGGTGGCGGCCACGGCCCGACTGCGGTCGATGAGCCAGGGACGGTACTCGTTCGTGCACTCCGATCAGGAGGACAAGCTTCGTACCCGAGGAGGGCATGGGCTCGGGCTTGACGTGCTCGATGACTACTCCGGCATGGTCCGGTCGTCCAAGACGCTGTCCGGCGGCGAGTCGTTCATCGCATCACTGGCGCTCGCGCTCGGCCTGGCCGACGTGGTCGCCGCGGAGACCGGTGGGGCGCTGCTCGACACGCTCTTCGTCGACGAGGGCTTCGGCACTCTCGACGGCGAGACGCTCGACGTGGTGATGGGCGTACTCGACGAGCTGCGCTCCGGTGGCCGGGTCGTCGGAATCGTGTCGCATGTGGAGGAACTTCGGCAGCGCATCCCGAACAGGTTGCGAGTACGGAAGTCCCGCACGGGGTCAGTGCTCGTGTCCGAAGGATGACTCGTGGTCGAGCAGCCACTGCTTCACGTCCAGGCCCCACCGGAAGCCCCCGAGCGAACCACCGGTGCGCACCACGCGATGGCAGGGCACGAACAGCGCAGCAGCGTTACGTGCGCATGCCGACGCCGCCGCGCGGACGGCTGCCGGACGTCCCGCTAGCGCGGCGAGCTCGGAGTACGTCACCGGGCTCCCCGGCGGCACGGTCCTCAGCACGTCCCACGCGTGTCGCAGGAAGGCGCCGGACCGCTGCCGCACGGGAAACCCGTCCACGGCGTCGAGTTCACCGTCGTGGTAGCGACTCACGGCTTTCGTGACCGCGCCCAGGTCGGTTTGTCGAACCAGGGTGTCGGGGCGGAGTTCGGAAGCGACGAGGCTGGCCAAGTCCGTCACGTCGGCGGTCCATCCGGAAGCCAGTACGACGCCTTCCGCGTCAACCACTGCGGTGAAAGCCCCGACCGGGGTATCCACTGTGGACCAGTAGGCGTTCATGGGGTGTCCTTTCGAGGGGTTCCGGAAGGTGGGGTGCCGCTCGCGCGCCACAAGTACATGCCCGCGTACGACCGCCACGGCCTCCACCGCCGGGCATGGTCGGTCAGGCGAGCGGGCCCGATGCCGAGTGCCCGCGCTCCTCGCCGCAGCGCACGGTCGGTGTGAAGCAGCAGGTCGGTGCGGTGCAGCAGTCGCATCAGCACGTAGTCCGCCGTCCACGGACCGATGCCGGGCAGCGAGAGCAGGTCCCGCCGTAGTTCCTCGGGGTCGCGACCGACGTGGACGTCGAGGGTGCCGGAGGCCAGGGCGGCGGCGACGTCATGGATGGCGGTGATGCGGTGTCGGGGGCCGGTGAGTACGTCCTCGGCATGCTCGGCCACCGTCGCCGGTGAGGGGAACAGCCGGGTCGGGTCGCCGTCCGAGGCGATCGCCACGGGGTCACCGAGCTCGGAGACGAGTCGACCGGCCGCCGCGCGTGCCGAGGCCACGGACACCTGTTGCCCGAGAATGGCACGGAGGACGAGTTCCGGGCCGTCCACGGCTCCCGGAACCCGGATGCCCGGTACCGCCTTCACCCAAGAGGCGATCGTCGGGTCGTCCGACAGGCAGTCGGACACGGCCAGGGGGTCGGCGTCGAGATCCCACAGCCTGCGCACGCGGGACACCGCGGCCGACAGGTCACGTACGTCGGTGAGCAGCACCACGCACTCGACGTGCGTCGTTCGGGGCGTCATCCGGACGACAGCGGGCCCGTGAGGCAATCGCAGGGTGCGGCGGTAGTCGTCGTTCCCGGCTTCCACACCGGGGACGGCGCGGGTAGAGAGGAAGTCGAGCACCCCCGCGGCGTCGAAAGGCGCTCGGAACGGCAGCCGCAGACACAGCCGGACACCGGTGGACGGAGCCGCGGGGCCCGCGGGGTGCCCGCTGCGACCCCGGCGGGCCGCCGCGGCGCGAAGCTGCGACGGGGTCGCGGCGAACACCTCGCGAATGGTGTCGTTGAACTGTCGCACGCTGGAGAAACCGGACGCGAACGCGACGTCGGTGATCGGGAGGTCCGACATCTCGATGAGCACTCTCGCCGAGTGGGCCCGGTGAGCACGGGCGAGGGCGAGTGGACCGGCGCCCAGTTCGGAGTTCAACACCCGGCCCAGCTGCCGTTCCGAGTAACCGAGCCTGCGCGCCAGCCCCGACACGCCTTCCCGCTCCACCGTGCCCTCGGCGATGAGGCGCATGGCGCGGGCGGCGAGGTCGGCCCGCACGTCCCACTCCGGGGAACCGGGCACGGCGTCGGGCAGGCAGCGTCGGCACGCTCGGTAGCCGCGTGACTGCGCGGCGGCGGAGGTGGGGAAGAACTCGACGTTCTGCGGCTTGGGGGTCATGGCGGGGCACGACGGTCGGCAGTAGATACGGGTGGTGCGCACGGCCACCACGAACTGGCCGTCGAACCGCGCGTCACGGGAGCGGACGGCGCGGTAGCAGCGTTCCGTGTCCCGCCAGAGCGCCGCGTACGCTCCTCGGACCTCCGTCGTCACGCGTGCCATGTCGCCGATCGTGCCACCGCGCCGAAGCCGTCACTGGCGGAAATCGGACATGGTGGACGGAGTGCGAAGGCGGTGCCGGGCGCCTACGGTCGGGGCATGACGGAAAGCACGCGCCGACGTTCGCTCCGCAAGATACTGGCCGGTACGGCGCTGGCCGCCGCCATGGCCGCCTCCGGGTTCGTCACCGCGGCGTGTGACGACACGCGGGACGGAGGTGGTTATCAGCAGGAGCAGCAACAGGAGGACCAGGGTCCCGGCAACGACGTCGGTGACGACGAGGACGGCCAGGGCGTCGAGGGTGACGACGACTGAGGCGACGGCTGAGTCGCGTCCGTCTCCGAACCCGTACACTGGCAAGTCGTGAGTCTCACCCTCGGCATCGTCGGCTTGCCCAACGTGGGCAAGTCCACCCTGTTCAATGCACTGACCCGCAATGACGTGCTCGCGGCGAACTATCCGTTCGCGACGATCGAGCCCAACGTCGGAGTGGTGCCCCTGCCCGACCGGCGGTTGGACAAGTTGGCCGAGATCTTCGACTCGGCGAAGACGGTCCCGGCCACCGTCTCGTTCGTCGACATCGCGGGCATCGTCAAGGGGGCGTCCGAAGGCGCGGGGCTGGGGAACAAGTTCCTCGCCAACATCCGTGAGGCCAACGCCATCTGCCAGGTCATCAGGGTCTTCGACGATCCGGACGTCACGCACGTCGAAGGCCGGGTCGACCCGATGGCGGACATCGAGACGATCAACACCGAGCTGATCCTGGCCGACCTCCAGACGTTGGAGAAGGCCCTGCCTCGGATGGAGAAGGAGGCCCGCACCAAGAAGGAGAAGCGGCCCGCCTTCGAGAACGCGCAGCGGGCTAAGGAGATCCTCGACTCGGGCAGGACCCTCTTCTCCGCACAACAGGAAGTGGACCTCGACGGTCTGCGGGAGCTGAGCCTGCTCACCGCGAAGCCGTTCCTGTACGTGTTCAACGCGGACGAATCCGTGTTGACCGACGAGGCACGGCGGGCGGAACTGGCGAAGATGGTCGAGCCGGCCGACTCCGTGTTCCTCGACGCGAAGGTGGAGTCGGAACTCCTCGAACTGGACGATGAGGAGGCCGTGCGCGAGCTTCTGGAGTCCGTGGGGCAGGAGGAGCCGGGGCTGCACGCGCTGGCGCGGGCCGGGTTCCACACCCTCGGCCTGCAGACGTACCTCACCGCGGGGCCGAAGGAGGCCCGCGCGTGGACGATCCCGCAGGGGGCGACGGCGCCTCAGGCGGCCGGGGTGATCCACACGGACTTCGAGCGCGGCTTCATCAAGGCCGAGGTGGTGTCCTTCGACGACCTGGTGGAGGCCGGGTCGATGGCGGCGGCTCGTGCGGCGGGCAAGGTCCGCATGGAGGGCAAGGACTACGTCATGCAGGACGGCGACGTGGTGGAGTTCCGCTTCAACGTGTAGCGGTACGGTCGCGCAGGACGCGGAGTCTCGCGGAGCCCCCGTGGGCGTGGCGATGACTCTGCGCTTGACCGCTGAACAAGAGTGGGCGCTCTCCTTGCCGCCCCGGGCTGAGGGTGTCAGCAAGCAGGAGGCTGTTGTCGTGCGTGCGATCGCCGAGGCGGCAGCGCGGAGAGTGCGGGACGAGCGGGTCCGAGCGTTGTCTCGCAAGGGCCGTGCCCGGTGTGCGGGGTTGCTTGATCGTCTCGCCCGGTGAGGATCGAGTACCTCACCCCGGAAGATCTGCTTGCTCCGGTATGCGATCGCGGGACCCGGGAAACCGGCGGAGTTCCGCTTCGACGTCCGGGGTTGATCGCGGCGTCGGTTCCTCGCGGGGACGAACGCCGTGACCGCTGGCGACCGGGATGTTTCCCACACATCCGCCTCGTGTACCCCGGAAATACAACACCTGTTGAATTCAACGCGTGTTGAGTATAGATTGCGGCAAGGGCCCACCGAGTTCTTGCAGGGGAAGCGGAGACGGCATGTTGGGTGCGAATACGGTCCCGGCACGGGGGTGACGCCGTGGCGGGTCGCGGTCGGTGCGGGTTTGGGTGTCTCGCTGTTGATCGGTCTGGTCGCCGCGGCGTTCCTGTGGCCGGTCACGACCGCGAATCCCCAACACGTCAAGCTCGCCGTCGCCGGCCCCGAACAGGCGACGGTCGCCGTGGAGAGGCAACTCGGCGCTCGGAACGGCGAGCTGTTCGACTTCACCGACGTCACGGACAGAAACGCCGCTGTCGAGGCCATCGAACTCCGCGAGGTGCAAGGCGCGATCGTCGTCGGTGAACGTACCGAGATCCTCACCACCAGCGCGGGAAGTCCTCAGGTGGCACAGCTTCTCACCCGGATGGGCAACGCGATGAGCCGTCCCCAGCCGGGACAGCGGGCTCCCGAGGTCGCCGTCACCGACGTCGTGCCGGGCGGGAGAGCCGGGGCCGCGGGGACCCTGACCATGTTGCCCGGACTCATCGGCGGTATCGCCGGAGCCGTCGTCTCACTGGTGCTCGTCCGCACCCCCGTCCGCCGCTTCGCGACCCTGGGCACGGTCGCTGTCGTGGGTGGGTTGATCGGGACCGCGGTTCTCGGCCCGTGGTTCGACGTGTCGCAAGGCAACTACTGGCTTCTTGCCGCGGCGCTGGGAATGGGAATTCTCGCCATCGGGAGTGTCATCGCCGGGCTCGGCACCCTGTTGGGACGACCCGGTATGGCGCTCGGGGTGCTTCTCGTCGTGCTGGTCGGCAATCCGTGGGGTGGGCTTTTCGCACCACGGGAGTTCCTCGCCGAACCGATGGGCACGATCGGCGCGTACCTGCCCAACGGCAGGGTCGCCGAGTTGTTGCGCTCGATCAACTTCTTCCCCGACGCTCCGACCTCGGCCCACTGGCTCGTCCTGGGGTTGTGGGCCGTGGTGGGGCTGGCCCTCCTCGCCCTCGGTACGGCGCTGTCCCGACGCGCCTCGACGGCAGCGAGTCCGAACGCGACGGCGTGATTCCGACAGATCGCGGGGGCGCCGCCGTGGTGGACCTCGGGGAGGGCGCGGGCACGGTTCGAGAAGAACCGAGTGGACGAACGGCCGTACGAAGGCCCTTCCGCTGAGTAATGTGGCGGCGGGTGTCACTCGTGACGCGAGAGGTCGTTCTCGGCCCACGGGGCCGATCCGCTTCGTCGATTCACCGCCGGGGAAGAGGAAGAACCTCATGCGTCCGGAGAACATCGTCCCCGGAAGCCGGGGAGCCGCGACGGTTGGGCGCGTTCTGGGTCGCTGCCCTCGGCGCCGAGTGCCTGACGGACCAGCCGGACGACTACGTTGCCCGCCTCGACTTCGACGGTGAGTTCTTCCTGGATCTCCGTTTCCGGCGAGTCGCGCACCCGTCGACGTCGCCCGCACGGCTCCACCCGGACCTGGCGGGCGGGGAGGCGCAGGGAGAGGTGGTGGCTCGCCTCCGCCGCCTCGGCGCCGAGCACGTCGACATCGGTCAGGGCGACGTCCCGTGGGTCGTGCTGGCGGACCCGGAAGGCAACGCGTTCTGCGTCATGGAACACCGCGACGCCTACGTCGGGGCGGAGCCGATCGCGGCTCTCCCCCTGGCCAGTGCCTCACCGCAGCGGGATGCGGAGTTCTGGGCCGAGATCACCGGTTGGGTTCCCTTCGATGGGGTCGCGCCCGCGACCCTGCGCCACCCCTCGGGCCTCGGGCCGCTGCTGGAGTTCTGCCCGGAGGCGGAGCCGAAGCGCGGAAAGAACCGCCTCCACCTCGACGTCCGTCCCGACCGTGACGAGGACGAGGCCGTTCTCGCTCGGCTGGCCGAGTGGGGTGCGACCAAGAGCGTTCCCGAGGCGCCGGATCTTCCCTGGACGATGTACACCGACCCGTCGGGCAACGAGTTCCGCGTGCTGGCACCGCTGTCGTAGTCGCTCGCGGTCACCGGCGAACGCCGTCGAAAACTCCTCGGCGGTGTGGCACGGGCGCGTTAGCGTCTTTTGCGTGCCCGACGCCCTCTACGCCGACTCCCGCCACGCCCCACTGTACGACCCGCTGGACCCCGACCGCGGTGATCTCGACCCCTACCTCGCCATGGCTGAGAAGTTCGGTGCTCGCCGAGTGCTGGACGTCGGGTGCGGCACGGGAACGTTCGCCTGCTTGCTGGCCGAACGCGGCTTCGAGGTGATCGGTGTCGAGCCAGCGGCCGCGTCGTTGGACGTCGCGAGGGCCAAGCCGTTCGCCGACCGGGTGCGCTGGCTGCACGGGGATGCCACGGTGGTCCCGGCGTTCTCGGCCGACCTCGCGACGATGACCGCCAACGTGGCGCAGGTGTTCCTCACCGACGAGGAGTGGCATGCCACCGCTCGGCCTGCTCCGGCTCCTTGCCCCAGGGGGACCGGTGGGTACCGGTGAGACGCCGTACCTCCGGGGCCGCCAGCAAAGCGAGGAGGGCGGGCGCGTCGGCCTCGGTCACGGGCCGGAGCCGGATCCGGTGACCTTCCAATGTCGGTTTCCCGGCGAAGGTCGGTGGGGCGCGCACGGCCACGGATCGTGCTCACGGATATGAGCGGAGGCCAGCGAATTCCGGCTCACATGAGAGTGTTCTCATCCAATTCTCACGGCCGTGCCACCTCCGCTACCTAGACTCGGCCCGGTGAAACGTCCGCTCGCGATCGTGTCGGCGCTGCTCGTGGTCGGTGGGATGCTGGCGGCGGTGCTGTTGCTCACCCGGTCCGAGACCCCGCCACCGCTGCCCGAACCGATCACCGTCAGCACGCCTTCTGTGCCGCCCGGCAGCGGGGTGTCCTCGCCGACCCCGACTCCCCGGCCGGACGGGGACGACGATGACGATGACGACGATGACGACGGCATGGTGCAGCCGCCGCCCGCGCTCGACGACGTGGACGATCGCGACGACTTCGACGACTTCGACGACGATGACGACGCGGACGACGACTGATGACCGACACCGTTTCGCCCCGAACGCAGTCCGAGTCCGTCCCCACGCCCCGCCGCCGTGGGCCGTCCACGGCCCGGACCCGCATCATCGGCTGGATGCTGCTGCTGGTGCTGGTGGCGCTGGCCGTCCTCACCCTTGTGACGTGGCGGCTTTCGGTGGAGGACGTCAACCACCGCATGGACGACGCGTTGCGCGGTGAGATCGAGGAGTTCAGCACCCTCACCGAAAGCGGCCTCAACCCCGCCACCGGTCAACCGTTCACCGGCGTGGACGAGGTCCTCGAAATCGCCATCACCTACAACCTGGCCAGGCCGAACGAGAAGTTCCTCGGCTATGTCGACGGCACGTTCGTCTACCAGAGCAGGCAGCAGGCGCCGGTGCTGCTGGCCGACGACCCGAAGTTCACCGCGTTGGTGTCGACGGTGGAGGCGCCCGAGGAGGGGAGCTACGAGAGCGCGGCCGGAGAGGTGCGCTACCTCGCCGTTCCCGTGCGGCTGGCGGACGATCCCCGCAGGGGAGTGATCGTCGCCGCGTACTTCGCCGATCAGGAACGACAGAACGTCAACGAGATCGCGCGGCTCATGCTCGGTGCGGGAGCGGGGACGATCCTGCTCGTCGCCGCGGGCGCGTGGGTCGTGGCCGGTCGTATTCTGCGGCCCCTCCGGGACATCACCGTGACGGCGCGGTCGATCACCGACACCGACCTTTCCCGCCGCATCCCGCGTCCGTCGCACCGTCCCGGCGACGAGATCGGGGAACTCGTCGACACGGTGAACGCGATGCTCGACCGTGTGGAGAGCGGCGTGGCTGTGCAACGCCGGTTCGTTGACGACGCGGGGCACGAGCTTCGGACCCCGATCACCATCGTCAGGGGGCACCTGGAGGTTCTCGACCCCACCGACCCCGAGGACGTCCGGGACACCGTGGCACTTGTGGACGACGAGCTGGTGCGCATGAACCGCATGGTGTCGGACCTGCTGCTGCTCGCCAGGTCGGAACAGCCGGAGTTCCTGCACGCCGAACCCGTAGACGTCGCCGCGCTCACCGAAGCGATCTTCGACAAGATCACCGGCCTCGGCGAGCGCGACTGGGTGCTCGACCACGTCGCCGACACCCCGGCGGTGCTCGATCCCCAGCGCATCACGCAGGCCGTCGTCGCCCTCGCCGACAACGCGGTCCGCTACACGTCCGAGGGCGGGCGGATCACGTTCGCCTCCCACGGTGGCGACGACGTCATCCGATTCCGGGTGGCGGACTCCGGTCCCGGAATCGCCGAGGAGGATCGCGAGCGCATCTTCGAACGATTCGCGAGGGGAAGCTCGGGTCGGCGTTCCGAGGGCGCGGGACTGGGCCTGTCGATCGTGCGGGCCATCGCCGTCGCCCACGGCGGACGAGTGACGGTGGACAGCGAACCTGGGCGGGGAGCCGTGTTCACGGTGGAGGTTCCCGTCGTGGCGGCCCCACCGCATCCGGGCAGGCACAACGAGGGAGGGCGATGAGCCGCATTCTGGTCGCGGAGGACGAGTCTCGTATCGCCGCGTTCGTCAACAAGGGACTCACGGCCAACGGCTTCACGGTCACGGTGGTGGAGGACGGGCCTTCCGCGTACGAGTACGCGCTCACGGGCTCGTTCGACCTCATGGTGCTCGACATCGGGTTGCCGGGCATGGACGGGTTCACGGTCCTGCGCAAACTCCGCGCTGAGCGCTGTCCGATTCCCGTGATCATCCTGACCGCGCGGGACTCGGTGCAGGACACGGTCGCGGGGCTGGAGGGCGGCGCGGACGATTACATGCCCAAGCCGTTCCGGTTCGAGGAGCTGTTGGCGCGCGTGCGACTTCGGCTGGTGTCCGACCGGGCCACCGAACCGACCGTGCTGTCCTACGGCGGGCTGCAGCTCGATCTCCGAACGCGACGTGCCCATGTGGGCACCGAGACGGTGGATCTGTCGGCTCGGGAGTTCGCGTTGGCCGAGACGTTCCTGCGGCATCCCGGCCAGGTGTTGTCACGGGAGCAGTTGCTCAGTCAGGTGTGGGGTTACGACTTCGATCCGGGATCCAACGTCGTCGACGTCTACGTCCGGTACCTGCGGCGCAAGCTCGGAGCCGACCGGATCATCACGGTGCGGGGAATGGGCTATCGGTTGGAGGAACGCGACTGAACCGGAAGACCGGCCGGACTCGGAGGTGAGCCCGGCCGATCGCGGTCGGATCAGTCGTTGTCCGGGGTGTTGTCGTCGGGCGTGTTGTCGGGCGTGTCGTCGGGCGTGTCGTCGGGCGTGTTGTCGGGCGTGTTGTCCGGGGTGTCGTTGTCAGGCGTGGTGTCGTCGGGGGTGCCGTCCGGCGTGGTGTCGGGACTGTCCTGATCGTTCGTCGCCCCCTTGCCCGCCGTGTCGTCGACGTCGTCGGTGTTCGGGGCGGCCGAGGTCGGGGAGGAAGCCGGCTGAGCGGCGGTCACCTCGATCGGCCGGACGCGCGAGGCGTCGCCGTTGCCGTCCGCCAGAGCGATTCCGGTGCCCGCGAGGCCCAGGCCCGCGAGCGCGGCGCCGACGGTGAGGATCTTCCAGCTGGGGCGTGCGGCCATTGTCGTGTCCTTTCCGAAGAACGTGTTCGTTTCCGACGTGATCAAGAATTCCGGGGGTGGGTGAGAGAACTCGAAGACGTGGATGAGGGCGTTCTCATGAACGGGAGAGCCACCGACCGGCAAGGGCGACGCGCTCTCGGGTCCGTACCGTCCACTCGGGGCTCTGCGTCCGGAACGGGCCCGTGGCCAGGCCCAGCACGGCCGACGCGACTCGGGGGCGCAGGTGCCCCGGGTCGAAACGGTCCCGGACGTGCCGGAGGATGTCCCGTTCCCAGTCGCGAGCCCGTGGGGTGCCGGTGATCGCGAGATGGGCCAGGAAGTTCGCCCAGTCGTCGAGCCGTTCCCCCGGACCGGCCGTGTCGATGTCGAGCAACCCCGTCACCGTCCCCGCGTGGACGAGGAGCTGGTGCTCGTAGAAGTCGCCGTGGACGGGCACCACGGGGTACTCCCCGGCGTCGGTCTCGGCGATCACGTCGGCCAGGGCGGTCGCCTCGTCGCCCACCTCGGGCACGGTGAGGGCGAGGACTTCCGCGTAGTGACGGGCGCGTCGCCGGTGATTCGACCTGCTCGGCAGGGTCGTGAGGGCATGCGGAAGCCGGTCGAGCAGGTCTTCCAACACCGAGGGGCCGGGCAGCCGATCTTCCCGTCGCAGTGCGGTGCGGCCGGGAGTGCCCGGCAGGGACGGCACGAGCACGAGCCCGTCGTCGGTGGTGACGAGGGGGCGCGGCACCGGAAGGTGAGGCGCGAGCAGGGCGTGCCGTCTGCGCAGTCCCGGAAGCTCCGAGGGAGGAACGACCTTGGCGAACAGCTGGTCGGCTCCGCAGGTGATCGTCAGTACCGCGCTTCGCCGAGGCCGGTACGACCGCACCCGAACGGTCGGAGCGGCCGTCGGTGACACGCCTGCCTTCGCCAGCAGGGTCCGGAGCCGCTCGCCGTCGACGACGTGGGACAACGCGGGCAGAAGGGGGTCGTGCGGCCACCGCCACAGCCCCACCTCGACGCGCCCACCGTCGACTTCTCCCGCCACCACGGCGGCGCCCGAGGGGACGAGCGACCCGGTGGCCGCGACGAGGGTCTCCCGCGCGACCGTCCCGTCTCGACGCCGGAACTCGACGGCGTAGCGGACGAGGGCGTCACCGGACGGCCTCACGGTCACCGCCGTGGGGCGTACCGAGTTCACCTCCCCGATGTCCGAGACGGCGTCGAGAACGGTGCCGACGAGGTCCCTCGCGGCCTCACCGAGCAGAAGGTCCAGGTCACGGGTACGGGAACGAGTCGGGATAGCGGTCATTCACCGAGCCTGGACCACGTCCGTGGGGGTTCGATGAGGCCCCGATGAGAGTTCTCTCATCGAGCGGTGATCACCCGAGCGCTCCGAGCACGACGACCAGCATCAGGGTGAGCGCGGTGGCGAGCACCGAGACCCAGGCGCGTTGATTAGGGGTGAGGGCGGGTGCGTTGCGGTGCATGGCGGTCCCTTCGCTGTACCACGGCACCCCGGACACCGCGTTGATCACCGGATTCGTTACGGGCGCGCGAAGATCGACTCGTCGATCCGGGTTCCCGTGGCCACCGAGACGAGCTTGAGGATCACGGCGTCCTCGGTCATGTTGTGTTTCTTCGCCGTCTCGACGAGTGCTTTGTCGGTGGCCTCGATGGCCGGAAGGAGATCGACTCGCCACTGCCCGTCCTCCTTCGCGAAGTTACGGGGAGCGAGTTCGAGGCCGGCCTGCTGATCGGGCGACGTGCCCGTCCCGACCGCGGTGGAGCCGGAGAACGTGATCTCCCCGAGTTCCACGCCCTCCACCGACGACTTGTCGATGAACCCTTCCCGCACGGCGAAGCTCAGCAGGGTCCGGCCGTCCATCTGTGCGACTCTCTCCGCGCCGAGTCGGTGTCGCAACAAGGCGATGTTCATGCGGTCCGTCATGCTTCGGGCGCCGATCTCCTCGGGGCCTCCCGTGGCGGTCAGCTCGGCGAGCTCGTCGTAGTAGCCGATCGTTCCCGTCGTGACCAACTCGACCACCGCGTCGCCGTCCTGCTCGCGGAACGCGGCCTGAAATCGCTCGAAGGTGTCTCGCACCGCCTGCTCGTCGGCGGCGCGGGAGTGGGAGGAGTCCGGGCCGGCCGTCTCACCGTGCGAGGTGTCGGCGCCGCCCGCGCACCCCGTCAGACCCAGCACGATCGCCGTCAACGGCCCTGCCAGCATCGCCATGCCACGCTGCGAAAACATTGCGCCTCCTCGGTGTGGAAGGCCCACGGTGGGACCTTCCACACCGCGGTTCGGCCCCTGAGAGTAACCGCAATGTCACAGCGAGTCATCTTGACGCCGGCGAGCCGTGTAGAACAGCACGGCCGTGCCGGCGGCGATCATCAGGGCGAACGCCGTGCCTCCGACGACGAGGGCCTGGACGACTTCGTCGGAAGGAGCGTTCGGCGCACTCTCGGGAGGCTGCTTCGTATCCGCGGACTCCGCGTTCGCGGGGTGCATCACGCCCACCAGCAGAACCATCAGCAGAGCCAGCACCGACGCGAACGGCGCACGCCGGACGATGCGGATCATCACGCACTCCCCTCGGTGTTCCAGGCGATCCGGTACTCACCACGCCTAACGTTCGGCGTTCGCACCAGAGTTGCCCGAAACGGCCGGAATCACACGCTCGGGATCACACCGTCGATCTCACCCGCGAGTGCGATGTCCTTGTTCGTGACGCCGCCGTGGGAGTGGGTGCTGAGGCGGAAAGTCACCGTCCTCCAACGGATGTCGATGTCCGGATGATGGTTCGCCGCCTCGGCGAGCTCGGCGACTCTGTTCACCGTCTCGATCGCCTCGGGAAAGCTCGTCAGCTCGACACGGCGTTCGATCGCGTCGTCCACGCGCCGCCACTCCGGCAAGCTACGCAGGGCCTCGTCGACGTCTTGCTCACTCAGTAGCTCCGTCATGGGCTCATCGTGGTATGCCGCCGGGTACGCTGCACGCTGCCACGGGAGTCCGGCGCGCCGGGCTGAGAGGTGGGCACGCGGCCCACGACCGTCCGCACCTGATTCGGATCATGCCGACGCAGGAAGGTGTCACGGCTTCCTGCGCCGGCCACGGCGAGGAGGCTGAATGGGCCAGAGGTCGGGCCAGTGGTCAACGTCGATGCGCGCGGCGATCGCGCTGCTCTCGGTCGGCGCACTGACGACCGGGTGCACGGTCATCGGCGCCGAGGACGAGCCGACGGGACCGGTGACGGTCACCCTGGTGACGCACCAGTCGTGGGCCGTTCCGCAAAACGTGGTGGACGCCTTCGAGCAGCGTGCCGGCATCCGCATCGAGATCCGCAAGGAAGGCGACGCCGGGGAGCTCACCAACAAACTCGTGCTCACCAAGGACAACCCCATCGCCGACGTCGCGTACGGCGTCGACTCGACGTTCGCCTCCCGTGCGCTCGACGAGGGCGTCTTCCAGCCGTACACCTCGCCCGAGGCCGACCGGGGTCCGCAGCGTTACGCCGTCGACCCCCAGCAGCGGTTGTCGGCCGTGGACGTCGGTGACGTGTGCGTCAACATCGACACCGAATGGTTCGCCTCCCACGACGTTCCCGAGCCGACCGGCCTCGACGACCTGACCGAGCCGGAGTACAAGGACCTGTTCGTGGTGCCGAGCCCCGCCACCTCGTCGCCGGGGCTGGCCTTCCTGTTCGCCACCGTGTCGACGTACGGGGAGGACGGCTGGCGTGAGTACTGGAGCGAGCTGAAGAACAACGGGGTCAAGGTCGTCAGCGGTTGGACCGAGGCCTACACCCAGGACTTCTCGGGTTCCTCCGGGGAAGGCGACCGGCCGATCGTGCTGTCGTACGCCTCGTCCCCCGCCGCCGAGATCGGCGAGGACGGCACGCCGCGCACCAAGGCGCTGCTCGACACCTGCTACCGGCAGGTCGAGTACGCCGGTGTGCTGGAGGGCACGCCTCATCCCAACGAGGCGGGCAAGGTGATCGACTTCCTGCTGTCGCACGAGTTCCAGTCGACCGTCGCGAGCAACATGTACGTCTACCCGACGCGGGAGGGCGTCGCCCTGCCCGAAGGCTGGGCACAGGCCGCGCCGCTGCCTCGCGAGTCCCTCTCATTGCCCGGCGAGCAGGTGCAGGCCAACCGAGAACAGTGGATCAAGGAATGGCGCGAGTTGCTGGAGGGCTGACGTCCCTCCCCGGAATGCGCCGGGCCGCGGCGGCCGGTGTGCTGGGCCTGTTGCCCGTCGCGTTCCTCGGGTTGTTCTTCGCCTGGCCCGTCGTCGCGATCATTCGTCTCGGGTTCACCGACGGCGGGGTCGCCGAGGCGCTGGTGGAGGCGTCGACGTGGCAGCTCGCCGGCTTCACCGTGGCGCAGGCCCTGGGAGCCACCGCGATCGCCGTGGGCGCCGGGTTCCCCTTGGCCTTCGTGCTCGCCAGGGTGCGGCTTCCCGGAATCGCCGTGGTGCGCACGCTCGTGCTGGTGCCGTTCGTGCTGCCGACCGTGGTCGTCGGCTTGGCGTTTCGGGCGCTGTGGCCCGACGGTGGCGTGCTCAGCATCGTCGTCGCCAACGCCTTCTTCAACGTCGCCGTCGTCGCTCGCACCGTCGGTGGGCTGTGGGCACACCTGGACCGGCGGGTCGAGGACGCGGCGCGATCACTCGGTGCCTCGCGGTTCCGGGCGTTCCGCACGGTGACGTTGCCCGCGTTGCTGCCCGCGGTGTCGGCGTCCGCGGCCGTGGTGTTCCTCTTCTGCGCCACGAGCTTCGGGGTGGTGCTGATGCTGGGCGGCAACCGGTACCGCACCTTGGAGACCGAGATCTACCTGCGCACGGTGGATCTGTTGGACCTCTCCGGCGCGGCGGCGCTCTCGCTGGTGCAGCTCGCCGCCGTCGTGGCCGCGTTGGCCGTCGGCGCGGTGGCCCGCCGTCGTAACGAGACGGCGGTGCAGCTTCGTTCGGCGCGGTACGCGGCTCGCAGGCCCGAGGGCGGGGAGTGGGCGGTGGTGGCGGCCGCGGCGGTGGTGCTCGGTGCCCTGCTGACGCCCATCGTCGCGTTGCTCGTGCGGTCGCTGTCGGGGCGGGAGGGCTGGACCCTCGACGGTTATCGGGCGCTGTCCGGGTTCGGGCAGGACGGGGCCTTGAACGTCACCGGGTGGGACGCGGCGTTGAACTCGCTGCGCACCGCGTCCGACGCCACGATGCTCGCGCTCGTAGTGGGAGTGCTGGCGGCCGTCACGGTGGTGGTGCTGCGCCGTTCGCCGAGCCGCGCCGCCCGGACGGTCGGGGAGGTCACCGACGCCGCGCTCATGCTTCCCCTCGGGGTCTCGGCGGTGACCGTCGGGTTCGGCTACCTGGTGACATTGGGCGACCTGCCGTGGGATCTGCGGACGTCGCCGCTGCTGGTGCCGTTCGCGCAGGCATTGGTGATCATCCCCATGGTGGTGCGGCTGGTCCTGCCGGTGCTGCGGTCGGTGGACGAGCGACTGCGGCAGGCGGCGATGACCCTCGGGGCGAGTCCGCTGAGGGTGTGGCGCGAGGTGGATCTTCCCCTCGTGGCGCGGTCGTTGGTCGCGGCGGCGGCGTTCGGGTACGTCGTCGCGCTCGGGGAGTTCGGGGCGACGAGCTTCCTCGCGCGGCCCGACGCGCCCACCCTGCCGGTCGCCGTCGCGGACCTGATCAACCGGCCCGGAGAGCTGAACCATCTGATGGCGTACGCGGGCTGTGCTCTGCTCATGGTGGTGACAGTGGTCGTCGCGGCGCTGATCGAGAGCGTGCGTGCACCGCACGCGCGGCTGGGAGAGTTCTGATGTTGACGGTCACCGGTGTTTCGGTTCGTTACGGCGACGTGGAGGCGGTGCGGGACGCCGACCTCGAGATCGCGGACGGCGAGGTGCTCGCGCTGCTCGGGCCGTCGGGCTCGGGCAAGTCGACCCTGCTGCGGACGATCGCGGGACTGGAGCCCGCCGCCACCGGAAAGGTGTGCTGGGACGGTGACGACCTGTCCGGGGTGGCCGTCCACCGTCGCAACTTTGGGCTGGTGTTCCAGGACGGCCAGCTCTTCCCTCACCGTGACGTGGCGGGCAACATCGCATTCGGCCTGCGAATGCAGGGCGTGGATCGGGCGACGAGGGAGGAGCGGGTGCGCGCTCTGCTCGACCTCGTCGGTCTCGCCGGGTACGAGCGACGCAAGATCACCGAGCTTTCCGGTGGGGAGGCCCAGCGGGTGGCGCTCGCGAGGGCGTTGGCGCCCCAGCCCCGCTTGCTGTTGCTCGACGAACCACTGTCCGGTCTCGACGCGGAGCTACGGGAACAGCTCGCGATCGAGGTGACCGAA
Source organism: Saccharomonospora glauca K62 (assembly GCF_000243395.2). Lineage (NCBI taxonomy): Bacteria > Bacillati > Actinomycetota > Actinomycetes > Pseudonocardiales > Pseudonocardiaceae > Saccharomonospora > Saccharomonospora glauca. The sequence goes on along the minus strand of NZ_CM001484.1, from coordinate 3,639,764 downwards.
CTGCTGCGTCGTACGAAGACGACGACGCTTCTCGTCACGCACGACCAGGAGGAGGCGTTCACGCTCGCCGATCGGATCGCGGTGCTCGACGACGGCGTGATCCGTCAGGTCGGCGACGTCCTCGACGTGTGGCGCAGGCCCGTCGACGAACGAGTCGCCCGGTTCCTCGGGGTGACGACCTTCCTGCGCGGTCGGGCCGAGAACGGGCGGCTCCGGTGCGCTCTGGGCGAGGTGACCCTGCCCTGGGTCGGCACCGGTGACGTGCTGGTGGGGCTGCGTCCCAACGCGGTGCGGGCCGTGGAACTCGACCGGGACGCGGACATCGCCGCCCCGGCCGTCGGGTTGCGCGCCGAAGTGCTTTCCCGCGTGCACCGACGTGACCACGTGCGGTTGTCGGTGCGCCCGGAGGGCGACGCCCCGCAGGTGGCGGCGGTCGCGGCGATGACCAGCAGGGCGGTACCCGGCGACCGCGTGGTGTTGACCTTGGACTCGGACGGCGTCGCCACCGTGGGGTCGTGACGCGCGGGACTCGGTCCCTCGCCGCGGGTTCTGTCATCCACAGTGGATTACGAGGTCGGAATCGGATTCGGGTGTTCGACCGGTTCCGGTGCGTCGCCGAACCGGGGCGCCGTGGGGAGGCGCCGGGCGGCGGGGTCGTCGTTACGGGTAGTTTGCGTGTTCCGTGACGACAGACGAGGCGGCGGGCCGGGCGGCGACCGTGGTCGTGGGCGCGGCCGTGGTGCGTGACGGACGGTTGCTCGCCCAGCAGCGAGCGTTCCCCGCCGAGGCCGCGGGGCTCTGGGAACTCCCCGGTGGACGGGTCGAGCCCGGCGAGTCGGACGCCGAGGCCGTGCGTCGTGAGTGCGTGGAGGAGCTCGGGGTCGACGTCGTCGTGGGCGACCGGGTGGGTGCCGACGTTCCGTTGCCGAACGGCATGGTCCTCCGCGTCTACGCCGCGACCCTGCGCGACGCCGAGGCGGAGCCTCGGGCGGTGGAGCACCGGGCCCTGCGCTGGCTGCCCGCCGCTGAGCTGCGGGAGATCGACTGGCTTCCCGCCGATCGCGTGCTGGTGCCCGACCTGCTGGCTCTGCTGTGACGGCCGGGAGTCGCCGAGGACTGTGACCTACGCCTCGGGCGCCTACCGTGGGGGTATGTACGTCGTTCTACTGACCTACACGGCACCGCCTCCCGAGATCGACTACGCCCTGCCCGACCACGCCGAATGGCTCACGAGGCAGTTCGAGCGCGGGCTTTTCGTCGCGTCGGGACGCAGAGCCGACCACCGCGGTGAAGTGCTGCTGGCGAGATCGATGTCGACGGGCAAGCTGGAGGCCACGCTGGCGAGCGATCCGTTGCTGCTGCGGCACCTCGCCCACCACGAGGTGATCGAGTTCTCGGCGACGCGCACGGCACCCGAACTGCGGTCCGTCAACGAGGCCCTGGCCCACTGAGACCCTCCGGTCGGCTCGCGGCCCGAGACACGGGGCGAGCCGTGCCGTCTCGCACTTTTCACCAGGCGTTTTCCGCGGCCGGGCGCGTTTTCCTCCCCATTTCTTCCGCCCACCCGATTCTTGGGGGGGCGACGGTGTTCCGGATCACGTGCGGAACGGCGACTATGCTGGTCACCGACCACGCCGGGAGCACCGAGTCCGTTGGTCGACCATCATTCTTCTGCACCAGGGAGCCTTCGCGTGCCCACAGCCGCTGCTCAGAAAGTCCGCACCGATCTCCGCAACATCGCCATCGTCGCGCACGTCGACCACGGCAAGACCACCTTGGTCGACGCCATGCTGCGGCAGTCCGGTGCCTTCGCCGAACGCTCCGAACCGGTCGATCGAGTCATGGACTCCGGCGAGCTGGAGCGGGAGAAGGGGATCACCATCCTCGCGAAGAACACCGCCATCCGTCGCCAGACCCCGAACGGGCCCGTCACCATCAACGTCATCGACACCCCCGGCCACGCCGACTTCGGGGGCGAGGTCGAGCGCGGCCTGGCCATGGTCGACGGCGTGGTGCTGCTCGTGGACGCCAGCGAGGGCCCGCTGCCGCAGACCCGTTTCGTGCTTCGCAAGGCGCTCGCCGCGCGGCTGCCCGTGGTCCTCGTGGTGAACAAGGTCGACCGCGCCGACGCCCGCATAGCGGAAGTCGTGGAGGAGACCCACGATCTGCTGCTGGAACTCGCCGGTGAGATCGAGGGCATGAACGACGACGCGCTCGACGCCGTGCTGTCGATGCCGGTCGTCTACGCCGCCGCGCGGGCGGGCATCGCCAGCCTCGAACGTCCGGCCGACGGGCAGCTTCCCGACGCCGAGAACCTCGACGCCCTGTTCGATGTGCTGCTGGAACGCATCCCGGCTCCGAAGGCCGATCCGGACGCCCCGCTGCGGGCGCTGGTCACGAACCTCGACGCCTCCAGCTTCCTCGGCCGTATCGCTCTCATCCGCATCCACGCCGGTCGGTTGCGCAAGGGCCAGACGGTGGCCTGGTTGCGCGAGGACGGTTCGGCGCAGAACGTGCGCATCTCCGAACTGCTGGTCACCGAGGCGCTGACGCGCGTGCCCGCGGAGGAGGCGAGCGCGGGCGACCTGGTGGCCATCGCCGGTATCCCCGACATCACCATCGGCGACACGCTGGCCGACCCGGAGCACCCGGAGGCCCTGCCGCGCATCACGGTGGACGAACCCGCCATCTCGATGACGTTCGGTGTCAACACCTCGCCGCTCGCGGGCCGCGGCGGCGGGGACAAGCTCACCGCGCGGCTGCTCAAGGCGCGACTCGACGCCGAGCTGGTCGGCAACGTCAGCATCCGGGTGCTGCCCACCGACCGACCCGACACCTGGGAGGTGCAGGGGCGTGGTGAGCTGGCCCTCGCCGTCCTCGTGGAAACCATGCGCCGGGAGGGCTTCGAGCTGACCGTCGGCAAGCCACAAGTGGTCACCCGGACCATCGACGGCAAGCTGCACGAGCCCTTCGAACGCCTCTACATCGATGCGCCCGAGGAGCACCTCGGGGCCATCACCCAGCTGCTGGCGGGCCGCAAGGGCCGGATGGAGAACATGGACGGCCACGGCACGGGCAGGATCAAGCTGGAGTACGTGATCCCGTCGCGGGGGCTGATCGGGTTCCGCACCGACTTCCTCACCGAGACGCGGGGTACGGGCATCGCGAACCACATCTTCGAGGGGTACTTCCCGTGGGCCGGGGAGATCCGCACGCGCCACAGCGGTTCGTTGGTGGCCGACCGCTCGGGCCCCGTCACCACCTACGCGTTGTTGCAGCTCGCCGACCGGGGCACATTCTTCGTCGAGCCGGGTTCCGAGGTCTACGAGGGCATGGTCGTCGGCGAGAACCCGAGGGCCGAGGACCTCGACATCAACGTGACGAAGGAGAAGAAGCTCACCAACATGCGCTCGTCGACCGCCGACGAGCTGGAACGTCTCGCCCGTCCGCGCACGCTCAACCTGGAGGAGGCCCTGGAGTTCTGTGCGGCCGACGAGTGCGTCGAGGTGACCCCGAAGGCGGTACGGGTGCGCAAGGTGGTCCTGGACGCCACACAGCGGGCCAAAGAGCGCTCCAGGGCTCGTAGCCGCGACCGCAACGCCTGAGGCGCTCCCTCGTTCTCACCCGCCCTTGACACGGGGTCTACGCGCGCTTGAGACACTTGTGGAACCACATGGGCGGTCCGTGCGTCAGCCACACAGGGAGCGGGGAGAGGCGAACCGGTCGGCGACTGTGTTGCTCCGCCGGTAGCCGCTTAAGTCACGGCGCCATCGATATGCCGGGGCGGACAGTGTCGAACGAGCAGGAGGGGCTGCGGCGTGCGAGCGAATGGGGGCGGGACCAGGACGTGGAAGGCCGTGCTGGTGCTGATGCTCGTCGGTGCGTTGAGTGCGTGCTCGAACACCCCGCCGCCGCCCGTGGTGAGTTCCTCCGTTCCGTCGACCCCTCCGGCCACGGAGACTCCCTCCCAGATCGTGGCCGCGGTGGACGACATCGTGGGCGGCTACAACCCGCACACCCTCGCCGACGCCTCCACCGTGACCACGGCGTTGGCGCAGTTGCTGCTGCCGTCCGTCTTCCGGACCAACGCCGAGGGTGAGCCGGAGCTCGACGACCGCCTCATGACGTCCGCGGAAGTGACGAGTGAGGACCCGTTCACCGTCGAGTACCGCATCCGGCCCGAGGCGTCGTGGTCCGACGGAGCGCCCATCGCCGTCGAGGACTTCTCCTACCTCACCGAGGCCATGAAGTCCCAGCCGGGGGTGGCCAACTCCGCCGGGTACGAGCTGATCTCCTCGATCGAGCCCGGCGAGGGAGGCAAGCTCGTCCGGGTCACCTTCAGCGAGCCGTATCCGGGATGGAAGACGCTGTTCTCCAACCTCCTCCCCGCCCACGTCCTCAAGGACGCTCCGGGAGGCTGGCAGGAGGCGCTGGCGGAGAGCTTCCCCGCGTACGGCGGTCCGTTCGCGATCAAGAAGATCGACACGGCCAGGGGCGAGATCGTGCTCGAACGCAACGAGCGCTACTGGGAGAAGCCCGCCGCCGTGGACCGCATCGTGCTCCAGCGAGCGGACGGTCCGGGGATGGTCTCGGCGTTGCGCAGCGGCAGCGCGCAGTTCGTCCTCGGCGGGGTCAACGGCGACACCAGGGCTCTGCTCGCCGACCTCGGCGACGACGTGGGGCTGCATGCCGTGGCGCAGCCGTACGTGGTGGACGTGGTGTTGCGCCCCGTCGGCCCTGCCCTGGCCGACGACAAGGTCCGCCGGGCCGTCGCGGCGCTGCTCGACCGCAACGCCCTCATCGCCGAGGGCACGCGGGGAGGTGACTCGGCGGAGCTGCGTGCCAGCGCCCAGGTGCTGCCGCCGTCGTCGCCGGAATACGCCCACACCATTCCCGGCGCCGGGCCGCCTCTGGAGCGGAACGCCAAGCGGGCCCACAAGCTGCTCACCGAAGCCGGCTACAAGCGTGAGGCGGGGAGCTGGGTCGACGAGAATGGCCGGGAGTTGTCCCTGGTCGTGGCCTCCCCCGGACAGAAGCAGCCGTACCAGCGCATCGCGCAGGCCCTGGCGGACCAGCTCATCGCCGAGGGAATCAACGTCACGACGGTCCACCCTCCGGCGAGGGAGCTGTTCGGCGCGACGCTGGCCGCGCCCATCGACCTCGACGGTGGGGCCGCGGGCGAGCCGACCCCCACCAACGGGCAGGTCGGCATCGACATCGCTGTGATTCCTCGGGCGATCAGCGCCGACCCGGCGACCACCGCGGCCTCGTGGTTCGGGTGCGCTCCCGACGCGCGCGGCGAGGAGACCGAGGAGGACGAGGAAGCGGAGTCCACGTCGTCGTCGACGACGAAGACGACGAGCACCTTGGCGAAGACTCCCGCGACCACGTCGGAGGACTCCGAGGCGGACGACGGTCTGGTGACGCCCGCTAACCCCGCGGGGTTCTGCGACCCCGAGTTGCAGTCGACGCTCGACGCCGCGTTGACGGGAGAGGTTCCGCTCAAGCAGAGCCTCGCCAAGGTGGAGCCCAAGCTGTGGAAGCAGAACGTCTCCATCCCGTTGTTCCAGCTCGCCGACACCTTGGCCGTGGGAGCCGGGGTCTCCGGCGTGACTCCGGGACCGACCTTGGTCGGACCTTTCGCCTCCGCCGTCAACTGGACGCGAGCTCCTCGTTAGAGCCGGTCCGAACCCGTTGCCACCACGGCCGTCCCACCTTCTGACCGTGGCGTCACCGACCGACCAGTTGGTACAGTGACTGATCACAATTCGTCACTGCTGTATGTTGCGTTCGCTGGATAGATGTCACCCTTTGGTCACGATCCTCCGAGAAGTGCTGACCGATGGTGGCCATCCTTCTTAGCGTTCCCCCGCAGTACGCCAATCGAGTGTGATGGGCGTGTCATAAGCTCCGGCGCTAATCGGAGAGGTGGGTCCCGCTGCGGAAGGTGTGGGACTCAGTGCTAGGAGGGCACACGTAATGAGGAGATCAAAAGTCATCTCCGCGTGGTCGATGCTCGCCGCGTCAGCGCTCGTTCTGAGCGCGTGCGGTGGCGGGGACAACGCGGCGGATGAGAACGGCTCGACAGTCGACGCTGCGAGCTTGGCGGAGGGCAAGGCGCAGGAAGGCGACACCTTCAAGCTTGCCGACGTCCCGGAGATGGACCCCGTCACGGTGGCCATCGACGAGGGGTATTCCGCGTACAACAACAACACCGCGGATGCCAACAGCTCGTACAACACCTACATCCTCACGAGCGTCATCACGGGCCCGACCGTTCTGGACGGCAACAACAAGGTCCTGCTCAACGGCGACGTGATGGAGTCCATCGAGGTCACGTCCGAAGACCCCTTCACCGTCGAGTGGAAGATGAAGGAGGGCGTCAAGTGGTCGGACGGTGACCCGTGGGACTGCCGTGAGTTCTACCTCGCGTGGCTCGCCAGCTCCGGCACGACGGAGGGCTTCAACTCCGCCTCCACCACGGGCTACGAGCTCATGGAACCGGAGTGCACCGACGACTACACCTTCAAGGCCGAGTTCAGCGAGCCCTACCTCGACTACAAGGGCATGTTCGCCGACGTGCGTCTCATGCCCGCGCACGTCATCGAGAAGGAAATCGGTATCGACGACATCCGTGACGTCGAGCCGGGCTCGAAGGAGGCCAAGGAGGTCGCCAAGTTCTGGTCGGGCGAGTGGAAGGGCTTCAAGCCCGAGATCATGCCCGGCTCCGGCCCCTACAAGATCAAGTCGTACGACTCGAACTCCGACACGGTCGTCCTGGAGAAGAACCCGAACTGGATCGGCGCCAAGGGCGGGCCGAAGGAAGTCACGATCCGCGCGATCCCGGACACCAAGGCCATGGCCACCGCGCTGCAGAACGGTGAGATTGACGTCGCCGCGTCGACCCAGCCGGACGCCACCGCGGCCGACACCCTGAAGAGCCTGACGTCGCAGGGTGTGACGTACGTCTCCGCGCCGCAGCTCACCTACGAGCACCTCGACCTGAACCTCAACCGGAAGGTCTTCCAGGACGAGGCCGCGCGCAAGGCGTTCTTCCAGGTCGTCAACCGTGAGGAGATCGTCAACAAGCTGCTGAAGCCGGTCCAGGCCGACGCCGAGCCGCTGGGCAGCATCGTCTTCTTCACCGGTGAGGAAGGCTACGAGGACCGCTACAGCGACAAGATGAACAAGGGCGCCGAGGCCGCCGCCAAGACCCTTGAGGAGGCCGGCTGGAAGAAGGGCGCCGACGGCATCTACGAGAAGGACGGCGTCCGTTTCTCGGTGTCGATCTCGCACAACGAGAACGCGCGTCGTAGCCAGACGGTCGAGATCATCCAGTCGCAGGCCAAGGCCGCGGGCATCGAGGTCAAGGACGACACCGACCCGAACTTCCTGAAGGGTCGCGTCGACAAGGGTGACTACGACATCGCTCTGTTCGGCTGGTCGTCCGCTCCGTTCAAGGCCGAGTCCAAGGCCATCTACATCAGCGACGGCAACCAGAACTGGCAGGGCCTGAAGGACCCGAAGATCGACGAGGCGTTCGCCAAGGCGACCTCGGCGACCAAGCCGGAAGAGGCCTTGGAGCACTACATCGCGGCCGACGAGGCGATCGCCGAGAACTACGCCACCATTCCGCTGTTCGAGACGCCGTCGATGTGGGCCTTCCGTGGTATTGACCGCGTGTACATGCAGTCGTACAACGGTGCTCTGTGGAACGTCGGGGAGTGGGAGGCCGCCGAGTAATCGGGGCCGCTCACCTGTCACCGGCTGACGTCTGACGCCGTCGGGGGCCGGACCACACCGGTCCCCGACGGCCGACGTTAGTAGCTGTTCACGCGAACCCGACCCCCACTACCGTGGCACGGGACGGTGACGAAATAATTCCGGGCGATCCCGGGACTAGGAGCAAGTCGTTGAACCTGGTTTTCTACATCCTTCGCCGTCTGGCGATCTCGATTCCGATCCTGCTGATCGGAACGTTTCTCGTCTTCGTGATGGTGGCCGGTGCGGGCGACCCTCTCGCGGAGCTGCGCACCCAGCCGAACATCAATCAGGAATCCATCGACGCGATCGCGCACGAGCTCGGCCTGGACAAACCGCTGATCCCCAGGTACTTCGACTGGCTCGGCGGATTCCTGACCGGTGACTGGGGGATCTCGATCGCGCAGGGGTCGGCCATGGAGCCGGTCCTGCCGAAGATCATGGACGCCTTCTGGGTGTCGATCCGACTGATTCTCGGCGCTGAGATCCTGGCGCTCATCCTCGGTGTCGCCGTGGGTCTGCTCGCTGCGGTGAAGCAGTACAGCGTCATCGACTACGTCGCGACCACGTTGGCGTTCCTGTTCTTCTCGATGCCGATCTTCTGCGTCGCCATCGTGCTGAAGATCTACGCGATCGATCTCAACGTCGTCATCAACAACCTCGGTCTGAACGACATCTTCGGCAACCCGTTCCTGAGAACGACGAGTCCGGACTCGTTGGAAGCGGACGGTGTCTGGGACTTCATCGTCAAGTACACGGGCGCGTTCCTGCTGCCGACGCTGTCGATCATGTTCATCAGCTTCGCCGCGTACAGTCGGTTCCAGCGTTCCTCGATGCTGGAGACGCTGAACATGGACTACGTGCGGACGGCTCGCGCCAAGGGGCTGACCGAACGGCGGGTCATCCTGCGGCACGCCTTCCGTAACGCGTTGATCCCGACGACCACGCTGTTCTCCGTGAACTTCGTGAGCGTCGTGACGGGTGCCGTCATCACGGAGCGGGTGTTCAACTGGAACGGCATGGGCGCCGTGCTCGTCGAGGCCGTGAACAAGAACGACCCGAACGTGATGATGGGCTGGATCGTGGTCATCTCCATCTCGGTGATCATCGCGAACCTGATCGCGGACTTGTTGTACGGCATTTTGGACCCGAGGATTCGCGTTGGCTGACATGAACTCGCTTGTGACCGGTGCGGAAACCGGTGGCAAGCCTCCGATTCCCGAGGGCGAGCTGAGCTCGGAAGCGCTGCCGGAGCCGCGCAGCCAAGGGGCCCTCGTTCTCCGCAAATTCCTGCGGCACAAGCTCGCGATGGCCAGTGTCGGCATGCTGGTGCTGATCACCCTGATCGCGTTGATCATGCCGATCTTCTGGCCGCACAGCTATTGGGACTCGTCGTTCCCGTCGTTCGCGGAACCGAGTGCCGATCACCCGCTGGGCACCACGCAGGTCGGCAAGGACATGGTGTCGCAGATCCTGCGGGGCACGCAGTACTCGCTGCTCATCGCGATCACGGTCTCGCTCGTGGCGACGTTCATTGGTGTGGTGCTGGGGGCGTTCGCCGGGTACATGGGTGGCTTCATCGACTCGGCCATCTCGCGGCTGACCGACCTGTTCCTGATCATCCCCTCGATCGCGGCCGCCGCGATCCTGGTGAAGATCTTCAGCGGTAGTTGGTGGGTCGTGGCGGTGGTGCTCGCCGGGTTCGCGTGGATGCCGATCGTGCGTATCACGCGAGCCGAGGCGATGTCGTTGGCGCAGCGCGAGTTCGTCGAAGCCGCGAGAGCGTCGGGCGCCGGTACCGGGCGGATCGTGTTCAAGCACCTGGTGCCGAACATGGTCGGCACGATCACCGTCAACGCCACGCTCGCCGTGGCGCAGGCGGTGCTCGCCGAGGCGGCTCTGTCGTTCATCGGCCTCGGTGTGAAGCCGCCGGACACCTCGCTCGGTCGCGTCATCTCGGAGAACTACGCGCAGATGACGGGACGTCCGTGGTTGTTCTTCGGCCCGTTCGTCGTCCTGGTGTTGATCTCGTTGTCGATCAACTTCATCGGTGACGGTCTGCGCGACGCGTTCGACCCGCGTCAGCGGAGGGTGAAGGCCTAGAAGGGTTTTCCACGGCACGGGGGAGCCGCCGCCCTCTCGGGGCCGGCGCTCCCCCGTGCCGTTTCACCGTGTCCGCACTTCCCGCACTCGTGTCCGCAGCCTGCATACGCGTGTCCGCAGTTTGTGTACGGGTGTGGGCGTCCCGTGACGCCGACCCTCGTACACAAACTGCGAACTCCCGTACGAGAACTGCGGACACGCGTACGTAGCCTGCGGACACGGCGAAGGGGCGGCACCGAACGGTACCGCCCCTTCAGCAGCTTCGTGAGGGCCTTTCGCTCACTCCTTGACGGGAGCCACGCGACCTTCCTCCCAGGCTCGCCTGCGCTCGGCTTGCAGCTCGGGATCGGCCACGGGCGCCGCGGACAGCAGCCGCTTGGTGTACTCCTGCTGCGGGTTGTGCAGCACCTGCTCGCGCGTACCCACCTCGACCAGCTTGCCGCGCTGCATCACGGCGACCCGGTCGGCCAGCAGGTCCACGACGGCGAGGTCGTGGCTGATGAACAAGCACGCGAACCGCAGGTGCTGCTGGAGATCGAGGAACAGGTCCAAAACCTTGGCTTGCACCGACACGTCCAGCGCCGACGTGGGCTCGTCGGCGATGAGCAGCTTGGGGTTGAGCGCCAGTGCGCGGGCGATGGCGACTCGCTGCCGCTGACCGCCGGAGAGCTCGTGCGGGTAGCGGTTGCGGTAGTGGCCGGACAACTGGACCTTGTCGAGCAGGTCGGTGACCCGGTTGTCCAGATCCTTGCCCGTGAGCACCTTGTGCAGCACCAGCGGCTCGGCGATCGACTCGCCGATCGTCATCTTCGGGTCCAGAGTGGACGCCGGGTCCTGGAAGACGATGGAGAAGTACTTGCGCAGCGGCCGCAGGTCCTTCTGCGACATCGTGGTGATGTCGGTACCGGCGATGGACACCGTGCCGGAGGTGGGCTTGAGCAGCCGGATGGCGCACCGGCCGACCGTGGACTTACCGGAGCCGGACTCGCCCACCAGCCCCAGGATCTCGCCGCGCTCGATGTGCAGCGACACGTCGTCGACGGCGCGGTTCTTGCCCTGGCGTCCCTTACCGGGGTATTCGAGGACAAGGTTCTTGATCTCCAGCGGGGGCGCCGTGCTGTCGAGTCGCGCTTCGAGCTCCTCGTGGATCTTGCGCAGCGCCGCGTCGGTCCTGCTCTCCGCGACGGTGGCACGGGGCGCGTCCTCCAGCAGGCGGCGGCCCTCGGGACGCTGACCGAGTACGGGGACGGCTGCCAGCAGGCGCTTGGTGTACTCCTGCCGCGGGTTGGCGAACAGCTCCCGTACCGGGGCCTGCTCGACGATTTCGCCCTTGTACATCACCACGACCCGGTCGGCCAGGTCGGCGACGACGCCCATGTCGTGGGTGATGAGGATGATGGCGGTGTTGAGGGTGTCCCGCAGTTTGCGCAGCAGTCCGAGAATCTCGGCCTGCACCGTGACGTCGAGGGCGGTCGTCGGCTCGTCGGCGATGATGACCTTCGGGTCGCAGGAGATCGCCATCGCGATCACCACGCGCTGGCGCAGACCGCCGGAGAGCTGGTGCGGGTACTGCTTGAAGCGCCGCTCCGGTTCCGGGATGCCCACCATGTCGAGCAGTTCGATGGCCCGCTTGTTGGCCTCCTGCTTGGACATGTCCTGGTGGACCCGCAGGGACTCCCGGATCTGCCAACCCACCGTGTACATGGGGTTCAGGGCCGTCATCGGCTCCTGGAAGATCATGGCCACGTCGTTGCCGCGGTACTTCCGCAGCTGCTTGGGCGACATCCCGCCGAGGTCGACCCCGTTCAGCTGTCGAGCGCCGGTGATCTTCGCGGTCTTCGGAAGGAGACCGGGCACCGACATCGACGTCACCGACTTGCCCGACCCCGACTCACCGACGATCGCGAGAATCTCGCCGGGGGCGACGTCGAATCCGATTCCCTTGACCGCTTCGACGACGCCGTCCTCGGTCGAGAAGGAGATCTTCAAATCCGAAATGGACAGCACGGATTTCGACGATTCCGCCGACTGCTGCGATACTGCTTCTACGCTCACCAGAAGCCCTTCGTGAGGGAGATTAGGGTGTCACGGCGATGTGTGGTTGTGACTCGGCGCGAGGATAGTGCAGACGCGCCGGTGTGGGGACGGTACGAACGAACTAATCTTAAGTTGTGACCTCGGTAGATGGCCGCAGGGTGCTGTTCGTTCACGCACACCCCGACGACGAGAGCCTCACGACAGGTGGAACGATCGCCCGCTACGCCGCCGAAGGGGCCCACGTCACAGTGGTGACGTGCACGCTTGGCGAGGAGGGCGAAATCATCCCCGATGAACTCGACCAGTTGGGGGCCTGGGCAGGTGACCAGCTCGGCGGTTATCGGATGGGAGAGCTGAGCCGGGCCGGGGAGGCTTTGGGCTGGACCGAGCATCGTTTCCTCGGTGGCCCCGGGCGGTGGCGTGACTCGGGGATGGTCGGGACGAAGGCGAACGAGCATCCGCGCGCGTTCGTCCGGGGTTCCCTGGACGAACAGGTCGAACAACTCCTTTCCGTGTTCGAGGAACTACGTCCCGAGGTCGTCGTCACGTACGACTCGAACGGCGGGTATGGACATCCGGACCACATCCGCGCCCACGAGATCACGACGGCCGCGGTGCGGCGGGCCGAGGGCGTGCGCCGGTTGTTCCACACGGTGTCGTCGGCGGAGGCGACCTCGCGGGGGCTCGCCGCGCTGAGGCGGGACGAACGAGTGCCATTCCGGGTCCCCGCTGATGAGGAGCTGCCCACCACTCCGGACGCCGACATCACCACGCGAATCGACATCGCCGATTACCGCGAGGCGAAGTTCGCGGCGCTGCGGGCCCATCGCACTCAGGTGTCCGTGGGACCGGACTGCTTCGCGCTGTCCAACGGTATCGCGCAGCCGGTGCCCGACACGGAGTTTTTCGTGCTCGTCCACGGGCCTTCGGAGGACGTGGAGACCGATCTCTTCGGGGGGCTGTCGCGGTGCTGAAGCCCCCGGAGCAGTCGTCGGCCCGCAAATGGCCGATCATCGTTCTGCTCTCCGTGGACGCCGTGCTGCTCGCCACGTTGGAGTTGTTCTATCTGCCGTTGCGCCTCGACGGTGTGGTGTTGCCGAAGGTCGGTGACGTGCCGTTCCCACTCAGCGTGCTCGTGGCCGCCGTCACCACGCCGCTACTCGTGACGATGGCCGAACGGTTGGTGTCGCGCAGGCTGGCCATGATTCCGCTGCTGATGTGGTTCGTGACGCTACTCGTGCTGGGGGCCGGCGGGCCGGGTGGCGACACCGTGCTCGTGATCGACTGGAGGGCGTTGCTGCTGTTGGCGGGCGGGGCCCTGCCCGCCGCGATCGCGCTCGGAGGGTCGTTGGGGCGGACGGCGTTGTCGGAGACGAGAACGAGGTAGTGCTCGTGGGTGAGCCGATCGGCGACAAACACGTCGTCAAGGTGCTGCGGCCGTTTGTGAGGGCGGCGGGGCCGATGGTCGACGCGTTGCGGGAGTCCGATCCGTTCGGGCGCACCGCGCAGGACTCGCGGGAGGACACCGAGTCGTCCACGGTTCGGGCGAGGCTCGCCGAGGCGTTGAAGTCGGTGAAGGTCCCCGGCTCGGCCGCGTGGAACGCGATGGACGTTGACGACCGGGTCGACTGGTGGGTCAATCGGGTCGGACGGTTCACCGCGTTGCTCACCGCCGCTCCCGGTCTTCTCGGTGCGCTCGCCGATCGGTTCCCGGTCCAGGACACGATGGGTGTGGCGTCCCAGGGGTTGCTGTTGTGCGCCATCGCCGGTGAACACGGTGTCACGGACGTGGCGGAGCGCGTCCGGCTAATCGGGTGGGTGTTGTTCGAGCGCGACATCGACCCGGATTTGGCGGCGGGCAAGTACGAGGGCTACGACGTCGCCGGGGAGGATGCGCGAGCGGAGGAGCTCTCGCGGGACTTCCCCGGAGGCAAGCGCCTCGGGGTCAAGGCGGGGGCGCGCACCCTGTGGAAGCTCGGCCGGTCGCTGTTCGCGGTCACCGAGGAGCTGGAGAAACGGCCCAGCGGCAGGTTCTACCACCAGGCTCTCGGCGCGCTGCCGGTGGTGGGCCTGGTGGGCAACTATTTCGGTGAGCGTTCGGCGCTCAAGAAGGTGGCCAAGCGGGCGAGCACCTGGTTCGCCAAGCATCGCTGACGCCGGTCGTCCCCGGCGCCGTCACCGCCAGAACATGAAGACGTACTGTCCCACGGCCGCCGCGAACGCGTCACCGCCGACCGCCGCGAACACCGTGTCGGTGAGCCTCCACAGCGCGTCCCCGACTGCGGGAACGCTGATGATCAGCGCGAACAACACGAGCGGTGCCCACGGCCGGGCCTTCGCGCCGAACTCGCGGAGCTGCGGCGACAGGTAGGGCTCGACGGCACCGAAGCCGTCGAGACCCGGCACCGGCAGGATGTTGATGACGAACGCGAGGATCTGCAACGAGGCGAGGTAGGACAGCCCGGCGAACAGCCCCGGTGGCATGGAGACGGTGGCCACGAGGGCGGTGAGCACGACGCCGATGGCGAGGTTGCTCAACGGGCCGGCCAGTGACACCCAGGACGACACCGCGCGGGAACGCAGAGCCCAACGGTTGATCCACACCGCCCCGCCGGGGAGCGGGATCCCGCCGATGGCAAGGATGAGCAACGGCAGTACCAGCGACATGACCGGGTCGGTGTAGCGCCGGATGTCCATCGACAGGTAGCCCTTGGCGGCCACCTCGTGGTCGCCGCCTTTGTAGGCCACGAAGGCGTGGCCGAACTCGTGCAGCGTCAAGGACAGGGCCCACCCGCCGATGACCAGCAGGAACATTCCCAATGTGCCCGTGACCGGCCGGTTCAGGATGTCCTCGAACCCCAGCGTGGTGGTGAGCACACCGCCGACGACGGTGACGGCGAGGATCGCGTAGAACAGCAGGCTTGGGCGAACGACTGAGCGTGGCACGAGTTCGGTGTGTCCTCTCGTTCGTCGGCTGGGCGGACCCCCGGTGGAAACGATCGAAACCGGTCAAGGGTTCCTCGGCGTGTCCGCTTGCGCGCGCGGCCACAAGTATCCCCCAACCTTGCTACTCTGCTTGACCCGGCCGCACTACACAGGTGTAATCACATTGATGTCATTCCGCTGTCTTAAAGGGGGGCAGCTGGGGGCATCCAGTACCGCCGGCCCTGGGAGTGCGTGGAAGCGAGGAGGCGGACGTGCGGTTGGACACTACTGGAATGGAATGGGGGAACGTCATGGAGTTGGGTGGACACCCGCTGGACGATCAGGGTGTGCTCACCGAGCTCTTCGACGTGACGGGGGAGCAGGACTGGCAGGAGCGCGCTCTGTGTGCGCAGACCGACCCCGAGGCGTTCTTTCCCGAGAAAGGGGGCTCGACCCGGGAGGCGAAACGCATTTGCCAGGTGTGCGAGGTGAAGGACGCCTGCCTGGAGTACGCCCTGGCACACGACGAGCGGTTCGGCATCTGGGGCGGTCTCTCCGAAAGGGAGCGGAGGAAGCTGAAGAAACGCGCCGTGTGACTCACGGCGTCGATCGCTCGTTAGAGTGAGTGCCCTTGGTCGTCTCTGTACGCGGAGAGGCACTTGCCGTCCACGATCGTCCCTTCACAGGTTCGTACTGCGCTTGCATCGGCTGCGTGTTCCCGTTCTGACGGGCTGTTCCGTCCCTCGGTCGGTTACCGGCGGGGTGCGTCGAGCATTCTGGCCGATACCCGTGCCGAGGTCGAGCATGCTTCGGTCGGCGGCGTGTTGCCGTCGGAGCGGCCCGGTGAGCGGGGCGCGTGGTCGGTGAGGCTCCGGTGACGCGGGTGGGGCGTTCGAGGTGGGCTCCACCCGCGGTTTTGGCTGGGGCCCTCGCCGTCGTCGCCTTGGGGACGCATTCGGAGCGGCTCGGGCTCTCCCTCGTAGGCGGGGCGTTGCTTCCGGTCGGCGCCCTCGGCGAGCTGTGGAGCGAGTACCTCGCCGCATGGCACGGCGGCGCCGGAGGAGCCGTCGGCGCCGCTCCCCCGGCCTTGGCCGTGCTCGGAGTGCTCGGGGCTCCCCTCGCACCGGTGGGAGGGCCCGCGGCCCTCGTGGCGGTCTTGCTGCTGGCCGACATGCCGTTGGCGGGCCTGTCCGCGTACCTCGCCACCCGGCGGATACCCGTCCACCGGTGGATCAGGGCCTTGGCTGCCGCCACCTACGGACTGTTGCCTCCGGCCACCGCGGCCGCCGCACAGGGTCGACTCGACGTCGTCGTGTGGCATGTGTTGTTGCCGGTGCTGTTGGCGGGCGTGTTCGCGGTGACGTACGGGCCGATACGCCGGCGATGGCTGGGCACGAGCGCGTTGTGTGCGTTGGGTGTGGCGACCGCGGCGGCCTTCCTGCCCGTGGCGTATCCGTTGTTACTGCTCGTGGCGTCGATCGCCTTCGTCGCCGCGCCCGGTCGGGACCGACCGAGGGCACGAGCCGGGGCCTTCGCGGTGCTCGCGCTGCTGCCTCCGGGGCTGTTGCTGCCGTGGCTGCCGGTGCTCGTCGCCCATCCCGTGCTCGTGCTGCAGGGTGTGAGCGGGCCCGCCGTGCGGCCGGCCGCCCCGCTGGAGTTGCTCGGTCTCGATCCGGGAGGGCCGGGTGGTTCCCCGGTGGGAGCCGTCGTGGTGGTGGCGGCGTTGCTGGCCGTCGTCACGCGGCCCACCTCCCGCATGGCGCCCGCCGGAGGGCTCGTGCTGGTAGGAGTGCTCGGCGCGGGGCTCCTTGCGCTCGTGTCCGCGCGGCCGGTCCGTGGTGGCCCGGTGTCCCCCGCCTTCGCGGGCGCCCCGCTGCTCATGGTTGGCGCGGGGTTGCTCGTCGTCGTGCTGGTCGCCTGTCTTCCCGCGCCGGAGCGGGCGCGGACAGCTCGAACGCGCGCGATCGTGATCGGCGCGGTGTGTGGGGTGTCGGTGCTGGCGGGTTTCGACGTCGTCGCCGGTCGGGAAGGCCCACTGGTGGCGCGGTCGAACGCGCCGACGGCACTCCTGAGCGAGGAACTCGCCTCGACCGGTCGGGGAGTCCTGGTGCTCGGTGATCCGGAAGACCCCTATGACGTTCCGCGTCTCACCGCCGGACGTCCGCCCCGCTTCGGGGACGACGCGCTGGCTCCCGTGGAGTCGATGACGTCACGGGTGTGGGAGTGGCAACGACAGCTGTCGAGCGACGAGCCCGAGGCGGTCACCTCCGCGGTGACTTCGGCCGCGGCCTCGGGCGTGCTGTTCGTGGTGCTGCCGCCGGGAGAGGACGGTGGGGCGTTGCGGAACGCGGCGGGTGAGCTCGTCGCGCCGGCACCGCCCACCAGTGACGGGCGAACGGTGGTGAGGCTGACGCCCGAGGTCGGGGCTGTGACGCTGATCGCCTCGGAGCAGGCTCGCAGGTCGGTCAGCGGCCTGCAGCCCGACGCCGAGCTGTTGACCCCGCCCGCGGCGGTGGCGGTGGACGCCGCCCCGCCCGAGGTCGGGGTCCGGGTCTCGGAGGGGCCCGAGGGACGGCTGCTGGTGCTGGCGGCGGCCTATCAGCCGGGATGGCGCGCCACGGTGGACGGCGACCCCGCTCCCATCGTCCGGGCCTGGGGAAACCAGGTGGCGGTGGCCGTGCCGCCGGAAGCCGCGGAGGTCCGGGTGGGTTTCGACGGCGACCGGCACGACGTGCTGCTGCTGGGGCAGCTCGCGGCGGTGTTGTTCACGGTGCTGACGGCCCTGCCGTCGCTGCGGCGTTCGGCTCGTCGGGACGGCTGACCGGCGAGCCCGCACCGGTCAGCCCCCGTCGATGATGTCGGGCTCCACGCCGAGGTAGTTGGCGACCTGCTCCACGAGCACGTCGTGGACGAGTTCGGACAGCTCCGTCGGGTCCTTCGCCCTCGCCTCCAGCGGCCGGCGGTAGAGGACGATCCTCGCCCGTGTGGGCAGGCCGTCACGATCGACTCCGGCGGGGACGAGTCGGGACAACGGGACTCGCCCGTCCAGCAGCACACCGTCGATCTGCGTGGAGGGAATCTCCATACGCACTTCGGGTACTTCGTCCACGGCTACGTCGAGCTCGGTGAGGTCGTGCCGCCAGCGGGCCTCGATCGGCTCCAGGGCGTCGAGCACCAGGGCGTCGAACTTCTCGGCGCGGCTCGACGCGGCAGGCAGCGTGGACGGGAACAGCGGCCCTCGCAGACCGCGACCGTGCCGGTCGCGGCGGAACCGCCGCCGCTGTCGCGAGCCTTTCGCCATAGCCACGTGGGGAAGCCTACGCGCCATGTCATCAAGACATTCTCGGTGTGTCGGCAGCGCGCGGGACTTCTTACAGGATATGGTGAGCAACTGTGCGGAGCGTGCGAAAGTGTTCGCGGACGGGTTGCCTCGAACCCGCTGTTGCGACGCTGACCTACGCCTACAGCGACTCCACGGCAGTGGTTGGTCCGCTGGCCACGGCGTCGGAGCCCCATTCGTACGACCTCTGCGAGGCTCACGCCCTGAGGCTCACGGCGCCTAAGGGCTGGGAGGTCGTCCGCCACGAGGGTGAGTTCGCTGTGCCGGAACCGTCCAGTGACGAGTTGACCGCGCTGGCCGAGGCCGTGCGTGAGGCCGGGCGGTCCGACCGTCCACCGCCTCCCTCTTCGGAACAGCGGGAACAGCCGAGAACGAGCCAGGGCAGGCGGGGACACCTGCGGGTACTGCCCGGCCGCGCCTGAACGTCCGGACGTGTCGGTAGGCTTCCTCGCGGGTATCGAGGCTTGCGAAGCCTGTATCGGAGTACGGATCGGGGAGAGGCGTGTCAGACCTGTCGGCCATCGTGAAGGCGTACGACATCCGCGGTGTCGTTGGTGAGGAGCTGACCGAGGAGCTGGTCACCGACTTCGGTGCGGCCTTCGCCTTGCTCATCAAGCCCGACTCGCCCTCGGTGGTGATCGGACACGACATGCGGGAGTCGTCGCCGAGCCTGGCCAAGGCGTTCGCGAAGGGCGTGACGTCGCAGG
This sequence comes from Saccharomonospora glauca K62, assembly GCF_000243395.2. Lineage (NCBI taxonomy): Bacteria > Bacillati > Actinomycetota > Actinomycetes > Pseudonocardiales > Pseudonocardiaceae > Saccharomonospora > Saccharomonospora glauca. Next base: position 3,620,891 of record NZ_CM001484.1, on the reverse strand, counting down.
GGCTCGACGTGGTGTCGATCGGTCTGGCCAGCACCGACGAGCTGTACTTCGCCTCCGGCTCGTTGAACATGCCGGGCGCGATGTTCACGGCCAGCCACAACCCCGCTCGCTACAACGGCATCAAGCTCTGCCGGGCGGGTGCCGCGCCGGTGGGGCAGGAGTCCGGGCTCGCCGAGATCAGGGACACCGTCGAGCAGGGGGTCCCCGAGTTCGCGGGGCAGCACGGCACCATCACCGAGCGTGACGTGTTGAGCGACTACGTGGCCCACCTGCACAGCCTGGTCGACCTGAGCGGCAGCCGCCCGCTGAAGGTGGTCGTCGACGCCGGCAACGGCATGGGCGGTCTCACCGTGCCACGGGTGTTCGAGAGTCTGCCCTTCGAGCTCGTGCCGATGTACTTCGAGCTCGACGGCACGTTCCCGAACCACGAGGCCAATCCGCTGGACCCCGCCAACATCGTCGACCTCCAGGCGAAGGTCCGGGAGGTCGGCGCCGACGTCGGACTCGCGTTCGACGGCGACGCCGACCGCTGCTTCGTGGTCGACGAGAACGGCGACCCGGTGTCTCCCAGCGCCATCACCGCCCTCGTGGCGGTGCGGGAGCTGGCCAAGGAGCCGGGTGCCACGATCATCCACAACCTCATCACGTCCAAGGCGGTGCCCGAGATCGTCACCGAGCACGGGGGAACGCCGGTGCGCACCCGTGTCGGGCACTCGTTCATCAAGGAGGAGATGGCCAAGACGGGCGCCATCTTCGGTGGTGAGCACTCGGCCCACTACTACTTCCGCGACTTCTGGCGTGCCGACACGGGCATGCTCGCGGCGCTGCACGTGCTCGCGGCGCTGGGCGAGCAGGACGGTCCGCTGTCGGCGCTGACCTCCGAGTACAGCCGCTACGTCGCGTCCGGCGAGATCAACTCGACGGTGGACGACCAGGCCGGGCGGCTCGCCGCCGTGAAGGAGGCGTTCGGAGGCCGGGACGGAGCCGAACTCGACGAGCTCGACGGGCTCACGGTCGATCTCGGCGACCGCGGTTGGTTCAACCTTCGCGCATCCAACACGGAGCCGTTGCTTCGCTTGAACGTCGAGGCCCCGGACGAGGCGTCGGTACGTGCGTTGACCGACGAAGTTCTCGCCATCGTGCGTGGTTGAGTTACGGAACGCCATCCGTCACGTCGATCCGACCTCCCGTATGAACTCGCTAGTGGTAAAGAGGAAGCATGGCCGTCACGCTTGATGCGCAGTTGTTGGAGATCCTCGCGTGCCCCGCGCCGGACCACGCTCCGTTGACGCCGGGGACGCCGGGTGATCCCGACGCGGATGCGCTGACCTGCACGTCGTGCGGGCGGGTCTATCCCGTACGTGACGGTATCCCCGTGCTCCTGCTCGACGAGGCGACTCCTCCGGACGACGGCGGGCGTGACACCGATGACCAGACCAGTTCCGATGGCGCTTGACGACAGTCTGCTCGACGACCCGACGCGGTTGGCCGCCGCCGACGGTGCCGGACTGTTGAGGGCTGCCGCCATGGCGGGCGCCCAGGTCCGGGCCACCGTGGGGACCGCAGCGGAACTGGAGCTGAGTGAGCGCCTCGACGTCGGCAGACCACGTTCGTTGGTGATCGTGTCCCGTCCCGGAGTGGGGCACACCGCGGCGAGGTTGCTGGAGGCCCTCGTCGCTCCGACGAGTCCCGTTCCCGTCGTGCTGAGCGACGTGGTGCCGAACTGGGTCGGGGCGCTCGACGTGGTGTTCGCGCACACTGACGACCCGTACGACCACGAACTGGCGTTGTCCCTGGAACGGGCCGCGCGCTACGGCGCGGGCCTGGTGCTGTCCGCACCGCCGGACGGGCCGGTGGCCTCGGCCGTGGCGGGCCGTGGGGTGATTCTCGCGCCCCGTGTTCCGGTGCCACCGGAGTTCGGGCTGGCGCGAGCCTTCACGGCGGGGTTGCTCACGACCAACACCCTCGGCCTGTCCGTGGCCGACGTCGACACCCTCGCCGACCGCCTGGACCACGAGGCCGAACGGTGCTACCTCGGCCACGAGTCGTTCGTCAATCCCGCCAAGTCGTTGGCCTTGCGGCTGGCGGAGCGCACCCCGCTGCTGTGGGGGTTGGACGCGGTGGCGGTGGGGGCCGCTCACCACGCCGCGTATGCTCTGGCCGCCCACGCGGCCGTCGTCGCGGACGTCGCCCACTATCGTCAGGCGCTGTCCCGTCCCGCGCTGCGAAGGGCGGCCACGGACGTGTCGGGGAGCAACACGATCTTCGCTGATCCCGAGGACCGGGAGGGGGAGAGCGTTCCGGTCCGGGTGGTACTGCTCGCGGTGCTCACGGGACAGGCGGCGGACAGCGGCCGTCGTCGTGCCGAGGAAGTACTGCCCTCGGCGGACGTGCTGGCTCCGGCGGATGAGATCGTGGCCGATGACGCCGCCCGCGCGGCCGTTCTCGCGCTGCGTTGCGAGTTCGCGGCGCTTTACCTCGGTCTCGCGGCGGGAACGATTGGGGGAGCTGGCCGCGTTGCGCCCGCAACGGCGTAGGCCAGCACACGAGAAAAGGCCGGGGGAACGGCCGGCGAGGAGTTGAGTTGACCGTGGAACTGCTGCGCAACGCAGTCCGGCCCTACGCATGGGGCTCCAGGACCACGATCCCCGAATTGCTGGGGCGTCCGGTGCCCGCGCCACATCCTGAGGCGGAGCTGTGGATGGGGGCGCATCCGGGAGATCCTTCCCACGTGGTGAGCGAGGACGGAACGGAGCGGAGCCTGCTCGACCTGGTGGAAAGCGACCCGGTGGGGCAGCTCGGTGAGGACTGCGCGAGCCGGTGGGGCGGTCGACTGCCGTTCCTGCTCAAGATCCTCGCGGTGGAGGAGCCGCTATCGATGCAGGCTCACCCGTCGGCGGAACAGGCGGCCGAGGGTTGGGCCCGCGAGGAGGCGGCGGGAATCCCGAGGGACGCACCGAATCGCAACTACCCCGACCCGACGGCCAAGCCGGAGTTGGTGTGCGCGCTGACGGAGTTCCACGCGCTCGCCGGGTTTCGCGATCCGCACCGCACCGTGCGGCTGTTGCGGGCCATCGACACACCGGGGCTGACCAGGTACACCGAGCTGCTGGCGGCCCAGCCCGACTCCAACGGGCTCCGGGCGCTGTTCACCACGCTGATCACCATGCCGCAGCCGACCCTCGACCAGCTCCTGCCCGAGGTGCTCGACGCGTGCGTGAGACACGTCAAGGAGCACGGCGAGTTCGACACCGAGTGCCGCACCGTGCTCGAACTGGGGGAGGCGCACCCGCACGACGCCGGTGTGCTGGCCGCGTTGTTGCTGAACCGCCTCACCCTCCACGCGGGTGAAGCCCTCTACCTGCCCGCGGGCAACCTGCACCTGTATCTGCACGGCACCGCCGTGGAGATCCTCGCGAACTCCGACAACATCCTGCGCGGCGGATTGACGCCCAAGCACGTGGACGTGCCCGAACTCCTGCGGGTGGTCGACTTCGCGTGCGGTGACATGCCCGTGTTGCGCGGGGAACGCGGTGACGTCGACGACCGCGTCGCCGTCTACCGCACCGACGCGCCGGAGTTCGAGCTGGCGCGGCTCGAATGGGCCGACGACGACAACGGCGAGGTCCGGCTCGGCGCGTCCGGCCCGCAGATCCTGCTGTGCACCGAGGGTGAGCTGCTGCTCTGCTCGGAGGACGGCACGAAGATCGAGCTGCGGCGCGGGGAGTCGGTGTGGTTGCCCGCGCGCGATCCCGACGTGCGCATCCGGCCCATTCTCAGCGGCCCGGCCAGGGTCTTCCGGGCCACCGCCGGCACGTGTGCCTGAGGCCGTCGGTGTGAGGCCCGCGGGGTGAGTGTCGAGCCCCGAGGCGTGGCTGTGGGGTCCGGCCCCTCGCGGGGAGGACGCGCGGCGGCTCGGGGCGGGTCGCCGCGTACTGTCCGACGGCGTGGAACCGGGTGCCGCCTCCCGGCGGGTCTTCCGGAGTTCTAAGCTGCACTCCGGTCGATTGTGGCTCGGTCCACACACGAAGGGGGACATCGTGGCAGCCGAAGGTGGAACCAAGGCAATCCTCGCGGCGTTGCTCGCCAACGCGGGTATCGCCGTTTCCAAGTTCGTGGGCTTTCTGATCACGGGCTCGTCGTCGATGCTGGCCGAGTCGGTGCACTCCGTGGCCGACACCTCCAACCAGGGGCTGCTCCTGCTGGGCCAGAAGACCTCGAAGCGGCGTGCGACCAAGGCGCACCCGTTCGGATACGGGCGGGAACGCTACTTCTACTCGTTCATCGTCGCGTTGATGCTGTTCACCCTCGGGTCCGTCTTCGCCGTGTACGAGGGCATCCACAAGCTTCGGCACCCCGAGGAGCTGTCGTCGCCGCTGGTGGCCGTGGCGATCCTGGTGGTGGCCATCCTTCTGGAGGGCTACAGCTTCCGGACCGCCGTCACCGAGTCCAAGCAGTTGAAGGGCAACAAGTCCTGGTGGGCCTTCATCCGGCAGTCGAAGAGCCCCGAGCTGCCCGTGGTGCTGCTCGAAGACGCCGGTGCCCTGTTCGGGCTCGTCTTCGCGTTGCTCGGCGTCGGCCTCTCCGTGGCGACTGGTGATCCGATGTGGGACGGCGTGGGCACGCTCCTGATCGGTCTGCTGCTCGGAGCCATCGCGATCACGCTGATCGTCGAGATGAAGAGCCTTCTCATCGGCGAGGGCGCGACCGACCAGGAACTGGAAGCGATCGTGGGCGAGCTGGAGGCGGAGGACGTCAAGCGCGTGATCCACATTCGCACCCAGTACCTCGGTCCGGAGGAGCTCCTGGTGGCGGCCAAGTTGGAACTGCGCGCGAGCCTGGACATGGCGGCCATCGCCACCGCGATTGACGCGGCCGAGGCACGCGTCCGTGCGCGGGTGCCCGCCGCTCGGCTGATCTACCTTGAGCCGGACCTGTACCGCACCCCGGTGTGAGGATTTGGCGAGTCGAAGCGGTTTGTTGCGACTTGATGGCGATTGAGTCGTCGGTCGTTACCGATCGGAATCGAATGGATCACCGTCACGAATCCGGCATGGTGGTTTCACTCTGGGCATATAAAGTGCGATTGGCCTCTCCCGACTTCGAGGTCTCCCGTGTCCCCCGTGTTCTCCGACGGAGTCCCCGATGCCCCGACGTCTTCGACACCTCGCCGTCGCCCTGCTGAGCCTGGGCCTCACGGTGAACGCCGTGCCACCGGCAGCGGCGACGGAGACGGAGGACCCACGCGCGGAGACGTACGAGGGAAACGCCGTGGACTGCGAAGAACTCGGCGGCGGCATCCTCGTGAGCGTCGAGCCCAACGAGAAGGTCGAGAACGTCGCGCTGACGTACGAGGGGGGCGTCCCCGGCCAGGACCAGTACGTGACGATCACGGAGGTTCCCGAGGGCATCGCGGTCACCGCGATCGTCGTGAAGGGCGGGCCCGGCTACCACGTCTACGTGCCGGGTGAGCCGGGGGTTCCGAAGAGCGCCCCCTGGGAGTCGTTGCGGCCACCGCTGAACCCCGGCGGCAACCTTCCGCAGATCAGTCACTGGTTCGCCTGCGGGGAGGAGGCACCGTCCCCGACCGCGACCACCGAGCCGGTGCCCTCGGAGCTGACCGTGGCCCGGCCCGAGCCGAGTGAGGTCGCGGCCGAGCAGCCACCGGTGCGTGAGGCCGTCGACGCGCCCACGCCGACCTCGCCGAGTGGTCCCACCACTTCGAACTTCGCGGACGCCACCGACACCCCGCCGAGCCCCGGGGACGAAGCCGCCCCGGTGGCGGCGGGTGAGGAGGATCTGGCCTCCACCGGGTTCAGCGGCGGCTGGTTGATCGGTGTCGGTGTCGCGTTGCTCGTCGTCGGTGGGGCGTTGCTCGTCGTGGCGCGAATGCGTAGGACCAAGGACAAGGCCACGTCCTGAACGGTCAGTTCGGTCTCTCCGCGACCCGGTCGCCCTCCGGACGGGGAGTTCCGAGGACGTCGCGCGGCACGAGGCCCGACGGTTGCGGTGACTCGGGTGTCGGGCCGATCAGCCCCGCCGCGTACGCCACGGCCCTGTCCCACTCGGGTTCGACGACGTAGTCGGCGTGCCTGCGCACGCCCGGAGCCCAGCGGCGCCCGGTGACGGGACTGGACGCCGGGTCGGGCAACCAGTGGTCGCCGCCGAGCACCAGCGTCCCGTGGGGGCCGGGCTCTGCGGCGTCGAGCGGCCCCACTCCGCCTTCGGGCAGATAACCGACCCCGATCAGCTTGCCGTCCGTGACCTGGTGCCGCCACGTGGTGGCACCCCCTCCGAAGGTGTCGGTGCCCCGGCAGAGTCCCCGCCAGCGGCCGCCGAGGTCACCGAAGACCCGGACGAGCGCCTCGTGGCCGAACACGCTCGGGAACACGCGCTGGTAGCCCCACTGCAGCGGGGTGCCCGCCGTGAGCAGTCCGAGCCGTTCGAGTTCGGCGTCGGACAGTTCCTCGATCAGTCTGCTCGCCGTGATCACGGCGAGCAGACCGCCCACGTGATACCCGGCGAGAACGACCCGGTTGTCGGGCACACGGAGGTGTTCCTTGGCGCGTTCGGCCAGTTCGGGCACGACTTTCAGCGCGTACGAGGGCGGCACCACCGGGTGTGCGACGCGGGGCCAGAAGCACACCAGGTCGACGAACGCGGCGAGGTGGCGCACCCGGAGCGCCCCGGTCGCGGTGACGAAGACCGCCCGCAGGAGCGCGAAGGCCAACCCGCCGAGGGCCACCACCCCCACCGCCGACAGTGGTGTCAGCCAGTCCGGGACTTCGAGCGGGCTCACGCGCACGACCACGAGCGCAGCCGCGCCCACGACCATCGCCATGACCACCGCGAGCACGATGCGGTGCAGGTGCTTGCGTTCCCAGGCGGCCCTGGCCCAGGCGTCGGCGGCGGCGTCGACGTCCTCCTCACGGGTCTCCATGAGACGTAGCACCTCGGGCACCCCGCGTCGGGCCCTGCGGAGCGGCACGGCGACGGCGAACACGGGCACGGCCACGAGCGCGGCGAACACGAGCCCCGCGCCCCATAACAAGGTGATCAGTGTGTAGCCCTCGGGCAGGGTGAGCGAGGGTTCCAGCGCGTAGCGAGCCGCGATCGCCAGGCCCGCGCCGAAGCCTCCGCCCAGCAGCGCCGCCAGGGCCAGCGTGGGCGCGGCCGCCCAGCCACCCGCCCACGGCCGGAGTCTTCTGGGAAGCGCCGACCACGCACGTCGGGCCATGATCGCTGTCGGGACGAGCAGCAACGCGAAGACCACGCAGACGGCGAACAGTGCCGCCGCCACCAGTTCCACGGTGGCGTTCGCGCCCGTGGACACCCGCGCCGACAGCGGCGTCACCACCACCGCGGCCATCCCGACCAGCACCAGCGCGAGCGTGAGAAGTCCGGCGCGCAGTACCCGCCCCAGCAGCCGATTCGCCCGTAACGCCGCCGCGCCGACACCGAAGCCGAGCGACACGAGCGCGAGTACCCACACGACGGTCGCCACAGTGCCGGTGGGCGTGGTCAGGGGACCGCCCAGCAACACGAGTACGACGACGTCGAGCGCTGCCACCGTGTGCAGGCAGCGCAAGGTGGTCGTCTCCTGCTCATCGTCCAGCATCGTCCCGCCGGGAAGATCCGGGAGGGGCTTCCGGAGACGGGGTGCTCGCACCTGCCAGGACGTGGACGCCACGAGGAACAGGACGCCGATCAACGCCAGGAGCGGTGTGAGCCCCAGGGCGGTGCGGACGCTCGCCGTGTCGCGCAACCACGACGGCGCGTCCTCCAGACACGCCGCGGTGGGGCTCAGGCACTGCGTCGCCAGGAGATCGAGGGTCACGACCGCGAGCTGACCCACCAACAGCATGGTGAGCAGCAGTCCGGCGACCCGCAGCAACGCCCGGCAGAGCACCGACAGCAGTTTCGAGACCCAGGACCCCGAGGCCGGCGGCAACATCCACTGCGCGACGTTGACCAGGGAGAACGGAAACAGCAGGGCCCAGGCCGCCTTCGTCGTGCCCCCCGAGGTCATGCGGCTCCACAGGTAGCCCTCCAGGGTCCTCGGCACGGAGCGACCGGGGGTCCGCAGCACCGGTCCGGGCGCGGGCCGACGCAGCCGGTCACACGGCCGGATGATCCGGCCGATCCCGTCGCCCGCGACGTCGACCGTGCCCGTCGAGTCCAGCAAGTTGTCCCCGCTGGTGCCGATGAGTCCCGGAACGCGTAACTCGACGACGTGGGTGTCGGGGCCGGGAAGTGGCACGCGCGCAAACACCTCGCTCACTGGGGTCGAGACTCCTGGCCTGCCTGCTCACGGCCAAAGTCGATCGTGTACCCACGGTAACTAATCCGTCACGTCTTCGCTGGTCGTCGCGGTCGGCAAGTCGGTACCCGGTCGGGGGAAACCTGGGCTGGGCCAGAATGGGCGCATGGGGCGATTGGTGGCCATCGAGGGGCTCGACGGAGCCGGCAAGCGGACGTTGACGGACGCGCTCACCGCGGCTCTGCGTGAGCACGGCGCGACGGTCACCACGGCGGCCTTCCCGAGGTACGGCAGGGACGTGCATGCCGACCTCGTCAGGGAGGCGCTGCACGGCGAACACGGCGATCTCGCCGAGTCCGTGTACGGCATGGCGTTGTTGTACGCGCTGGACCGCAGGGACGCCGCCGACGAGCTGCGAGCGGCGCTCGCGGAACACGACGTGGTGCTGCTCGATCGATACGTCGCCTCGAACGCCGCCTACCAGGCCGCCAGGCTGCGTCAGGGAATCGACGGTCCCGTGGTGCGGTGGGTGCGGGAAACGGAGGTCGAACGGTTCGGGCTGCCCGTCCCCGACCTGCACTTGCTGTTGCGGGTGCCCCCGGAGGTCGCCGCCGACCGAGCGGCGAACCGGGCCCGGCAGGACGCCACTCGGGCGATGGACGCCTTCGAGTCCGACGACGCACTCCAGGCCCGCTGCGCGCGCGTGTACGACGAACTCGCCGCCGCGAACTGGCTGTCGGAGTGGCATGTCGTCGACGGCACCGAGGACTTGACGGGTGGACCGGAGGCGACCGAGGCCGTGGCCGTGCTGGCGAAGAAGATCTACCTCGGGAAGTGACCGAGCTGAGCCGACAGCTCCGTGGCCGCCTCGGTCAGCGGGCCGACGAGCTGGGGCACGCGTTCGCGCGAGAGCCGGTACGACGGCCCCGAGGCGCTCATCGCCGCGATCACCCGGCCGTCGGCGCCGAAGATGGGCACCGCGACGGCGTGCATGCCGAGTTCGAGTTCCTCGAACGACGCGGCGTAGCCGTCGCGCCGCACGCGGGCGAGTTCCGCCCGTAGGTCCTCCGGCGCCACGGTGGTGCACGGGGTGTAGCGCTCCAACCGTTCCCGCAACACGCGTTCCCGCGAGTGCTCCGGCAGGTATGCCAGCAGCACCTTGCCGCTGGAGGTGGCATGGAGCGGGGTGCGCCGACCGGTCCAGTTCCGGGTGGCGACGGCCGCGGACCCGAACGCCTGGCTGATGTTGATCGCCACCCCGCCGTCGGCGACGGCGATGTTGACGGTCTCCCCGAGCAACTCGGCCAGCGACCGGCAGGCCTCGTTGCCGAGCCTGGCGAGGTCCAGCCTGTTCATCGCGGCACCGGCGAGCCGGACGATGCCGAAGCCGATGGCGTACTTGCCCCGCTGGCCCAGCTGTTCCACGAGGTCACGCGACTCCAGCGAACTCACGAGCCGGGAGGCCGTGGACTTGTGGACCCCCAGTTCGGCGGCGATCTCCGTGATGCCGGCCTCGCCTTCCCTGGCGAGCAGTTCGAGCACGCTGATCGCGCGGTCGATTGACTGAATGGTCCCGGCGGCGCCCTTCTCAGACTCGGAGTTCCGCATAGCGCAACGGTAACGTGTGGAGGCAAGAGTCCGGGTCACACACGGGTCGCGAACGGGCACTCCTAGCGCGTCGGTAGTGCGAATGTTGGGCTCTCTATCTCTTTTTCACCGGGTCGTGCACATTGCGCAAGGCGTAAGTGCGAATATGTGGCCATGAAGGCGCGTGTGCTGGTCGTCGACGACGACCCCGCTCTGGCTGAAATGCTCACCATCGTGCTGCGCGGCGAGGGGTTCGATACCGCCGTGGTGTCCGATGGTTCCCGTGCTCTGCCTGCGCTGCGTGAACTCAAGCCCGACCTCGTCCTGCTCGACCTCATGTTGCCGGGCATGAACGGCATCGACGTCTGCAAGGCGATCAGGGCCGAGTCGGGTGTGCCGGTCGTGATGCTCACGGCCAAGAGCGACACCGTGGACATCGTGCTCGGGCTGGAGTCGGGCGCCGACGACTACGTCGTCAAGCCGTTCAAGCCGAAGGAACTGGTGGCACGGGTGCGGGCGCGGTTGCGGCGCACCGAGTCCGAGCCCGCCGAGACGCTGACGATCGGCGACCTCCACATCGACGTGCCGGGGCACGAGGTGACGAGGGACGGCAAGTCGATCGCGTTGACCCCGCTGGAATTCGACCTGCTCGTGGCGCTGGCCCGCAAGCCGCGTCAGGTGTTCACCCGCGAGGTCCTGCTTGAGCAGGTCTGGGGGTACCGCCACGCCGCGGACACCCGGTTGGTGAACGTGCATGTGCAACGCCTGCGGTCGAAGGTCGAGAAGGACCCCGAACACCCGGAGGTCGTGCTCACCGTTCGCGGTGTGGGCTACAAGGCCGGTCCCCCGTAATGGGGTTCGTAAGGTGAACGTATGAGCGGACGACTGGCTTCGGTGAGCCGGTCGGCGTTGTCGGTGGCCAGGCGTGTGGCCGCGTTCGGCAGGCGCAAGACGGTCGCTTTCGGCGAGCTGTGGAATCGTTCCCTGCAATTCCGGGTGACGACCTCCACGCTCGCCCTGTCGTCGGCCGTGGTGTTCGTTCTCGGCGTCGTGCTGCAGAACCAGATCGTCGATCGGCTCGTCCAGACCAAGGAGCGAGCCGCCATCACGCAGTTGCAGGTGGCCGTGCGCACCGCGGAGAACGAACTGGTCGGTGACGCGGGGCAGGGCGACGCTCTGCGCAATCGCCTCTCCAACGCGCTCAAGGCGTTGACCAGCAGCTCCGCGGCCACTCAGGACATCGACAACTCCTCGGCGGCCGGCGCGTTCGAGCCCGTGCTCGTGGCGGGCGATCCGGGTGAGGCCGACAGCGATCTGGTCTACGCCGGCCCCGTCGAGGTCGTCCCCGCCGGGCTGCGCAACTACGCCGAGAACAACCGGGTCGCGCTCCAGTACCACACCGATCGCGCGACGGGCTCGACCTACCTCATCGCGGGCGCACCGGTGACCACGGCGACCCGGCCGATCCAGCTCTACCTGCTGTTCCCCATGATCACGGAGCAGCGCACGGTGGCCACCGTGCAGAACACGCTCCTGGTGGGCAGCGCGTTCCTGCTCGTGCTCCTGGCGGTGATCACGAACATGGTGACGCGACAGGTGGTGCTGCCGGTGCGGAGAGCGGCGGCCGCTGCGGAGGGGTTCGCGGAAGGCGATCTCAACCGCCGCCTCGACGTGTCGGGGGAGGACGACCTCGCCAAGCTCGCGATGTCGTACAACGAGATGGCCGCGAGCATCCAGGAGCAGATCCGCAGGCTGGAGGAGTTCGGGCAGCTGCAGCGGCGGTTCACCTCGGACGTCTCGCACGAGCTGCGCACCCCGCTCACCACCGTGCGGATGGCCGCGGACGTGCTGTATGCCTCGCGCGACCAGTTCCCGTCCGGGCTCGCGCGGTCGTCGGAACTGCTCGTCGACGAACTCGACCGGTTCGAAAGCCTGCTTCGCGACCTGCTGGAGATCAGCCGTCTCGACGCGGGCGTGGAGGAGCTGGCCGCGGAGACCACCGTCGTCCGCCCCATCGTGCACAGGGTCGTCCAGCAGCTCAAGGTCATCGCGGGCAGCGCGGGAAGCGAGATCGTCCTGGAGCTGCCCGACGAGGAGATCACCGCGGAACTGGACACCAGGCGGGTGGAACGCATCCTGCGGAACCTGCTCGCCAATGCCGTCGACCACGGCGAGGGGCGTCCCGTGCGGCTGCGGGTGGCGGCCGACGAGCACGCTGTCGCGATCAGCGTGCGCGACTACGGTGTCGGCCTGCGCCCCGGCGAGGCGGAACTGGTGTTCAACCGCTTCTGGCGTGCCGATCCCTCGCGGAACCGGCGCACCGGGGGCACCGGCCTCGGGCTCGCGATCAGCCACGAGGACGCCCGGCTGCACGGGGGCTGGCTCGAAGCGTGGGGTGAGCCGGGGCAAGGGGCGTGCTTCCGCCTCACCCTGCCGCGCGTCGTGGGCAGCACCCTGGAACACAGCCCCATCCCGCTGCCGCCCGACCCGCCGTCCGGAGAGCCGGGGCGTCACGGCGACGAGAGCGGGGAATCGGCGCGAGCTCACGACGCCGGGGACGCCAAGGCCGCCGAGGCCGCCGAGGCCGCCGAGGACACTGTCGCCGGACGGGAGGAGGTGCGGTGAGAAGGCATCGACGCGTGTCGGGCGCGGCGCTCGCCTTGGTCCTTTGTGTTCTCACCGTGACGGGGTGTGCCGCGATTCCCATGGAGTCGCAGCCCAAGGCCATTCCACAGAGCCACGTGGGTCAGCCGACGCAGGAGATCCCCGAGCCCGAGCTCGGTCTCGACCCGCTCACGGTCGTCAGGAAGTTCGTGCGTTACAGCGTGCAACCGGCCAACGACCACGCCGCCTCCCGCGCCTACCTCAGCGACAAGACGCGTGAGGCGTGGAAGCCGGACTCGAGCCTTCGAGTGATCAAGGACGAGTTCAACACCGTCTACGCGCCGGAGAGCGAGCAACCCGACGACCCCAACGAACGTGTGGTGGCGTTGCGGGCGGTGCAGATCGGAAGGCTGGCTCCCGACCACTCGTTCATCCCGGGGGTGAGCGACTACCGGAAGCCGGTGCGGGTGCGAAAGCAGGCCGACGGGGAGTGGCGCATCGTCGACCCGCCCGACAGCATCGTGATCACGGAGAACGACTTCAACAGGGCCTACTTCCAGGTCCCGGTGTACTTCTTCGCCCCCGACTCGACGGCGCTCGTCTCCGACCTGCGGTATGCGGTCGCGCGCCCGCAGTCGGGCCTACCGGCCCGTGTCGTCGACCTGTTGCTCTCGGGGCCGTCCGAGGGTCTGGCCGGTGCCGTGCGCAATCCACTCGGCGACGCGTCGCTCGACAGCAACGTCACCAACGGTGACGACGGCTCACTCATCGTGCCGTTGACCGGGCTCAGTGACGAGACCGTCCAGGAACGCGAGCTGATGGCGGCGCAGATCGTCCGTTCGTTGCAACACGTGACGACGAACCGCGTGAAATTGCTGTCCGACGGCACCCCCTTGGTGCCGGGGCGGGTCGAGTGGCAACCCAGTGACCTTCCCGCGTACGACACGCTGTCGTCTCCCAGCGCCGAACTGCCGGGGCTGATGACCGTGGGCGGGCGGGTGCGCTCGCTCGGGTCCGGCGCCCCCATCGACGGGCTCGCGGGGTCGGGGTCGCTCAACGTCGTGAGCGCCGCGCAGGCGATCAACGGTCATCAGTTGGCGGTCGTCGAGGCGGTCGACGGCCAGATGCGTCTCCGGGTCGGCGACTATGGCACTCCGGGCCAGGTGGTGGAGCTGTCCGCGGCGCAAATGACCCGGCCCACGTGGAAACCGCCGGTCAGCAAGGACGACAAGTCCACCGAGGTGTGGACGGTCGTCGACGGCAGACAGGTGACACGGGTGCAGCAGGACGCGGACGGACAGTGGGTGACGGTGCCGGTCAACGCGTCCGAACTCGCCGACGCCGGGGAGATCACCGCGCTGCGGCTGTCCCGCGACGGCACCAGGGCGGCCCTCGTCGCCGGCGGCAAACTGGTGGTCGCCTCGGTGGTGCGCACGGCCTCCGGCGCGACGCTGCGCGCGCCGCGGGTGCTGCAGGAGGACCGGCTGTACTCGGTCGTCGACGTCGATTGGATCGATCACGACACGCTCGTGGCGGTCACATCGTCGGAATGGGTGCCCGTCGCGCGGGTCTCGGTGGACGGCTTCCAGTTCGACCAGTACAACACCTCCAACCTGACGCCGCCGATGCGAGCCGTCACCGCGGCTCCGGGGCGTCCCATCGTGGTGGCCGACAACAGCGGGCTCTGGACGGCGGCCGAGATCGGAGCCGTGTGGGTGCCGCACGGTCACTCCACCGCCGACGCCCAGCCGTTCTACCCCGGCTGATCCGTTCGCGCGCCAACGGAGGATTCGGTTCCTTCGGGACCGGGGATCGTCGGGGGTGTGCGCCACGGTGCGCGTATGACATCGCGAACGCCGAGTTCACTCCTCCGGTCCGCCGGCACGCTGGCGCGGGCCGCCGGGGCCGCCGTGGCCGCCGTGGCCGAGTTGCTGTTGCCGTCCGTGTGCGCGGGTTGCGGGCGGTTGGGAGCCGCCGCGTGCGAGAGCTGCCTGGCCGAGTTGGCCGCCGGACCTCTTGCCGTGGCGCCCGGCGTGGCCGCGCTGGCCCGCCACGAGGGAGTCGCGCGGGAGCTCGTGCTCGCGCAGAAGGAAAGGGGGCGACGCGATCTCGCGGCTCCACTCGGGCAGGCCCTCGCCCGCGCCCTGCCGAGACTGTCCCGAGCGAGTCCCGACGCGGACGGAACCTGGTGGTTCGTGCCGGTCCCGTCCCGGCCGTCGGCCGCGAGGGCCCGTGGTGGCTCGCACGTCCTGGCGCTGGCCCGGTCGTGTGCCGCTCATGTCGCGGGACGCGGCGGCGCCGCGGCCGTGGCTCCGGCGTTGCGGTTGTCGGCGCGCGCTCGTGACGCCGTGGGCCTCGACCCCGCTGCCCGCAGGGCCAACCTGGCCGGTCGCATCAGCCTGGACCCCGACGGAGCCCCCGCGCCGGGAACACCCGTCGTCCTGCTCGACGACGTGGTCACCACGGGAGCCACGATCGACGCCTGCGGCCGGGTCCTGGCCGCACACGGGGTCGTGGTGACCGCGGCGCTGACGTTGACGGTGGCGTCCCGGACCGCTGCGCCGTTCCCAGCGCCGGGAAACCCCGCCCCTTGTCACCCACATGGGTAGTTGGGGAACTGAACGAGGGGGGCCGACGTTGACCGGATATGACGCAGCCCACGGTCACGCAGAGCCAGGCCGGGGTATGCCCACTGCGTCACCGGTATGAGTTCAAAGCCGGTGCGCTGCTCCGAACGAGGGGTGGCACAGATGTCACAACCAACGTTCCGCCGCGTACTGTCACCGCCCGACTGTCCTCGGTGTCCCCCGGCGCGGGGGGTGTTGTAGCGGTGCTTCGCGGGCTAACGTGCAGCGCTAACGAACGTCCCGGCCGTAGGGGAGGTGAAGAGTCGATGTCCCCGGTGCCGGAGCTCTGATTTCGGCTCGGATGCCCGAAATTTCCGTCGCATCCGGTCTCTCGCCGTCGCTTCGGTGCCCGTGGTCGCCCATTTCAAACACTCGCATGTAGGTGAGC
The DNA here is from genome assembly GCF_000243395.2 of Saccharomonospora glauca K62. Lineage (NCBI taxonomy): Bacteria > Bacillati > Actinomycetota > Actinomycetes > Pseudonocardiales > Pseudonocardiaceae > Saccharomonospora > Saccharomonospora glauca. The sequence continues at coordinate 3,605,425 of NZ_CM001484.1, read as the reverse complement.
GAGGAGGTCGTGAATGGACATCGTCGTCAAGGGTCTTAACGTGGAGGTTCCCGAGCACTATCGGGAGCACGTCGCGAACAAGATGGCACGACTGGAACGCTACGACAGGAAGGTCATCCGTTACGACGTCGAACTCTTCCACGAACCCAACCGCAGGCAGGCCAAGAACTGTCAGCGTGTCGAGATCACCGGTAAGGGCAAGGGCCCGATCGTCCGCGCCGAGGCGCGGGCGGGCGACTTCTACGCGGCGCTCGACTCTGCGATTAACAAGCTCGAGAGCCGACTTCGCCGCCTGCACGACCGGCGTTGCGACCATTACGGACGGCGTGCGCCCCGGTCCCTCGCCGAGGCCACGGCGGCGGGGCCGGTGGACACCGGAACGAGCCGCGGCCGCTCGGCGACCGCTGTGCTCGAGGCGCCTGCCGAGACCGCGGTCGACGAGGACACGGCGACCGACGAACTGGAAGTACCGGGTCCGCGATGGGACGACGGGGTGGCTCCCAGTCAGCCCGGCCGGATCGTTCGGGAGAAGCAACACTCGGCCGAACCGATGACAGTCGACGATGCCCTTTACCAGATGGAGCTCGTCGGGCACGACTTCTACCTCTTCAATGACTCGGAGACCGGAAAACCGAGCGTCGTGTACCGCCGGAAGGGGTTTGATTACGGGTTGATACGACTAGGCTGACTCCGTGGTCGGCCCGTCCAGGCGGACCGACCACGTGCCGAGTCCGTTTTCGGCGGCCCGCGCGACGTGGACGCGCGGGCCGCCGCGTGCACGTGGGCCTGCACCTTCCCTACGATGGGGGTGCTGCCCGGCGCCCTGCTGGGGTGCTACGACGTCCACACAGACACCGCTAGCGAGGTCGACCCGATGCTTCTGAACCGCCTGCTCCGCGCGGGCGAGGGCAAGATGGTGAAGCGGCTCCGCCGCATCGCCGATCACATCAACACCCTCGAAGACGACGTCAAGGTCCTTTCGGACGCCGAGCTGCAGGCGAAGACCGACGAGTTCCGTAAGCGACACGCCGACGGGGAATCGCTCGACGACCTCCTGCCCGAGGCCTTCGCCGTCGTGCGGGAGGCCGCGAGGCGGGTTCTGGGGCAGCGGCACTACGACGTCCAGCTCATGGGTGGCGCGGCGCTGCATCTGGGGCAGGTCGCCGAGATGAAGACCGGTGAGGGCAAGACGCTCACCAGCCTCCTGCCGGTGTATCTGAACGCGCTGCCCGGCAAGGGCGTGCACGTCGTCACCACCAACGACTACCTCGCACAGCGTGACTCCGAGTGGATGGGACGTGTCCACCGGTTCCTCGGCCTGGAGATCGGTGTCATCCGCTCCGACATGTCGCCCGCCGAGCGCAAGGCCGCGTACGCCGCCGACGTCACCTACGGGACGAACAACGAGTTCGGCTTCGACTACCTGCGCGACAACATGGCGTGGAGCCTCGACGACTGCGTGCAGCGCGGGCACAACTACGCCATCGTCGACGAGGTCGACTCCATTCTCATTGACGAGGCCCGGACCCCGCTGATCATCTCCGGTCCCGCCGACCAGTCCTCCCGCTGGTACGTCGAGTTCGCGCGCATGGCGCCGCTGATGAAGCGGGACGTCCACTACGAGGTGGACGAACGCAAGCGCGCCATCGGTGTCACCGAGGCGGGTGTCGAGTTCGTCGAGGACCAGCTCGGCATCGACAACCTCTACGAGGCCGCGAACACGCCGCTGGTCGGATTCCTCAACAACGCCCTCAAGGCCAAGGAGCTCTACCGCAAGGACAAGGAGTACATCGTCCGCAACGGCGAGGTGCTCATCGTCGACGAGTTCACGGGCCGCATCCTCGCGGGTCGCCGGTTCAACGAGGGTATGCACCAGGCGATCGAGGCCAAAGAAGGCGTCGAGATCAAGGCCGAGAACCAGACGCTGGCCACGATCACGCTGCAGAACTACTTCCGGCTCTACGACAAGCTCGCGGGCATGACCGGTACCGCCGAGACCGAGGCCGCGGAGTTCCACCAGACCTACAAGCTCGGCGTGGTGCCCATCCCGACGAACCGGCCGATGATCCGGGTCGACCAACCCGACCTGATCTACAAGACCGAGGAGGCGAAGTTCGAGGCGGTCGCCGACGACATCGCCGAGCGGCACGAGAAAGGACAGCCCGTCCTCGTCGGCACCACGAGCGTCGAGAAGTCGGAGTATCTGTCGAAACTGCTGCTCAAGCGCGGCGTTCCCCACGAGGTGCTCAACGCCAAGCAGCACCACCGGGAGGCGCTGATCGTCGCGAAGGCGGGGCGCAAGGGCGCCGTCACGGTCGCGACGAACATGGCCGGTCGAGGCACCGACATCGTGCTGGGCGGCAACCCGGACATCATCGCCGACGAGGTGCTGCGGGAACGCGGCCTCGACCCGGTGGAGAACTCCGAGGAGTACGAGGCCGCGTGGCCGAAGGTGCTGGAGGAGGTCACCGCCGAGTGCAAGGCGGAGGCCGAGGAGGTCCTGAAGGCCGGCGGTCTCTACGTCCTCGGTACGGAACGCCACGAGTCCCGGCGTATCGACAACCAGCTGCGAGGCCGTGCCGGGCGTCAGGGCGACCCCGGCGAGTCGCGCTTCTACCTGTCGCTGGGTGACGAGCTGATGCGGCGCTTCAACGCCGCGATGGTGGAGCGGGTCATGACCACCATGCGGCTGCCCGACGACGTGCCGATCGAACACAAGATCGTCTCCAGGGCGATCAAGAGTGCTCAGACGCAGGTCGAGCAGCAGAACATGGAGATCCGCAAGAACGTCCTCAAGTACGACGAGGTGATGAACCAGCAGCGCAAGGTCATCTACGCCGAGCGCCGCCGGGTGCTGGAGGGGGAGAACCTGCGTGAGCAGATCCAGCACATGATCACCGACGTCATCACCGCCTACGTCAACGGCGCCACCGCCGAGGGCTACGCGGAGGACTGGGATCACGCCAAGCTGTGGACGGCGTTGAAGACTCTCTACCCGGTCAGCGTGACCTGGGAGGAGATCATCGAGGAGAACGAGGACGTCGACGCCGAACGGCTGCGCGAGATCCTCGTCGAGGACGCCCTGAAGGCGTACGCCAAGCGCGAGGCCGACATCGACGCCATGGTCGGCGAGGGCGCGATGCGCGAGCTGGAACGCCGGGTCGTGCTGTCCGTGCTCGACCGCAAGTGGCGCGAGCACCTCTACGAGATGGACTACCTCAAGGAGGGCATCGGGCTGCGGGCGATGGCGCAGCGCAACCCGCTCGTGGAGTACCAGCGCGAGGGCTTCGACATGTTCAACGCGATGCTCGACTCGCTGAAGGAAGAAGCTGTCGGCCTGGTGTTCAACGTCCAGGTGCAGCAGCCCGAACAGCAGCAGCCTCAGCAGGCCGAGCAGCAGCCCTCCGCCGCTCCCGCCAAGCCCGCGGGCAACGGCAAGGCGGCAGCAGCCAAGGCCACCGGCAACGGTAAGCCCGCGGCGGCCGCGAAGTCGTCGAGCAGTCCGCGGCATGCGCGTCCCGTTCCGCCTCAGCCGGTCATCGGTGGCAAGCAGGTGCCCGCCGCGTTGCAGGGCAAGGGGCTCGGTGGTCAGACGCCGCAGGGCTTGACGTTCTCGGGCCCGTCCGAGGGCGGCGGGGTGCAGTCCCGCGGTGATGGGTCCACCAACAGGGCCAAGGGTGGTCCCGCCGCCGGTGGCACGCGTCGGGAACGGCGAGCCGCCGCCCGCGAACAGGCGAAGAAAAACAAGCGCAGGGCCGGTCGTTAAGGCCGTCGCCCGAGCACGGTGAACAGGGTGCAGCGCCACCGGTTTCCGTCGTGCTCGAATCGTGCCACGAGCGCGTAGGCACGATGGGGCAGGTGAGCGGTGCCGCACACCTCCACTGCGTCATCGGCGGGGCGGCACACGTGGATGTTCCTCAGAACGTAACGTGTGTCGGCCCGCCGTGGCGTGGCTCGGAAACGTCGTTGCAGTACGGGTGACAGCCAGTCGTCGAGCTGACTGGCGGCTCTCCTTCCCGCCTGCACCTCGAGGAGCGCGGTGAGCACTCGATGCAGCATTCGCCTGCCGGGTGCGGGCAGCGTGTATTCGTGACGTGTGACGTTTTCTGCGTGGAGCTCGGCCAACAGGTCGTCGAGTGACAGTTGTCCCTCGGCGACCTCCCCCTGAGAATGCGCCTCGAATTCGGTCGGTTCGTACGGGTTGAGTGGCAGTAACCCGCTTGCCGACTGAAACGCGTGCATCACAGTCCTTTCTGTTGTGTAAAGGACGGCCCCCCTGACCGCCCATTAAGACAGAGGGCGGAAGCGCGCGTTTGGTCCCAAACAGGACCTAATGAGGTGATCGATCCCTGTCTCGGCGCGCCAATTCGGCAAAGGTGTGTTAAAGCGCGGGCGTAGGGTGGCGGGATGCTACGAGGGTTGGTGTTGGACTACGCGGGTGTGCTCACCGACGTCGGTGGGGAGCGATTGCTGGCCGCGGTGCGGACGGCGCGGGTGAGTGGGGTCCGGACGGCATTGTTGTCGAACGCGGCAGGTGGTCCCGAGGCCCGGCGCGGCCTCACCGCATGGTTCGACACCCTGGTGTTCTCGGGCGAGGTGGGGGTGGCGAAACCGGATGCCGCCGTGTATCGCCTGACGGCCGACAGACTCGGTGTCGAGGTGGGGGATTGTGTGTTCGTCGACGATTCGTCAAGGAACGTGGCGGGTGCGGTGGCGGCGGGCATGGTCGGTATCCGGCATGTGAGCGTCGAGGACACGCTGATGGAGCTGGCTGCGTTGTTTCCCGTTCTGGATTCGGGAAGTGCCTGACCATGTGTGAGGGTGTTCGTTACTCTCGTGGGGTCTTGGTGACGTTGCGCGGGAGTGACGATGGCAGAAGATTGGTACAAAGCCCTCGCGGAAGAGGCGGTCAACGGTGTGAGCGCGACCGAGGCGGTCGGTGCGGTGCTGGGAGGGCCCGCCGGCATGGTGGCGTTCGGTGTCTCCACGGCCGCTCGGGCCGTGGCGGCAGCTGGGGGAGGTTCGTGGTCCTTCGATCCGGACGAGATCGACGCCGTCCTCGCGGAGTGGAAGGCACTGGCGGAGGAACTCGAGAAAGACCGAATGCTTTTCGATAATCTCGCGCTCATGCACATGAATCCGTCGGAGGATCCCCCAACGAATCAGTTTGTCAAATCACTGTTCGATTCGGTGAGGGGGTTAGATGAGTTCAATTTCTCCATGGGGAACTATGTTTATGAATTCATCGATAAGCTTGAGAGGGCAAAGAATTCGATCGGGCAAAGGGATGAAACTGAGTCCGAAGCTTTTCGGGCCGAAACCTGATTGGCGATCATGAAAAAATTTGTCGACGCTCGGCTGTTTTACCTTTTTGTGCTGTCCGGGGTTGTGGCGGGATGTTCAAATTCTGTTTCCGGTACACCGGAAGTGGAAGGGTCTGTGCCGGCGACAACGGGATTCAGTAATGAGGTTCCCGTAGAGTTGAGTTTGGATTCTTACCTGGAGCGTCCGTGTGAAATCGTCCCTTCGGAAGTTCTTGATCCGATGGGGTATGAGTTGGAGGGGAACGAGTTCAAGCCTGGTGACGGCGATCTCGGCGGTCAGATAGCGGGGCTTACCGGCCCTGCGTGTGGGTGGGGTGCGGCAGATAAAAGCCAGTCTCGGGTGTTGACCGTAACGCTCTTGGGGCGAGACTTCACCCAAGGTAAAGACATAATGGACGTTGGTCGTCGGTGGCATTCGCAAGGACAGTTCGAACTTTGGGAAGAATCCCAAATTTTGGGATATCCGGTGGTCTACTGGGGTATTTCGGATAAGCGAGATCAAGGAAATTGCTCTCTTCTTTTCAGGATTTCGAAAGATTCTTTTATTGGGGTATCCTCTGATCTGCACTTCGATACCCCCGAGCGAGCGTGCAGTGATGTAGAAACTGTGACCGAGAGCATCCTTCAAGTTTTGCGTGGGGGGTTGTAGCTATGAGTGGGATGTCCGGAACTGCGATATATGAAAATTTCAAGGGGGGAGCTGGTACCGGAGGTCTGGAAGCGTTCGCCGATGCTTTGGTCAAGCTTCGACGGAGCTATACCGAACGCGCGCAGGCGATCAAGAAGATCCAGGAGCGCATGGAGGCCGCGTGGACCGGGGACGCGGGGTCGGCCGCCACCGCGGGTGCCGGGCCGCTCGCCACCGCGCTCAGCGACTCGGCCACCAATATGGAACAGACCTTCCAATCGGTGACCAACCAGGCTCAGGCCTGGCACAAGGCCGCGAACTCCGTGGAGCCCGTCCCACCCCTGCCGGAGAAGCCCAGCTTCTGGGAGGACATCAAGACCTTGGGCGGCGCTTCCGACAACTACATGCTCCAGACCGCGAAGCACCTCGCCGCGGCCCAGCACAACGTCGAAGTCATGAGCTCCTACGAGGCGCAGACGAACTCGAACCAGAACTTCCCCCGCAGCTACACGACCCTGTCCTCGGCCGGTGGCATCGTCACCGTCGACACGGGCTCCTCGGCGAGCGGGGTGATCAGCGTCGGATCCTCCTCCGTGCCCGAGGCGAGGGGCGGCACGCCGGGCACGTCCGGCCCCGGAGTCGCGACCGGAACCGCCCCCGTCACGGGCAGCGTGCCGTACTCGGGACGGTCGGGGGCCGGTGGCGCGAGTGTCACTCCCAGCACGCCGGTCGGACCGACGACGCCGGCGCCGACTCCCGTGGCCGGCGGAGCCTTCGGGACGCACACCGGCGACACGCGGCGTGGCTCGGGTCGCTCGACGACCCCGCGAACGCCTCAGCGCTCGACCACCGGCACCGGTCGTGGTGTCGGGGAGCGGGCCGGAGCCCGGCTCTACGCCTCCCGCCCCGGCGGTGGGGGCGCGTCGCCGACGTCGGGAGGCGCCGCCGGACGGCTCGGTGAGGCTCCCTCGGCGGCCAAGGGCGGATCGCTGGGCGCTCCTCGCGCGACGGGTACCGGCGCCGTTCCGGGCGCGGCTCCCACGGGTGGTGCGGCCGCCGGAGCAGCCGGTGGTGCGGGTGCGCGCGGTGGTGCGGGCATGGCTCCGATGGGTGCCGGAGGTGGCCGCGGCCGGGGCGACGAGGACAAGGAACACCAGCGCGCCTCCTACCTGCAGGAGAACGACCCCGATGACGCGTTCATCGGTGACCTCGGCAAGACGGCTCCGCCGGTGATCGGTCAGTGAACGGAACCGCGCTGGAACTGTCCGTCGGGGCCCTCGCGGCCGCCGCCGAACGTGAGGGCCTCGGCACGCTTCATCCGGCCCTGCAGCCCGAGCCGATGTGGTACCCGCGGGAGGAACGCGATTCGCAGCGGTCGGTGCTGGATGGTGAGCTCGCCGAGGCGGGCCTCGTCAACCGGCGTGGTCGCCTCGACCCGGACTTCCTCGACCTGCTGCCCGTGCTCACCAACGCCTCCCTGGAGTACTTCGGGTGGCTGCACCACGACGAGGTCACCTGGAGCGCGCTGGCCGCGTCACGGGGCATGCTGGGCGTCCTGGCCGTCCGGCGCGGTGACCGGGTCACGCTCACCACCGTCGACCACAACGAGTTGCCCTCGGCGTTCGTCGGGGTGCTGCCCGAGATCGGTCCCGGTGGAGGCACGCGCTGGGTGGTGCGCATGACCGACATGCGGGAGGGCCTCGAACGGACGCACCGCGACCGGTCGATCGCGCGGGTGATCGCGGAGATCACCAAGGTCATGGAACGGCCGGTCCTCGGCGGTGGTGAGCTGTACCTGGCGGACCGCGACCCCTCGGGCACCTATCGCGTGCTGCGGAGCCCACTGCGCGTCGTCGACACCGATTGGGGCCGTTACCTCAACTACCGCGTGCGGGTGGGCGACGAGGAGGAGTTCTGCGTGCAGCCCGCCGCCCCCGCCACGGTGATGGCGGCCCTGGAGTCGTTGCGGGGCAACCTCGTGGTCATGCCACGCCAGTGACGGTCACCCGCCGCGGCGGACCAGCTCGAAGCACACCACCGCCGCGGCGGCCGACACGTTCAGCGACTCCACGTCGCCGGGCATGGGGATCGACACCCAGCCCGCAGAGAGGTTTGCCACGGCCGGGCTGACCCCGTTCGTCTCCCCACCGAGCACGAACGCCACCCGCGACGGCACGGTCACGTCGAACAGTGACGTGGGGGCCACGTCGGGTCGGGCGCCCAACGCGTACAGGGTGTATCCGGCCTCGACGAGCAGTTCCGCGGCTTCCTCCGCGGTGGCGCACCGCAGCACGGGCGCGCGGAACGCCACGCCCGCCGACGCCTTGACGACGAGGGGGTCGAGCGCCGCCACACCGCGCCGGGGGACCACCACGCCGGGCAGTCCCGCGGCGGTGGCCGTGCGCAGGATCATCCCCACGTTCGCCGGGGTGGTGATGCCGTCCAGCACGAGCAGCGGGGACGGCGGCGCGCCGCGGTCGAGGGCCGCCGACAACGGCAGCATGCGGGGCGCGACGACGTCGGCCAGCACCCCCTGGTCCTGTTTGCCGTTGCCCGCCAGAACCTTCACCCGGTGCGCACTCGCGCTCCGTACCGGCACCCCTCGATCCCGCGCCGCGCGGCGGATCTCGGCGATGGCCGGGCCACGGGCGGTGTCGGCCACGATCACCTTGTCAACGTCGAGTGTCCCGTCACCCAGGACCTCCAGCACGGGTTTGCGGCCGTAGACGGTCAGGAAGCGGTCCTTCGGCGACGTCGCCTGCTTGTCACCCACCGGGTCAGTCTCCCACTGCGGATCGAGAGCGCGGGGCGGAGGCGTTCGGGCGTGGATTCTGTCAGGATCGCGTCATGGCCGACCGTCTGTCCGCGCTGGATGCGTCCTTCCTCTACGTGGAGGAGCCGTCCATGCCCATGCACGTGGGCAGTGTCGCGATCCTGCGGCGGCCCGGTTCGGGGTTCGACTACGCGCGAGTGCTCGCGCTGGTGTCCCGTCGGCTCTCGTATCTGCCCCGCTACCGACAGTACGTGGAGTTCGTGCCGGGCCATCTGGCCAGACCGGTGTGGGTCGACGACGCCGACTTCGACGTGAGCTACCACGTGCGCCGCTCCGCCCTGCCGGCGCCGGGCAGCGACGCGCAGCTCTTCGAGCTGGTGGCTCGGCTGCTCGCGCGGCCACTCGATCGGGACCGCCCACTGTGGGAGCTGTACGTCGTGGAGGGCTTGGAGGGCGACCGGGTCGCACTGGTGACCAAGACACACCAGTCGTTGGTGGACGGCACCGCGACCGTCGACCTCGGGCAGCTCATCCTCGACGCGGAACCCACCGGATGGGACGACGTGGGCGACGAGGCGCCGTGGCCGGAATGGACGCCGTCGTCACGTCCGGGCCGCGCGAGGTTGCTGCTCGACGCGGTCACCGACAGCCTCCGCAGACCCGCCGAGCTCGTGGACAACGTGCGCAGTGCAGCCAGGGACCTGACCAGCACCGCGGAACGGATGCTCGACACCGCGGGCGACATGGCGACCACGGTGCGTTCCCTGGCGCGCCCCGCCCCGCGCAACCCGTTGAACGCACGCGTCAGCGGCGGCCGGGTGTTCGCGGGCGTGTCCGCCGACCTCGCCGAGCTTCGGGGAATCCGCGACCGGTACGGCGGCACGATCAACGACGTGGTCTTCGCCGTCGTCACGGGCGCTCTTCGCCACTGGCTGCTGGCTCGGGGGCGGTCCTTGGAGCAGACGGAAACGGTGCGGGCGCTCGCGCCGTTGGCCGTGCGCGCGCCGGACGACGTAGGGTTCTCGACGGTCGGCCTGCTGGACAACCGCGTCGATCCGTGCCTGGTCGACCTCCCGGTGGGGGAGCCGCATCCCGTGCTGCGGTTCCAACACATCGCGCACGCGATGGCGCAGCACGTGCGGGTCCGCAGGTCGGTCGCGGCGCGGGCGATGGTGCGGATGAGCGGATTCGCTCCCGCCACCATGTACTCGTTGGCCGCGAGAGCCGCCAGCTCGTTGTCGGGACGGCTGTTCAATGTGGTGGTAGCCAACTCGCCGGGACCGCAACGGCGGTTGTTCGCGGGAGAGGCTCCGTTGGAGCGGATCTATCCCGTGTTGCCGCTGTCACGTGACCAAGCGCTGGCGGTGGGCGTCACGTCGTACGACGGTGGCGTCTACTTCGGACTCAACGGGGACCGTAAGGCGCTGTCCGACGTCACGGTGCTCGCGGGCGCGGTGACCGAAGCGATCGAGGAACTGAAAGGGACGAACTGGTGAGGATCTACGTGCCTGCCACCATCGGCATGCTGCGCCAACTGCTCGATGCCGGGGAACTGGCGCCCGTGGGAGGGACGGCGTTCGCGTTGACTCCGGCGTTGCGTGAGTCCTACACCAGCGGCACCACGGAGGAACTGGAATACGCGGCCCTAACCGACGCCGCGCGGGCGTCGTTGCGGTTGCTCGGGGTCGACACCGAGGGGGAGAACGTCGAGGACAAGGAACCGCCTCGGCGGGTGGTGGTGTCGGCCGACGTGGACGACGTGACGTTGCGTCCCGACCTGGACGACTCCGCGGTGAAGCTGTCCGGGCCGATCGCGATGGCCGCGGTCGCCGCCATTCACGTGGACGCCCCCGAGGCGGAGAGCGCCGTGCGGGCCGCGGCGGCGGTGATCGACGACGCCGACCTCGGTGACGAGGACGCCGAGTTGGCGCTCGGAGACGTGGAGGACCACGAACTCGCCTGGTACGCGCCGCAGGAACTGCCGTTCCTGCTGGAACTCATGTAAGCATGTCACTGCGCACCGCTCACAAGGCGGACCGATAGGGAAAGCGAGACACACCATGGACGCTGTGACATCCGTTCCCGTGCCGGCCAACGAGCCGGTCCACACGTACGCTCCGGGGACCGCGGAGCGGGAGTCGCTCCGGGCGAAGCTGGCCGAGCTGGAGAACGAGAAACACGAACTGACCCAGACGATCGGGGGCCGCCGCCGCATGGCCGGTGGTGAACGGTTCGACGTCGTGCAGCCACACGATCACGGCCATGTCCTGGGGGTGAGTGCGCAGGCCACGAACGACGACGTGGCGGACGCGGTGGCGGCGGCCAAGGCCGCGGCTCGCGAGTGGAGCGAGACGCCATTCGACGAGCGCGCGGCGGTGTTCCTGCGAGCGGCCGATCTGATCTCGGGCCCGTACCGCGACACGTTGAACGCCGCCACGATGCTGGGACAGTCGAAGTCGGTGCAGCAGGCCGAGATCGACGCGGCGTGCGAGCTCATCGACTTCCTGCGGTTCAACGTCTCCTACGCGCGCCGCATCCTGGCCGAGCAACCGAACTCGGTGCCGGGGGCGTGGAACCGCATGGAGTACCGGCCGCTCGACGGCTTCGTCGTGGCCATCACGCCGTTCAACTTCACGGCCATCGCGGGCAACCTGCCGTCCTCGCCCGCGCTCATGGGCAACACGGTGGTGTGGAAGCCCACGCCGTCGCAGCAGCTCGCCGCGCACTACACGATGCAGGTCTTCGAGGAGGCGGGGCTTCCGCCCGGTGTCATCAACATGGTCACCGGTGACGGCCGGGCCGTCAGCGAGGTCGCGTTGACCGACCCCGGTTTCGCGGGGCTGCACTTCACCGGCTCCACGGCGACGTTCAAGCTGCTGTGGCGCACGATCGCGGACAACCTCGACACCTACGGCTGCTACCCGCGCATTGTCGGGGAGACCGGCGGCAAGGACTTCGTGGTGGCCCACCCGTCGGCGAACGTCGACAAGCTGGTGGCGGCGTTGGTGCGGGGTGCGTTCGAGTACCAGGGCCAGAAGTGTTCGGCCGCGTCGCGGGCCTACGTGCCGAAGTCGCTGTGGAACGGTGGCCTGCGGGAGAAGCTGGCCGACCTGACTCGCACCGTCTCCTACGGTGATGTCACGGACTTCTCCCACTTCGGCGGAGCGGTCATCAACGCCAAGGCGTTCGCCAAGCACCGCGCCCTGTTGGAGAGCGTGGCGGGCGACGCGCACCTCGAGGCGCTCGTGGGCGGTGGCTGCGACGACAGCGTCGGGTGGTTCGTGGAACCGACCGTGCTGGTGTGCGACGACCCGAAGCACGAGGTGTTCTCCACCGAGTACTTCGGGCCGATCCTGGCGGTGTACGTGTACGAGGACGGCGAGTACGAGAACGTGCTGGAACTCGTGGACACCACGGCGCCGTACGCGCTGACGGGCGCGGTGTTCGCCGACGACCGCCGGGCCATCCAGCAGGCCCACCGCGCGCTGCGGCAGACGGCGGGCAACTTCTACGTCAACGACAAGCCGACCGGCTCCATCGTGGGCCAGCAGCCGTTCGGTGGTTCGCGGGCCTCGGGCACCAACGACAAGGCGGGCTCGATGTTCAACCTCCTGCGGTGGACGAGCCCGCGTTCCATCAAGGAGACCTTCGACGCGCCGGTCGACATCACCTACCCGCACATGGGTTGACCCTCGAACAGCGAAACGCCCCCGAGTGCCGAGGCGCTCGGGGGCGTTCGTCGTCTCCCGATCGGATCAGAAGTCGCTCAGCGGCTGACTGCTCACCTGGTCGGCCGGAGGAGCCTGCACGTCGACGGGGGCGCCCCAGTCGCTGAAGGTCTGGACGACGGAGAAGACCAGCATGCTCTTGTCGAAACCGGGGGGCATTTCCCCTATCTCCTCCTCGAACGCCTTGCTCATGTCCATCGTCATCTCGATGCGAACGGGCAGGCCATCCGCATTGAGGTCGAGCGTCGCCGGGATCGTGCCCAGCGCCTCGGCCGAGGCCATGGCCTCGGGGGTGACGCCTTCCTCGGCGCCCATCGAGTTCATCATCGCGGCGGCGTCGATCTCAACGGTGTAGCGGGTGACGTTCTGCCCGTCGACGGTCGTCTGCTCCTGGCTGGTGATGGTGCCGCCCATCTCCTGGAGCCGCTCCAGCGCCTTACGAGGGTCGGACTGCTCGGCCATGTTCCCGGCCTGCCCCACCTCGGCGAGCTGGTCGCTCACGTCCCTCTTCTGCCACGGCTTGCCGGGCTCGCCGGTCATCGGGTTCTTCACATACATGACCCCGTCGACCAGGCGCATCTCCAGCTGCTGGCCGCCCACCTGCATGACCATGCTCATGGCCGTCTGCTCGCCGTCGAACTTGAGCTGGCCGTCCGACGTCGTGGTCATGCCGAGGATCGTCGTCTCGGCATGGGTCTTGACGGATTGAATCGACTCGACCTTGTCACCGGTGGCCGCGACGAGCTGTTGCAGGTTTCCGAAGGACCCGCTGTTCTGTTCCCCTGCGACCGGGAAGCCGTTGGTCTGACCCCCGGTGTCACCGTCGTTCGAGTCGCTCCCACAGGCTGTGAGCGCCAAGACCAGCGCCATCCCGCTGGCGCCGAGAGCAAGCTTGCGCAGGAGACCCCTCCTGCCGAAATCCCTTCGTCAACCCCTCAGACGCCGCAAACCTCGGATCGGTTCCACTTGGTGTTTTTGTCGGCCCTCACAGAGGGGGTGACGGGGGTCTCAGAGTTCCACTCCCGTGCGGGAGGCCAGGAGCCTGCGCAGCGACGACAGCCGTGACGCGCGCGCGTTGCCCGAGGCCACGACGTCGTCGAGCACGCAGCCGGGGTCCTCCGGCGCCCCGAGATGGCCGCAGTTCGGCGGACACTCCTCCGCGGCCTCGGCGAACTCGGGAAACGCCTCCACCACCTCGTCGGGCGTCACGTGCGCGAGACCGAACGACCGCACGCCGGGGGTGTCGATGACCCATCCCCCGCCGGGTAGCGGGAGAGCGACCGCGCTGACGGACGTGTGCCTGCCCTTGCCGATCGCGCTGACCTCCCCCGTGGCGAGCCGGGCCTCGGGCACGACCCGGTTGACGAGCGTGGACTTGCCGACTCCCGAGTGACCCACCAGCGCCGAGACCCGGTTGTGCAGCAATTCGACCAGTTCGGAGACGTCCCGGTCGCGGCGGGTCACCACGAACGGGACCTTCAGGTCGGCGTAGGAGGCGAGCAGCTCGTCGGGGGCGGCGAGGTCGGCCTTGGTCAGACACAGCACCGGCTCCAGGCCGCCCGTGTAACAGGCGACGAGGCAGCGGTCGATGAACCCGGTCCGCGGGGGCGGATCGGCCAGCGACGTGACGATCAACAGTTGTTCGGCGTTGGCCACCACCACCCGCTCGTAGGGGTCGGTGTCGTCGGCCGTGCGACGCAACACGCTGTCGCGGTCCGCGACCCGCACGATCCTCGCGAGCGTGTCCGGCTTGCCGCTGACGTCACCGACCAGACGCACCCGGTCGCCGACGACGATGGGGGTGCGGCCGAGCTCCCTGGCCCGCATGGCGGTGACGATCCGATCGGGGTCGTCCTCGATCGCGCACCGCCACCGTCCCCGGTCGACGGCCACGACCATGGCTGGCACGGCGTCGGCGTGCGCGGGGCGACGTTTGGTGCGTGGCCGCGAGCCCTTTCCGGGCCGCACTCGGACATCGCTTTCGTCGAGACTGCGCCAATCGCGTCGGGCCAAGCCGTCGCCACCCACTTTCCGTGTCGTCTGCCTCGTCCGGTCGTCGGTTACCGCCACTTACCGTTCACCATGATCCCCCACGGCGTTCGCCACGACCGAGCAACCGTGCCACGATGGCGTTCGGGCACCGGCAACAGTGAGGGAGGCCGATACCGATGTGTGGCCGTTACGCCGCCACCAAGGACCCCACCGCCCTGATGCGGGAGTTCGACGCGGTGGACGGCACCGAGGGCAAGGTGGGCCGCGCCGACTACAACGTCGCCCCGACCAAGCACGTGCCCACCGTCGTCGAGCGGTACCCGAGGGACGCCGACGGCACGGTGCTGGAGGATGAGCCCGCCGTCCGCAGTCTCCGGGTGATGCGCTGGGGACTGGTGCCGTTCTGGGTGAAGGACCCCTCCGTGGGCAACCGCATGATCAACACTCGGGCGGAGACGGCGAAGGAGAAGCCGGCGTTTCGCAAGGCGTTGGCCCGCCGACGCTGCCTCGTGCCCGCCGACGGTTGGTTCGAGTGGAAGGCCACCGACGGCGGCTCCGGGCGCAAGGCGTCCAAGGAGCCGTACTACATGACGACGAGGGACTCTTCCTCGCTGGCTTTCGCCGGGCTGTGGGAGACGTGGCGCGATCCGAAGGCCGATCCGGACGAGCTGCCGCTCATCACGTTCTCGGTGATCACCACCGAGGCCGTCGGACAGCTTGCCGACATCCACCCCCGGATGCCGCTCGTGCTGCCGAGATCCCGCTGGGCCGACTGGCTCGATCCCGGCCGTACCGACGCCACCGACCTGCTCGCGCCGCCCGACCGCGACTGGGTCGACGAGCTGGAACTGCGTCCGGTCTCCACCAGGGTCAACAACGTGCGCAACAACGGTCCGGAGCTCATCGAGCGGGCCGCCCCCGAACCCACCGACCTCGACGCCGCCCTCTTCGACCTGCCGAATCCGCGATGACCACCACCGAGATCGAGACTCCTCACGGGCCCGCCAGGGTGTCACTGCATTCCGCGGACGAGGGTGTGGCGGCGTTGCTGCTCGGGCACGGAGCCGGAGGAGGCATCGACGCGCCCGACCTCGTCGCGGTGGCGAGGGCGGCCCGTGCCGCCGACGTGCATGTCGCGTTGGTGGAACAGCCCTACCGGGTCGCCGGTCGGCGGGCTCCCGCGCCGGCGAAGCAGTTGGACGCGGCATGGCTCGCCGTGGCGGAGCATCTCGCGGCCACGACGTTCGACGAATTGCCGCTCGTGTTCGGCGGTCGGTCGGCGGGCGCGAGGGTGGCGTGTCGTACCGCGGAGGCCGGAGGCGCCGAGGCCGTGTTGTGTCTGGCGTTCCCGGAGCACCCGCCGGGCAGGCCCGAGAAAAGTCGTCAGCACGAGTTGGACGCCGTGCCGGTACCGACGTTGGTGGTGCAGGGGGAACGCGACCCTTTCGGCAGGCCCGGGCCCGGACCGCACCACGAGATCGTCACCGTTCCGGGAGATCACAGCCTCCGGGCCGACCTCGACGCCGTGTCGCGGGCCGTCTCGGAGTGGCTCACGCGCGTGCTGCGGCCGTTGGTGTCGTGACCGAGCGGTCTACGCGGTCGTCGGGGGTTCGGTCGTCTTCTCGATCCGCAGCTCGGTCTCGGCCATCGTCCAGCCGTACCGCTGGGCGACCGTGTTGCGGATCGACGCCTTGAGCCTGTTCTTGAGTTCGGCGGGAGCGTGGTCGCCACCGCACTTGCGAGCGAGCAACTGCTTGATCTGCTCGTCGATGCCGTACTCCTCGAAGCAGGGAGGGCAGTCCTCGATGTGCTGCCGTAGCTGCGCGTCGCGCTCGGGGGTGCACTCCTTGTCGAGCAACATGTAGATTTCCGCCAAGGCGTCTTCGCAGCTGACCTGGTCACGGTCCTGCGATTCGTCGCGGATGGTCATCGACGCGCCACCTCCCGCTGTTGCCCGGAGCGGATGAAACCCCGTTCCCTGGCGACGTCGGCAAGTAGCTTCCGTAGCTGGCTACGGCCACGGTGCAGACGCGACATCACCGTGCCGATGGGGGTGTTCATGATTTCGGCGATCTCTTTGTACGCGAAGCCCTCGACGTCGGCAAGGTACACGGCGAGCCGGAAATCCTCCGGAAGCTGCTGCAAGGCGGCCTTCACGTCGGTGTCGGGCAGCTTGTCCATCGCCTCGACCTCCGCCGACCGCAGGCCCGTGGAGGTGTGGCTCTCCGCCTGCGCGAGCTGCCAGTCGGTGATCTCCTCAGTGGGCTGCTGCAACGGCTGCCGCTGCCGCTTCCGGTAGCCGTTGATGTAGGTGTTCGTGAGGATGCGGTACATCCACGCCTTGAGATTCGTGCCCTGCTTGAACGACGCGAAGGCGGCGTACGCCTTGAGGTAGGTCTCCTGGACGAGGTCCTCGGCGTCGGCCGGGTTCCGCGTCATACGCATCGCCGCGGAGTAGAGCTGGTCGACCAGCGGCATGGCCTCGCGTTCGAACCGGTCGGCCAGTTCTCGTGCGGTGTCCGTAGCTGGCTCCGTGGTCGACATCGGAATGTCGACAGGGCTCTGGGTGCTCGGCAAACCGTTCCCTTCCCGATTGGCGCCGACAGCGCGGCGCGTGGTGTGGCGAACCGGCCGGGCGTCGTCCAGCCTCTTGGTGATGACCCTGGGACGGTTCGATGAAGTGGTAAGCGGCGTGGTCAGCGTTGTCGGCACGTGCCGTACAACGCTCGTTCGGCATGGGTTATTCCCGACTACGATCCAGCGCTGTGGCTGGAAAGGGAACACCCGCGACCGCTTTGTTGACCAAGCGCAAGGTCGCGCACACTCTCCATACGTACGAGCACGACTCGAGGGAGGCCTCGTACGGCGCGGAGGCAGCGGCCGCTTTGGGAGTTGCCGAAGAACGAGTCTTCAAAACGTTGGTGGCCGAGGTCGACGGCAAGTTGACGGTGGGTGTGGTTCCCGTCACCGGCCAGCTCAACCTCAAGGCGCTCGCCGCCGCGGTGGGCGGGAAGAAGGCCAGGATGGCCGATGCCGGGGCCGCTCAGCGAGCGACCGGTTACGTGGTGGGTGGGATCTCGCCGCTGGGGCAGCGTACTCGCCTTCCCGTGGTGGTGGATGTCTCCGTACGGCGGTTCGACACGGTGTTCTGTTCGGGAGGACGCCGGGGGCTGGAGATCGAACTCGCGCCCGACGACCTGGTGGCCCTCACGGCCGCGACCGTGGCTCCCATCGCGGGATGACACCCGCACGCCCGGCGCCGGAGCCGTGAGCCTCGTGCTCTCGTGGCCTCGCGCCGGGCGGCACGCACTCGTCAGGAGTTCGGCTTCTTGCCGTGGTTGGCGCTGTTCTTCTTGCGGTCGCGCCGCTTGCGGGCTCGCTTCGACATTCTCACTCCTTGCCTGAAGACGTCGCGTTTAGTGTGTCATGAGGGGCGCTTCGGTGTTGTGAGCCCCCTTCGCCGACGTCGATCCGGGAGAGGCATGTCCACGCTTGCTGAGCTGCTCGCCGACCACACGGGGCTCCCCGGCGAGTCCGTCGATCACCTGCAACTCGTGGTAGCCGAGTGGCAGCTGCTCGCCGACCTGTCGTTCGCCGACTTCCTGATGTGGGTGCCCGTCGAGGAAGGCGCGGACGAGTTCGTGTGCGTCTCCCAGGTACGCCCCACCACGGCGCCGACCGCGCACCCCGAGGACGTCGTCGGCACCCGGTTCACCACCGAGGACCATCCGCAGCTCGCCAGGGCCATGCGGGAGGGCCGTATCTGCCGCGAGGAGGAGCCCCACTGGTATCGCGACCTCCCGATGCGCAGGGAGGCCATCCCGGTCAAGCTGGGCGACTCCGTCATCGCGGTGTTGTCCAGGGAGACGAACCTGGCGACGCCGAGGGTGCCGAGTCCGCTGGAGATCGCCTATCTCGGCAGCGCGGCCGACCTCTGTCAGATGATCGCCGACGGGACGTTCCCGAGCCCCGAGGGAGGCAACGACGTCCACACCAGCCCGCGTGTCGGCGACGGTCTGGTGCGCGTCGACCAGAGCGGCACGGTGGTGTTCGCCAGCCCGAACGGCCAGTCCGCCTACCACCGCATGGGGTACGAGTCCGATCTGATCGGCACCCGGCTCGTTCCGCTGACCCGCTCCCTGGTGCGGGACCCGTTCGACGCCACCGAGGTCGCCCACCGCATCCTCGACGCGATCAACGGCAAGCCCGGTACGCGTACGGAGGTGGAGTCCCGGCGCGGCGCGGTGGTGCTCTTCCGGGCACTCCCGTTGCGTCCGGCCGGTCGGGCGGCCGGTGCGCTCGTGCTCGTGCGGGATGTGACCGAGGTCAAACGGCGTGACCGGGCGTTGTTGTCGAAGGACGCCACCATCCGGGAAATCCACCATCGGGTGAAGAACAATCTTCAGACCGTCGCCGCGCTGCTGCGGCTGCAGTCGAGGCGCACGCACTCGGAGGAGGCGAAGCAGGCACTCACCGAGTCGGTCCGCCGGGTGTCGTCCATCGCGATGGTGCACGAGGCCCTGTCGATGTCGGTGGACGAGCGTGTCGACCTGGACAGCCTCTTCGACAAGGTGTTGCCGATGGTGGGAGAGGTGGCCACCGCCGAGTCGCAGGTGCGGTTGACGCGGACGGGCTCGTTCGGCGTGGTGGCCGCCGAGATCGCCACGCCGCTCGTGATGGTGGTCGCCGAGCTCGTCCAGAACGCCGTGGGACACGCCTTCTCCGGCGGCCGGCACGGCCGGGTCGACATTGTGGTCGAGCGTTCCGCGCGGTGGTTGGACGTGCTGGTCCGGGACGACGGCAAGGGGTTGCCGCCGGGATTTTCCCTCGAACGGGCCAACGGTCTCGGGCTTCAGATCGCCCGCACGCTCGTGGAGTCGGAGTTGCGCGGCTCGCTGTCGCTACGAGGGGCGAGGAAGGACGACGCCGAGACGGAAGGGGCGTCGGATTCCGAAGGTGCGAAAGCGACGGGCACCGAGGCGGCGGTACGAATTCCGCTCAGCCGGCGGTCCTGACGGCTCCGAGTCGCTTCCGAGTCACTTTTGTTCCGGCTTCGGTCATCGCACTCACGGCGATCGAGAGATGCGACACAAACTGTTGCCGAGACAACCGGCATATGACGCGTTTGAAGGCCGGCACCAGAAACGGGTGCCGGCCTTCAAACCTTTTTGCCGTTATCGCGGGCAAAAAGGAAACGCGGTTCTCCGCTCAGAAGCTGCTACGCGTGCCGATCTGTGCGCGACGACGCTTGAGCGCACGCCGCTCGTCCTCGCTCATACCGCCCCAGACGCCGGCGTCCTGGCCGCTGGCCAGAGCCCAGGCCAGGCAGTCGGAAGCGACGGTGCAGCGGTGGCATACAGCCTTGGCCGCAGCGATCTGAGACAGAGCGGGACCGCTGGTGCCCACGGGGAAGAACAGCTCGGGGTCCTCGTCTCGGCAGGCCGCGCGGTGGCGCCAGTCCATTTCTTTGAGCTCCTTATTCGGGCGCGGTGCTCCGCGCCACAGTCGTCATGGCGGTCGTTTTTGGGGTGCTTGTGAATGGTTTCACGAACCCTCGGGTTCGACAAGTGTTTCGCGACGATCGGTGAGTCAGCTCACCCGGCTTAGCGACGTGTCTGACCTGCGACTTTGCCCATTCGTCGCGCAGACACCGAAAAAGTGCTGCGGTGAACGGACCGTTCCTGTCGCCGAGTGGCAACACGGACTTTGCCGCGAGTGATCACGTTGCTGTTGCTCGCCGACCACGGTGACTCACACCGCAACCGAGAGCGCCCGAGGCACACTGACGAACTCCACGCGAGTGCGCTGACCCACCAGGTCGCCGTCGACCTGCAAGTTTACCGGGGATGACGTGGTGATGCCGATTATCGACAGGTCGTCGTGACGGATCAGACGTCGACCGCGATGTTCGCCACGTTTCCGCAGTGCCTGCCGGACGTGCCGCAGGACCGTCGGCAGGCCGAGCCCGGTGAGGGCGAACAGGCCGAGCCCGGTGTCGAACGAGCAGCCGGTGTTGAGGTGCACCGGCCTCGGGCCCAGATAGCTCCACGGGTCGGTGTTGGAGACGAACGCCGTGCGCACCGTGGCGGGTTGCTCTCCGGGGACCTGCACGGTCAGCTCCGGGTGCCCCTGCGGGGGACGCAGATAGCAGCGCACGGCCGTGCGGAGATAGAGCGAGGGACTCGTGCGTTTGCCGCGTCGCCTGTCCACCGCCGCGACCACGTCCGCGTCCCAGCCCATCCCGGCGTTGAACGTGAACCACCGGTCGTTGGCACGGCCGAGCCCTACCTGCCTGCTGCGGCCCTGTTCGAGCGCGTTCAGCAGGTGGTGGGTCGCCTCGACGGGGTCGCGCGGCATTCCGAGGGCACGGGCGAACACGTTCGCCGACCCTCCCGGCACCACGCCCAGCATCGGCACCGAGTCGTAGGAGCCGGGGCTGCCGCCCTTGACCGAGAGCAAGCCGTTCACGACCTCGTTGACGGTGCCGTCACCGCCGTGGGCGATCACGAGATCGACCTCGTCGGCCGCGGCGGCACGTGCCACGACCGTGGCATGCCCTCGGTAGTCGGTCTCGACCACGTCGAGCTTCACCTGGCTGGCCAGCGCGTGTGCGAGCACGTCACGACCGGCCGGTGTGGTTGCGGTTGCCTGAGGGTTGACGACGAGAACAGCGCGCACCAGGCGCAGAGTAGGCGAGGGGAGGCCGTCAGCGGCATCCGCGCGCCCAACTCCTCCTGCGAATCTCGTCACTGCGTGCCCACGGCCACCGCGGGACCTGCTCACTCGTTCGCTTCCGCCTGCCGCCTCCCGTGTCCTCTCGCGAGTTCTCCGACAGCGTCGTGACGAGTGCACCCCGGGCACGACCGCCCGCTCATCGACGACACCTGAATCTTTGCCCGCTGCGCAGGCCGGATAAAACGTCCGACCGGGTGGCATACCATCGAAGACGTTCACGCAGTGTCACTTCCACCGCGTCGTCCATGTCTGCATCGCTCAGAAAGGCAGCACCGTGCCGATCAGCGACCTTGTCTCCCCCGCGCCCCGTCAGGTACGCCTCGCCGGAGTGCTCACGGCCCTTCCGGGGCTGGCGCTCCTGGTCTTCGGGGTGTTGCTCGCCGTGAACGCGGGTGACGAGCCCGCCATGGCCGGGGGCAACGTCGCCGCGGAGATCGCCTACTACGTGGTGCTGGCGGCGGGGGTGCTCGCGTGCGCGGCGGCGTTGCTGCTCGGCAAGACCTGGGCGCGCTCGCCCGCGTTGGTGGTGAACCTCGTCGTGATCGGCGTCGGATGGTACGCCACGGGGCCGTCCGACCAGCCGGGTTTCGGCGTCCCGGTGATGATCGTGGGGGCCGCCGTGGTGGTGCTGCTGTTCCGGGAGCCGTCGCGGGCGTGGGTGCTGGGCCAACGCGCCGGTGAGACCGAGGAGGAGGCCGCGCGTCGCGGCGGGGCGGCGGGCCGGGCCGCCGAACGTGAGAAGCGGGGCGAGTGACGGGCACGGCATCTCGTCACACACCCCGCTCGTGCCGGGTCAGCTCTCGCCGGTGGGTGCCTCGGACGCCAGCGCGGTCAGCGGTTCGTCGGTGAGCCGGTAGACGGTCCATTCGTCCATCGCCTCGGCGCCGAGGGACTTGTAGAAGCCGATGGCCGGGTTCCAGTTCAGTACCCACCACTCCAGCCGGGCGTAGCCGCGGTCGACGCATTCCTTGGCGAGCGTTGCCAACAGTGCCTTGCCGAGGCCCCGGCCCCGCATCTCCGGGCGGACGTAGAGGTCCTCGAGGTAGATACCGTGCACGCCACGCCAGGTCGAGAAGTTGAGGAACCACAGCGCGAATCCGACGACGCGGCCGTCGACCTCGGCGACGTGCCCGTACAGCGCCGGATTGGGGCCGAACAGTGCTGTGTGCAGCTGTTCCGACGTAAGGTGGCATTCGTGCGGGGCCTTCTCGTACTCGGCGAGGTCGTGCACGAGTTCCACGACGGTGTCCACGTCCGATTCGCGGACACGGCGGATTCTGCTGTCCAAGGATTTCCTTTCGTGCGAGGGTTGTCAGGACGGCGGGAGATTGAGGTGGAGCAGGCGAGGACCGTGGTCGGCGTGGTCGAGCACGGTGAGACTGGCCGGGTCGAGGCCGAACTGCCTGCCCGCCCCGGCCGGGAGGGCGAGCCACCGCGCGATCAGCACCCGGCCGAAGTCGCCGTGCACCACGAGCGCGACGGGATGCCGGACGAGTTCGTTCCGCACCCGGTCGAGCACCGCGTCGGCCCTGCGTTCCACGTGCTCGACGCTTTCGCCGCCCGGCACCGGGTGTGACCACACCGTCCAGCCGGGGGTCTCGTCGTGCACCTCGGCGGGGGTCTTGCCCTCGTACGCGCCGTAGTCCCACTCCACGAGGTCGTCGCTGGTGCCGGACACGGAGAGACCGGCCAGTTCGGCGGTCCGGAGGGTGGCCTGACGAGGGCTGCTGAGCACGAGGGTGGGAACGTCGTCCGACATGAGTGCGTAGGTGCGCCCGGCGGCGTGTGCCTGTCGCTCCCCAACGGCGGTCAGGGGCGGATCGGCCCTGCCTGCGTACCGGCCGACCGAGGACCACTCGGTCAGGGCATGGCGCAGGAGGAACAGACGGTGCTCGGGCACGTCAGCAATATAGCCGTCTTCCTGCGCAAAGAGAGGCCGTCCTGCGAAAGGGACGACGCTTCACCCGTGGGCTCGTTCGGGTGAAGGCGACGTCGTCTCGGACTCGGCCTTGCGCAGTCGCTCGTAGTGGGCGACGCAGTCGTCGTAGTGCGGCAGCAGGCCGGCCTCCCGCGCCTGGGCGAGGGTGGGAGCCGCGGCGTCCTTCTCCGACAGGATCGGTTCGACGTCGGACGGCCAGGGCAGGCCCAGCTCCGGGTCGAGCGGGGTGATGCCGTGCTCGATCTCCGGCTCGTACCCGGTGGAGCACAAATACGTCATCACGGTGTCGTCCTCCAGGGCCATGACCGCGTGGCCGAGCCCTTCGGCGAGGTAGACGCTGCGCAGTGTCCTGCTGTCGAGCCGGACGGCTTCCCAACGGCCGAACGTGGGGGAGCCGACACGGAGGTCCACGACCACGTCGAGCAGCGAGCCGCGGGCGCAGTACACGTACTTGCCCTGGCCGGGAGGGGTTTCCTTGAAGTGGACGCCGCGTATCGTGCCGCGCCGCGAGACGGTGTTGTTGGTCTGCGCGACGGTCAGCCGGTGTCCCACCGCGTCGACGAACGCCGGCTCCTGGTACGGGGCCACGAAAAAGCCTCGCTGGTCGGGAAAAACCGAAGGGATGAATTCGTAGGCGTCCCGCACGGCCAGTTCGCGCACGTCCATAGGCGCCAGCTTAGAGAGCGGGGGTGGGAAGTTCCGACGGAGGCCATGCAAGCCGGACGGACGTCTTTCTAATAGTCCACTGACCAGCCAAAAGAGTGGCTTCTCCTGTGATCTCAACCGCACCCCGGCGGCAGAGGGAGGGCCCGTACTGGCACACTGAGCGGACCGCTGCGTCCGCGGCCACGGTGCCTTTCACCCACCTCACCACGGGCCTTGCCGGACGCCCTCGACGGAGGGGTGCGCTACCGCGCCGACCCGCCGTGTGGAGGAACCCACATCCACGGGGAATGTCAGGCCGACCTGTCATGTCCCCGTTCGCCAGTCATGGAGTTTTGACGTGTCCCAGGCTCAGGTGAGCGACGAAGACATCTTCAACGGCCACGAGCGCGGAAAGCTCTCGGTGGCCGCCACCCGCCCCATCAGCCAGGCGCGTGATCTGTCCATCGCCTACACCCCCGGTGTGGCGAAGGTCAGTCGTGCCATCGCCGACGACGCCGCGCTGGCCGCGCGTTACACGTGGGCCGACCGCCTCGTCGCCGTGGTGAGCGACGGCACGGCGGTACTCGGTCTCGGCGACATCGGGGCGAAGGCGTCGTTGCCGGTCATGGAGGGCAAGGCGGTGCTCTTCAAGACGTTCGCCGGACTCGACTCCATCCCGCTCGTACTCGACACCACCGACGTCGACGAGATCGTCGAGACGCTGGTGCGACTGAGGCCGTCGTTCGGCGCCGTGAACCTGGAGGACATCTCGGCGCCGCGCTGCTTCGAGTTGGAGGCCAAGCTGGTCGAGGCGCTCGACTGCCCGGTGATGCACGACGACCAGCACGGCACGGCGATCGTGGTGCTGGCCGCTCTGCGTGGCGCCAGCCGGGTGCTCGGTCGTGAGATGAGGAATCAGCGCGTGGTCATCTCCGGGGCCGGTGCGGCCGGGGTGGCGTGTGCCAAGATCCTGCGGGCGGCGGGCGTCGGCGACATCACGGTGCTGGACTCGAAGGGCATCGTGCACAGCGGCAGGGACGACCTCAACCCCGTCAAGGCGGAACTCGCGACGTTCACCAACTCCCTGAAGCTGCGGGGTGGGCTCGCCGAGGCGTTGAAGGGTGCGGACGTCTTCATCGGGCTGTCGAGTTCCACAGTGCCCGGTGAGCTGCTCGCCACCATGGCACCCGATCCGATCGTCTTCGCGCTGTCCAATCCGGACCCCGAGGTGCACCCGGACGTCGCGGCCTCCTACGCGGCGGTGGTCGCCACGGGCCGCAGCGACTTCCCCAACCAGATCAACAACGTGTTGGCGTTCCCAGGGGTGTTCAAGGGGGCGCTCGACGCGGGTGCCACGGCGATCACGGAGAACATGAAGCTCGCGGCGGCCGACGCGATCGCGTCCGTGGCCGCGGATTCGCTGGCCGTCGACCGGATCGTGCCGAGTCCGCTGGACGAGCGGGTCGCTCCCCAGGTGGCCGACGCGGTCGCGAAGGCCGCCGAGTCGGACGGCGTCGCCTCGGCGATCTCGCGTTGACGAGGGGCGGGCATCCGGCTGAGGTCACCGGATGCCCGCCTCCTGTTCGGAGTCACACGTTACGGGAACCGGTTGTGTTGCGATGTCCTCTCAGTAAGCAAGGACATTGCTTGGAGAGAAGGAGAACGATGTCGGTAGGCCCTTCCGGTCCCGGCTATCCGCAGGAGTCGCAGCAACCCAGCATGCAGCCGATGCCGCCCGCGCCGATGGCCTCGGCGCCGCTGCCCGCCAGCCCGACGGCTGGGGAGATCCACTCGATGGGTCGGGAGCGGCCCGGAACGCTCACGGCCGCGGCGGTGATCGCGTTCGTGCTGTCCGGTTTCGAGATCCTGGGTGGGCTGCTCTGGGTCCTCGGCGGTTCGGTGGTCGACGACCTCGAAAAAACCTGGAACCTGGGTACGGACCTCGGAACCATCATCATGCTCCTGGGGCTGGCGTCGCTGCTGGTAGGCGGCGCCTGCATCTGGGGCGGCGTCATGACGTTGAAGTGCAAGACGCCCGTGCTGTTCGCCGCGGCCGGCGTCGACATTGTGCTCAACGTCGTGTCGTGGATCGTCGTGGAAGGCAGGGGCGGTGCCCTGGGCATCGTGCTCAGCGCCGTGATCCTGCTCCTGCTGGCTCTCCCCGCGAGCCGCAAGTTCTAGTCCGTCAAATCTTCTAGTCCGTCGAACCGTCCTCCGTCAGTCGACGGAGGACCTCGACGATCCGATGTCGGGGCAGGTCGATGAGCCGCAGGTCCGCCAGTTCGGCGGGCGCCTCGGGCCAGACGTTGCCGAGGCGGGCGTGCGCGCGGGCCCACACCGAACTCGCGGACGGAGAGCCCTCGGGGGCCTCGACCCGCTCCGCGATCACCACGGCGTGTTTGTTGTCCGGGGTGCTGCGCAGCAGCCGCAGTCGGTACTTGCACGCCACGAGTTCGATCAACGCGGCCTGGGAAGCGGCGTCGGCGAGGTCCGGGTGGGAGTTGGGGACCAGGGCCGCCACGCGTTCGGCGTTCGTGGCCAGCAACACCCGCGGCAACCACGGACCGGGATCGCCGGACAGGTCCAGGGCCACGGCGGTTCCCGGCTCGGCGGTGATCGGTTTCGTCCAGTCCGGACCCGCCGTGGTGACCTTCCTTCCGCCCTCTCCCGCCAAAGTCACCAGGGCGTCAAGGGTCTTCCGGGACGCGGTGGTGGTGCCCTCGGCCTCCACGGAGCGGGGCCCGTGGGTGTAGATGGCCTGGGTGCCTTTGGCCTTCTTCCGGGCTCGCGGAGTGGGATGGCAGACGTAGAGATCCGCGGTACTGCCGATGGCCTGCGCACCGTGGTAGCGGTGGAAGTCCGGCACGATCGCCTCGAACGTCAGTCCCAGGTTCAGCAGTGCCTTCTGAGTCTGGTGGCCCAGCGTGGGATGGCGGCGGCTGTAGCCGTAGGCCAGCACGACGCGGCCGCTCGTGGGGTCGGCGAGACACTCGACGGCCCGAGACGCGAACAACGCCATGCCCTCCGGGGTGTACGGCGGGTCGCTGAACACGATGTCCGCGGTGCCCGCCACGGCGCGGGGCAGCCCGAATCGCAGGTCCGCGTGGACGGTGCGGATCGTGCCCCGACCGCGGCGGTCGATGTGTTCCAACACGCGGTCGTCGACGTCCACCACGGCGAGGTCGGCGTCGGCGCGCAGCTCCCGGACCGCCAGCGAGGTCAGGTCGTGGTCCCCGACGAAGACGATCCTCACCTGCCCGAGGTCGTAGTGCTCGTCCAACCACAGGGCCCGGCGCAGCACGGTGTCGGCGGTCGCCTGGACGTGGTCGAGCGCGGGCAGCGGCGGTGGCACGTCGGCGAGGTGCGCCTCGATCACCTCCGCGAGGTCCCGTGGCGGAGTCGTCGGTCGTCCGACGTGGTCGAGCCACTTCCGTTCGGTGCCCGGACGCAGTCGTAGCGAGGCGCGGTCGCGTTCGACGTCCTCGCCGAGTTCGGTGAGCAGCTCTTCCACTGAGCGTCGGGGCAGTCCGGTGTCGCGCACGAGATCCTCGAAGCGCGTCCAACCTTCCGCAAGGAGGGTGACGGCCATCCGATGCTGTCGTGCGAACACACCGAGATCCACGACAGCGAGCCTAGAGCCGGGGGCGGGCGAGTCCATCGGCAGGTGCTAAAGCCGGATTTAGTGGGGTATGTCACACGACAGTGGCCGTGCGGGGCGCACGGACGCGTCCGAAGTAAGAGATTGGTCCTACTTTCGGGTCGGACCAACAGGGTGGTTTTGCCGCTTTTCGCGGCCGCTCGAACCCGACGGTTACCCCCTGGGGCCGGGTAAGGCAAGAGGTACCCGTCGAAAGGTTTCGGGCTTACGTTTTCCGCCAACGTTCACCGGAACGTGTAGGAGGAAACGTGCGAGGTCACCGAAAGTTCGGCGGTAGATCCCTTGCCGGTGCCGGAATCACCGCGGGGGTCGCCGCTTTGACCGTGTGGGGAGCGGCCCTCCCCGTCTCCGCCCAGGAAGGGACGATCCTGGGAGCCGACGCAGAAGGCGCCATCGCCGACAGCTACATCGTCGTGTTGAAGGACGGAGCGACGGTCTCCGACGTCGCCGATCGGCACGGCGCTCAGGTGGAACACGTCTACGACAGCGCGCTCAACGGTTTCTCGGCGACGATGAGCGAAACCATGGCCAAGCGGGCGGCGGCCGACCCCCGTGTCGCCTACGTGGAGCAGAACCGCGTCTTCCACGCCACGGCCGACCAGGAGAACCCGCCGTCGTGGGGCCTCGACCGGATCGACCAGCGGAGTCTGCCGCTCGACGACACCTACAGCTACTCCACCACGGCGTCGAACGTCGACGTCTACGTCATCGACACGGGCATTCGGATCTCGCACGAGGACTTCGAGGGCAGGGCTCGCCACGGGTACGACTTCGTCGACAACGACGGCAACGCCGACGATTGCAACGGCCACGGCACCCACGTGGCGGGCACGATCGGTGGCCGCTCCTACGGCGTCGCCAAGGGTGTCGAGCTGATCGGCGTGCGGGTGCTCAACTGCTCGGGTTCCGGCTCCTACGACGGCGTGATCGCCGGTATCGACTGGGTGACCGAGAACGCCTCCGGTCCGTCCGTGGCGAACATGAGCCTGGGCGGGGGCGTGTCCACCGCGGTGGACGACGCGGTGCGCCGCTCGATCGCCGCGGGCGTGACCTACGCGGTGGCGGCGGGCAACGACTACGGCGCCAACGCCTGCAACACCTCGCCCGCGAGGACGGAGGAGGCCATTACCGTCGGTTCCACCACGAGCACGGACGCGCGGTCGAGCTTCTCCAACGTGGGTAGCTGCCTCGACATCTTCGCGCCGGGCAGCAACATCACGTCCGCGTGGATCGGCAGCGACTCCGACTACAACACCATCAGCGGGACCTCGATGGCCACGCCGCACGTGGCGGGCGCGGCGGCGCTGTACCTGGCCGACCACCCCTCGGCCACCCCGCAGCAGGTGCGGGACGCCTTGGTGGCCAACGGCACGAGCGGGGCCGTCGGCAATCCGGGCAGCGGCTCGCCCAACGTGTTGCTGTACACGGGAAGCGACGGCACCACCCCGGAGCCCGAGCCCGAACCCGAACCCACCGAGTGCGCCCCGGTCACGAACGCCTCCGGCGTGGCGATTCTCGACGGCCGCACCGTGACCAGCTCCGTGACCGTCGCGGGCTGCGACCGAGCCGCCTCCGCCACCACCACGGTGGAGGTGGACATTCGGCACACCTTCCGCGGTGACCTGAGGATCGACCTGGTGACTCCCGACGGCACCACCCACCGGCTGAAGAATTCCGGCTGGGACTCCGGGGACGACGTGAGGGAGACCTACACGGTCGACGCGTCGGGCTCCCCGGCCGACGGCACCTGGCAGCTTCGGGTGACCGACGTCTACTACGGCGACACCGGCTACCTCAACAGCTGGACGCTGACCCCGTGATCGGGGACTGACACCCTTCGTCGAGAAGCGGCCCGCCCGCACCGGTGCGTAACCGTGCGGGCGGGCTTTTCGTGTGTCCACTGTCGCGGGACCCGCGTTGACGATGACTTACCCCCCTAGGGTATAAAGGGCGGTGTCGGCGGCGCCGAAACCGGACTCGGGGATACGGGTACGGGGTAACCTCGAACGGCGGTGTCGACGAGGCGAGGAGTCCGAATGCGGGGATACACGGAAGACAAGGACGCGTACCTCAGGCGGCTGCGCCGGATCGAGGGCCAGATCCGTGGGCTGCAACGCATGGTGGAGAACGACGAGTACTGCATCGACGTGCTCACGCAGATCGCGGCGGCGACCAAGGCGTTGCAGGCCGTGTCCCTCGGGCTGCTGGACGAGCACCTGCGGCACTGTGTCGCCCAGGCGATCGCCGAGGGTGGCGAGGTGGCGGACGCGAAGGTGAAGGAAGCCAGCGACGCCATCGCGCGGTTGGTGCGTTCCTGACGTTCGAACCCGTTTCCCCCTGCCCGTAGTACGACCACGAAAGGAACGACGACATGGTCGAGCAGACCTACACCGTGACCGGCATGACCTGCGGCCACTGCGCCAGCTCGGTGAGCGAGGAGGTACGTGAGATCGCGGGTGTCACCGACGTCGCGGTGGACCTGCCCACGGGCAAGGTGACGGTCACCAGCGAGCGCGAACTCGCTATCGAGGACGTCCGCAAGGCCGTGGAAGAAGCGGGGTACACGTTGAGCGCCTGATCACGGGCGCGGAGACGAGCACGACATGAACACAGCGGTCAAGCTCTCCGCCTACGGTGCGTCGCTGGCCCTGGTCGCCCTGGGTGGCTGGGGTGTCGGCGCGGCTGTCGGTCCCCTCACCGAGGAAGCCGGGGTGCGCGGTGGCGAGGACGCCGCGCACGGGGACGTCCACGGCGGCACCGTCGCGGGGGCGACTCGGCAGCTGCCCGAGGGACTGGCGTCGTCGCGGGGCGGTTACACCCTCACACCCACCGACACGACGCTCGCCTCCGGGGAGGAGAACACCTTCACCTTCCGGATCACGGGGCCGGACGGCGAGGCGGTGACGCGGTTCGACGTCGAACACACCAAGCGAATGCACCTGGTGCTGGTGCGCCGCGACGCGAGCCACTTCCAGCACGTCCATCCGGTGATGGGAGACGACGGCACGTGGAGCGTGCCGATCACGATCGACCAGCCGGGCAGCTACCGCGCGTTCGCGGACTTCACCCCCGCCGGGGGAGAGCCGATGACGCTGGGAGTGGACCTGGCCGTACCGGGCGACTTCCGGCCGGTACGGCACGAACCCTCCCGGATCGCGCACGTCGACGGCTACGAGGTACGGCTCGTCGGCGACCTGGCGCCCGGACGAACCTCACCGGTCACCGTGAGCGTCAGCAAGGACGATCGTCCCGTCACCGACCTCGAACCGTACCTGGGAGCGGCCGGTCACCTCGTCGCGCTGCGGACGGGGGACCTCGCGTACCTGCACGTCCACCCGGACGGTTCCGGGGAGGCGGGAGCGGGGGACGTCAAGTTCGCCGTCGAGGTGCCCTCCGCGGGTACCTACCGGTTGTTCCTCGACTTCCGACACGGGGGCACCGTCCACACGGCCGAGTTCACGGTGACCACCCACGGCGCACCCCACGGACACTGAGCCGCCGTTCGATCTGGAGGAGTGGACTTTGAGTTCCGACGTCGCAGCGAGCGATGTCACGGCCACCCGCGACATCGAGCTCGCGATCGGGGGCATGACGTGCGCGTCGTGCGCCAACCGTGTCGAACGCAAGCTCAACAAACTCGACGGCGTCACGGCGACCGTCAACTACGCCACGGAGAAGGCGAAGGTCACCTTTCCCGTGGAGCTGGACCCGGCCGAGCTGATCAGCACGGTCGAGGCCGCGGGATACACCGCCGAGCTGCCTCGTCCCCCGGAGCCACCGCGGGAGGAGACCGACGGTGACGAGACCGACCGGGACGAGGCGGCCGCCCGGTCGCTCCGGCAGCGGTTGATCGGCGCCGTCGTGCTCTCGGTGCCGGTGGTGCTGCTGGCGATGGTCCCGGCGTTGCAGTTCGAGTACTGGCAGTGGATCTCGCTGACCCTGGCCGCTCCCGTGGTGACGTGGGCGGCGTGGCCGTTCCATCGGGCCACGTGGACGAATCTGCGTCACGGCACGGCCACGATGGACACGCTGGTGTCGATGGGCACGCTTGCCGCGTTCGCCTGGTCGCTGTACGCGTTGCTGTTCGGCAGCGCGGGCGTGCCCGGAATGACCCATCCGTTCGAACTGACCGTCGAGCGCACGAGCGGGGACGGCAACATCTACTTCGAGGTCGCCGCGGGCGTGACCACGTTCATCCTGGCTGGACGCTACTTCGAGGCCCGGTCGAAGCGGCGGGCCGGGGCGGCGCTGCGGTCACTGCTGGAACTGGGCGCCAAGGAGGTCGCCGTCCTGCGCGACGGCACCGAACACCGGATTCCGGTGGAGCGGCTCGCCGTCGGCGACCGCTTTGTCGTCCGGCCGGGGGAGAAGATCGCCACCGACGGCGTGGTGGAGGAAGGTACCTCGGCGGTCGACGCGAGCATGCTCACCGGTGAGTCGGTTCCCGTGGAGGTCGGGCCCGGCGACACCGTCGTCGGCGCGACGGTGAACTCCGGGGGCCGCCTGGTGGTGCGGGCCACGCGCGTGGGTTCCGAGACGCAGTTGGCGCAGATGGCCAAGCTGGTGGAGGACGCGCAGACCGGCAAGGCCGCCGTGCAACGCCTGGCGGACCGCGTCTCCGGGGTGTTCGTGCCGATCGTGATCGCGCTGGCCGTGGGCACGCTCGCGTTCTGGCTCGGCGCCGGGGCCTCGACCTCGGCGGCGTTCACCGCGGCCGTCGCGGTGCTGATCATCGCCTGCCCGTGCGCGTTGGGGCTGGCCACGCCCACCGCTCTGCTCGTGGGCACCGGGCGCGGCGCTCAGCTCGGCATCCTGATCAAGGGCCCCGAGGTTCTCGAATCGACGCGGCGGGTCGACACGGTCGTGCTGGACAAGACCGGGACCGTCACCACCGGCGCGATGACGCTGGTCGACGTCCACGTCGCCGAGGGCGAGGACGCCGACGAGGTGCTGCGACTCGCCGGTGCCCTGGAGAACGCCTCCGAACACCCCGTCGCCCGTGCCGTCGCTCGGGGAGCGGCCGAGCGCGTCGGTTCCCTCGCCACGCCGGAAAGTTTCACCAACGTCGAGGGGCTCGGGGTGCGAGGCGTCGTGGCCGGCCGGGCCGTGCTGGTCGGGCGTGCCGCCCTGCTGGCCGAGTGGAGCCACTCCCTGCCGCCGAAGCTGGAGGCGGCGAAGGCGGAGGCCGAGCGCGCGGGCCGCACCGCCGTCGTCGTGGGTTGGGACGGCAGGGCCAGGGCGGTGCTCGTGGTGGCCGACGAGGTCAAGCCCACGTCGGCGGAGGCGGTCGCTCAGCTGCGGGCCCTCGGCCTGAGGCCCGTGCTGCTGACCGGCGACAACGAGGCCGTGGCCAAGGCGGTCGCCGCGGAGGTCGGCATCGACGACGTGATCGCCGAGGTGCTGCCGAAGGACAAGCTGGAGGTCGTCAAGCGGCTGCAGTCCGAGGGCAGGGTGGTCGCGATGGTCGGTGACGGGGTCAACGACGCCGCCGCGCTCGCCCAGGCCGATCTCGGGCTGGCCATGGGAACCGGGACGGACGTGGCCATCGAGGCCGGCGACCTCACCCTCGTCCGAGGCGACCTTCGCGTCGCCGCCGACGCCATCCGGCTCTCCCGCCGCACCCTGGCCACCATCAAGGGCAACCTGTTCTGGGCCTTCGCCTACAACGTCGCGGCGCTGCCGCTGGCGGCTGCGGGCCTGCTCAACCCGATGCTCGCCGGTGCCGCGATGGCATTCAGCTCGGTGTTCGTCGTCAGCAACAGCCTGCGACTGCGGGGCTTCCGGAGCATCGTCACGCCCGTCGCGACCGGCGAGGTCCCCGCGAAGCCGGTGAACACCCCCGTCGCTGCCTGAGCGTCCCGCTCGCGGGAGGCAACCCTCGACTCCCGAGTCCCGGAAACGCCGATGGCGGCGGCACCGTGAGGTACCGCCGCCATCGAGTCGTGGTTTCGAGGTTTACTCGAACGCCTTGGCGATGAGGGCCTTCTGCTCGACCTCGTGCACCTTGGACGAGCCCGCCGACGGCGCCGCCATCGGCCTGCGCGCCACCACGTCGAGGTTCGAGAACACCTCGGGCAGCTTGCGCGGGAGGTTCAGACCGAAGAACGGCCAGGCACCCTGGTTCTCCGGTTCCTCCTGCACCCAGACGATCTTGGCGTTCTTGTTGTAGCGCTCCATCTCGGCGACGAGCTTCTTCTTCGGCAGCGGGTAGTACTGCTCGACGCGCACGATGGCGACGTCGTTCGCCTCGCGCTTGCGACGCTCGGCCACCAGCTCCCAGTAGAGCTTGCCGGAGGTGAGCAGCACCTTGCGGGCCTTGGCCGGGTCGACCTCCTGCTCACCGATGACCGACAGGAACTTCGAGTCGCCGATGAAGTCCTCCACCGCCGAGGTCGCCGCCTTGTTGCGCAGCATCGACTTCGGGGTGAAGACGATCAGCGGGCGGTTCACGCCGTCGAGGGCGTGCCTGCGCAGCAGGTGGAAGTAGTTCGCCGGGGTCGACGGCACCGCCACCGTCATCGAGTGCTCCGCGCAGAGCTGGAGGAACCGCTCGATGCGGCCGGAGGTGTGGTCGGGACCCTGGCCCTCGTGGCCGTGCGGCAGCAACAGCACGACGTCGGAGAGCTGCCCCCACTTGGCCTCACCGGACGAGATGTACTCGTCGATGACGGTCTGGGCGCCGTTGACGAAGTCGCCGAACTGCGCCTCCCACATCACCAGCGCCTCGGAGTTGGCCACCGAGTAGCCGTACTCGAAGCCGACGGCCGCGTACTCGGACAGCGCCGAGTCGTAGATCATCACGCGGCCCTGGTCCTCGGACAGGTGCTGCAGCGGCGCGTACTCCTCGCCCGTCTTGCGGTCGATGAGCACCGAGTGCCGCTGGGTGAACGTGCCGCGCCGGGAGTCCTGGCCGGACAGGCGGACGAGCCGACCTTCCAGCGCCAGCGACCCGAACGCGAGCAGCTCGCCGAACGCCCAGTCGATGTTGCCCTCGCGGGACATCTTCTTGCGCCGCTCCAGGACCGGCTTGACGCGCGGGTGCGGGGTGAAGCCCTCGGGCAGCGTGACGAACGCGTCGCCGATGCGCTCGATGACGTCGCGGGTCACCGCGGTCGGCACCTGAGCCGGGATCTGCTGGTGCTGTTCCACCGACGGGCTCGGCGCGATGGGGTGCTTCTCCAGCTCCCTGACCTCGTTGAACACGTGTTCCAACTGGCTGGAGAAGTCGCGCAGCGCGGCCTCGGCCTCCTCCATGGAGATGTCGCCGCGACCGATCAGCGCCTCGGTGTAGGTCTTCCGGACGCTGCGCTTGGCGTCGATGATGTCGTACATGGCGGGCTGCGTCATCGACGGGTCGTCGCCCTCGTTGTGGCCACGCCTGCGGTAGCAGATCATGTCGATGACGACGTCCTTGTTGAACGCCTGGCGGTAGTCCACGGCCAGCCGGGCGACCCAGTACGCAGCCTCGGGGTCGTCACCG